>DASXIA010000022.1:0-3048 GCA_036488155.1 Streptosporangiaceae bacterium | reverse complement strand
GGCCGCAGCCCATCGCCCTGAGCAACTCAAGCTGCTCAGGCCGTTCGATCCCCTCGGCCACGATCTCGATGCCGAGGTCGTGCCCGACCTGCACGATCGTCCGCGTCAACATCGCCAGCGTTCCATCGGTGCCCAGGCCTGCCACGAACGACGGGTCGATCTTGATGATGTCGACCGGCAACTGGCGCAGATAGGCCAGTGACGCGTAGCCGGTACCGAAGTCGTCGATCGCCAGCCGCACGCCAAGCTGCCACAGCGTGGCGAGCCCGTCCATGACGTCGTCCTCGATCTCGATCAGCACCCGCTCAGTTACTTCCAGGGTCAGCGCGGAACGGTCCAGGCCGGCGTCATCCAGCACCGTCAGCACCCACTCGGCGAACCCGGCAGCGCTGACCTGACGGAGCGAGAAGTTGACGGAGAGCCCGACTGGCCAGCCTGCTTCCCGCCACTGCGCAGCCTGGTGGCAGGCGTCTCGCAGTACGCTGGCGCCGAGCGGAACGATAAGCCCGGAATCTTCCGCGATGCTCAGGAACTCGGAGGGCCGTACCTGCTCACCGTCCCGAGGCCAGCGGACCAGGGCCTCGACGCTGAGCACCCGCGATGTGGCCAGTTCCATTACCGGCTGATACTCCAGGCCAAGGCTGCCCTCATCGATCGAGGCGCGCAGACCGGACGCAAGCTCGAGTCGCCTGACCACGTCGGCATGCATGTGGGCAGCGAAGACCTCTACCCGGCCTCCGCCGGTGTCCTTTGCCCTGGACATGGCCAGGTCGGCATTGCGCAGCAAATGCTCGGCAACGTCTGGGTCGTCGAACGCCACGCCGAGGCTGGCGGTGATCGACATCTCCCGGCCCGCCACCTGGAACGGCTCCGCCGCGATCGCGCCAGCGAGGCGCTCGGCGATGTCGACGATCTCCTGCGGGCTGGACGCGTTATCGATCAGCACGGCGAACTCATCGCCGCCCCATCGGGCGACCGTATCGTGCGCAGGCACAATACCGCGCAGCCTCCGCCCAGCCTGGGCCAGCACCAGATCGCCCGCACCGTGACCGACCGAGTCGTTGATCGCCGTGAAGCCGTCGAGGTCAACGAAGATGGCCCCGGTCCGCGTGGTGTCGGCAGAGGGCACCTGGCCCGGCATCTCACGGCGCCTGGCTAGCAAGTCCTTGGCCCGTTCCTCCAGGTAAGACCGGTTCGGCAGGCCAGTCAGGCCATCATGAAAGGTCAGGTGCGTGACCTGCTGGCGCAGCGCGACCTGGTCGCTGATATCCCTGGCGGTCACCAGCAACAGGTCGGGCCCGGCCGCCTGCCGGTACCGGGACACCGTGGCCTGCACGTGACGCCAGGTCCCGTCGGATGCCCGGACCCGGCAGGCGAGGTTCGGCGTCGGCAGAGCCGAGTCAGACGAGATCGCCGTAGCCGCCTCGATCGAGCCGGGCAGGTCATCAGGATGGATCAGGTCCGGCAACGCGGTGCCGGAAAGCAGGTCAGGCGCGTATCCGTAGCGCGACACCGCGGTGCTCGCGTACCTGATCACGCCCCCCCGGTCGCACAGCAGCACGACATCGCTGGTCCGGTCAGCAAGCTGGTGGAACTGGCGGGCGGCCTGCTCGGCCAGCTCCGAGGAGGCTGCAGCCTGCCTGATCAGCCCGCCGATCCTCGCGATGATGACCAGCACCAGGACGCCGCCGAGTAGTACTGGCAGCGTCCCGCTGCGCCCCCAGGTCAAAGACCCGAATACCAGGGAAACGACAGCTGCCGCACCGGCCGCCGCTAGCCCGATCGCCGTGCTTAGCGGCGGCTCGGCAGCGGCAGTCGCGGCCGGCGCCTTCGGCTGGCCCGGTGGGCCGAAGTTCTGCAACCCGCGTGCTCCGAGGAGCACGATCGCAGCGATCCAGGCAATCTGCGCCCACGAGCCCGCTGGCGTGCCGCTAGTGCGCGTTTGCACAGCGATGAAGTCGCCGACGGTGGCGGCACACAACGCGAGATACGGGGTCAGCGCGCGACGTCCGGCCCGGACGGCCAGCCAGAGGGAGCCACCGAGCAGGACAAGGTCGGCGACCGGATGAATGAGGTCAACGGCAAAGGCGCCCGGCCCGACGCCGCTCGCGGCGTAGGCGTCCCTGAGCAGAGCCATCCAGCCGACGATAAATACCGACAGCGCCAGCAGGCAGCCGTCAGTCAGCTGCCCCGAACTTGGGCCTTGGCTGAGGCTGTCCACGCGAAGGTTCGTCTCGCGCTGGCCTGCCTGGGCCAGCCGAAGGAAGGCAAAGCCGAGAGCGGGCAGCCCGAGCAGCGCCAGCAGGTCTGTCAGCGTGAGCTGGACCACGGGCGTTACCGTGTCCGCGCCCGCGCCTTGCGCCGCGAATGCCGCACCCCAGGCGGCCGCGGTAACGGCCAGCCACCTGCTGCCGGGGTCACCCTGCCGGAGCCGACGGATCAGCAGTGTTACAGCCGCGATGGCCAGCAGCAGCCCGACGACCGTCCACGCAGGCGCGGGCCAGCTCATCGCGGCCAGGCGGATGCGACCGCCTGCACCGGGCATCCGGGCACCAGACCTCCTGTCGGCCGCGTCCCGCGGCGCGGGCCGAATGTTTCAAAGACGGCACCGAGTGCCGCATGCCGCGCAGGGAGGTCATGCCTGCGACTCGTCATTGAGCGACGGCAGCACGCGGCGGTGCAGACGGTGCCACTAGTCCCGGCGGATAAGACGGGTCCGCCGGAGACGTCTAACGTCATGTCTATTCAGTGAAGCTCAAGCACTCTATTGGCGCCAGGTCACGCTTCGATTGAGGTAGGGCCTATACACGGCGACAACTTGGTGGCCACTTGCTACTGATGCTCTGACCTGCGGAATCAGTAATCGCCGGTGATCACGTTGAGCAGCGGCTGGCCGGACAGGTACCGCTCGGCCTGGTCCCGGACGAACTGCTCCGCCGTCCTCGCTGATACCGGGGTAGAGGCGCCGACGTGTGGTGTGATCAGCACATTGGGCAGCGCCCAGAGCGGGTGTCCCGGCGGCAGGGGTTCCGGATCGGTCACGTCCAT
>DASXIA010000006.1:0-3629 GCA_036488155.1 Streptosporangiaceae bacterium | reverse complement strand
CTGATCGCCGTCGCCCCGCAGGTCGGCGGACCCAGGATCATCGCGGCCGCGCCCGAGCTCATGCTGGCTCTCGGCCTTTCCCTCCCGGATGACGTGTAACCCGGGCCTGACTTAGCAAGGAGGCAATGATGTTCAGGAGGCGACGCCCGCTGCTGCGTGCCGCGGCGGTTGGTGGTGGCGCGTACATGGCCGGGAAGCATGTGGCTAGGCGCCAGGAGGAGCAGGCTCAGTACCAGGCCGATCAGGACCAGCGCATCAGCGATCTGGAACAGCAGCAGGCCTACCAGCCGCCGCCGCCCGCGCCCCCGCCCGCCCCGGCCGCGGCTCCGCCCCAGTCGTCGGCTATGCTCGACCAGCTCAACCAGCTGGCCGCGCTGCACCAGCAAGGCGTGCTGACCGACGAGGAATTCGGCGCCGCCAAGGCGAAGCTGTTCGGCACCTGAGCCCTGGCCGCGAGCGGCCAGCCTAACTGAGACTGCTACGTCGGCCACGTCACGTTGATGCCGCATTGACGGGGCGAGTACGTTCGTAAGCGTGAATCCGGCGGTCACCGACGCGTTTCCCGTGCCGCGGGACGGGGAACGCGAGACCGTTCCGGGGCTCGCTTTCGAGCTGCGTGAGTCGAAATTTCACCCGCCCGGGATCCGGCCGGGAATTGTCGTCAGGACCGCTCTGCTCAGGCGGCTGGCCGCTACCCGGGTGCCGGTCATCACCCTGGCTGCGCCGCCGGGCTACGGCAAGACGATGCTGATGGCGCAATGGGCTCAGCGGACCGAGTCGCGGGTGGCCTGGCTGTCCTGCGACGACGCCGACAACGATCCCGTTGTGCTACTGAGTGCGCTGGCCGTAGCGCTGAGCCGGATCGGGCCCGTCGACCCGGCGATCTTCTCGGCGCTGGCCTCCTCGGGCGCCGATATCACCGTAGTGCCCAGGTTCGTGGCCGCCGTCGCCTCGGTGCCGCCGCCGGTGACGGTGCTGGTCGACCACACCGAGGCGGTCACGAGCCGGCAGTGCCTGAATACGATCGCCGAGTTCGCCCTGCGCCTGCCGCCGGGCTGGCAGCTTGTGCTGGCCTCTCGCAACGCCGTGCCGCTGCCGACGGCGCGACTGCGGGCCCAGGGCAGGATACTCGAGGTCACCGTGGCGGACCTGGCGATGGGGCCACCGGAAGCCCAGTCGCTCCTGGAGGGAGCAGGAGTCGAGGCCGACGAGGCCAGGCTTCGCGATCTCCTGCAGCGGACCGAAGGATGGCCAGCGGGGCTGTATATCGCCGCGCTCGCCATCAAGTCCGGCACCCGGCAGAGCGGCGCCGGCTTCACCTTCACCGGCGACGACGTCTACATGGGTGACTACCTGCGCTCGGAACTGCTCGCCGGGATCTCAGCCAGGGAAGCGTCGTTCCTCGCCCGCACGTCGGTCCTCGAGCGGATGTGCGGATCTCTGTGCGACGCGATCTTGGAGAAAGACGGATCCGGAGCCGTCCTCGAGCAGATGGAAGCCAGGAACCTGCTGGTGCTCCCGCTCGACCGCCGCCGTGAGTGGTACCGCTACCATCACCTGCTCCGGGACCTCCTGCAGTCCGAACTCCAGCGGCAGGAGCCCGGTCTGGTCGCCGATCTCCATTTCCGGGCGGCGGCCTGGTTCGAGGCGAACTCCATGCCGGAGCAAGCGATCGGCCACGCCCAGACGGCCGGAGACTATGACCGGGTGGCCCGGCTCATCCTCCACCTCCAGCAGCCCGTCTGGGCCAGCGGCCGGGTCGAGACGGTGCTGCGCTGGATGGAGTGGCTCGGGGATGTCACGTCAGCCGAGCACTACGGGGCGATCGCGGTGCACGGCTCATTGATCTTCGCGCTCCTCGGCCGGCCCAGCGAGGCCGAGCGCTGGGCTGCCGCCGCCGAACGTGCGTCCCCGGCCGGGATCCTTCCAGACGGCAGCACGATGGAGGCCACACTCGCCTACCTGCGCGCGATCTTGTGCCGCAAGGGCATCGGCGAGATGCGGCGCGACGCGCAGCTCGCCTGGGAGGGGCTGAGTCCGGCCAGCCCTTACCGGGCGACGATGCTCTATACGGAGGGTGTCTCCTTCCTGCTGCAAGGCGACCCGACCCGAGCCGGGCCCGTTCTCGCCCGCGCGCTCAACCTTGCCACTGCCTCCGGCAGTTTGCCCCTGGTCGGCCTGATCCTGGCCGAGCAGTGCGGCGTGGCGGCTGAACGCAATGACTGGGCCGAGGTCACGATGCTCGCGGAGCAAGCGGCCGCGATCGTGGAGAACGGGCACCTCGGTGACTACTGGACCAGCGCTCTGGTCTACGCGTGGGCGAGCCGTGCCGCCGCACACCGAGGAGACGTCTCCCGGGCGCGCTTCTACCTCGGGCGGGGGTCCCGGCTCAGGCCCCTGCTGACCTATGCCCTGCCGGTCGTGTCCGTCCAGGCCCTTCTCGAGATGACCCGTTCCTACATCACGCTCGCCGACCCCGCGGGGGCCGCGGCGGTTCTGGCCCAGGCCCACGACATCCTCCAGCAGCGACCCGACCTCGGCGTCCTGCCTGAGCTGGCTAGCCAGCTGCAAGCCGGTCTGGCCACCGGCAGCACGCGCTCCATCGGCGCCTCGTCGCTCACGGCCGCCGAGCTGCGGCTTCTGCCGCTGTTGTCCACGCATCTGTCGTACGCCGAAATCGGTGAGCGGCTGTATGTCTCCAAGAACACGGTCAAGACGCAGGCGTACTCCGCGTACCGGAAGCTTGGCGTCTCCTCGCGCAGCGAGGCTGTCGTCCGCACGCGTGAACTCGGCCTGGACGCCCTCTAACCACGTCTTCCGGCCAATTGCGGCTGATGGCGGGGATCGTGGTTACCCCGCTGGTGCGGGGGTAGCGGCGCGGGATGCGTTGGCGCCAGTCTTTCATGGCCGAAGTCTCCGATACGCTTCAGCGGCTCGGGCTGAGGGCTTGTCCTGTGTGCGGCTCTGTCGAGTCGCTCGACATGAGCGAATTCCCGGTGTTCCTGGCCGATGGCAGGTTTCCGGCCGAACCCGGCGCTGACCTGACCTTCGCCGTGCGGATCGAATGCGGCACGTGCGGTCACGTCATGCTGTTCAATGCCCAGAAATACCGCACCGGGGACGAAAAGATCCTGATGCTCGAGCTAACCGAGGACGAGGAAAGCTCGCTCGGAGAGTGACTGCCATTCAGCGGCCGTGGCGGTGGCGGCGCGCGGGCAGGATGGCGCCTATTAGCCACAAGACCGGGAACACGAAGCCGATCAGGCCCAGAACCCAGTGTCCCTTGCGGAAGCTGAGAAGGGCGAGGGTGAAGATAAGCACGAGGTAGAGAATGGACAAGCCGATGGCCCAGCCCGTTCCTGACATGGTCGCGTCTCCTTAGGGAGTTTGCTCATCGCCGGCGCGGAGCGCACGCAGGGACGACTCGAAGGCATACAGCCGGCGGCGGACAACCTCGGCCAGTTCCTGTCGGGCGCCGCCGGGGGCGCGTTCGGCATCCATCGCCGAGCGGACCGCCTGCAGCGAGGCGAGCACGTCACCGATCCCGGCCTGGTCCTCGGGATCCGGGGCCGCCTCGCGCAGCGCGTAGAGCGTCTGGGCGAGGTCGTCCGCCCGGCGCTGAATGTCAT
>DASXIA010000515.1:0-16931 GCA_036488155.1 Streptosporangiaceae bacterium | reverse complement strand
AAGCGGACGCCACGCCCGTCGGCCGGATCGGGCTGGCGCTCAATCAAGTCCCGCCTGACGAGGCGGTCCACCATGCGTGACAGAGCGGGCTGGCTCAGCAGCACGTGACGGTGCAGCTCGCTGATGCGGATGGGCTCCGGGCACTTGGCCAGCGTGTAAAGCACGTCGTACTCCCGCATCGACACCTCCGCCCAGATCTCCTCGGCCGCGAACTTCTTCATCACCGCGGCGTGAGCAGACAGCAGCGCCTCCCATGCGTCGTTCGCCGGATGCCTGCTGCTGGACACCGCAGTGCCGGTCATCACTGGGCCGGTCATCACTGGGCCCGTCATCACTCGGCCTGCGCGGCAGCGTCCTGGTAGGGGGAGCCGCCAGTGACGTTGTCGCCGCGGTTGGCGTTCGGCCGCGGCTGGCGCGGGGGCTTGTCACCGTACTTGGCCCGGACCAGGCTCGCGTGGGTCGGCGCGTCCGGCGCCTCCGGGTCGCGCTTTGCCTCGATCTCCTTGCGCAGCACCGGCACGACTTCGCCGCCGAGCAGGTCAAGCTGGTCGAGCACCGTCTTCAGCGGCAGGCCGGCATGGTCCATCAGGAACAGCTGGCGCTGGTAGTCACCGAAGTGCTCGCGGAATGTCAGGGTCTTGTCGATGACCTCGGCCGGGCTTCCCACCGACAGAGGAGTCAGCTCGGCGAAGTCCTCCAGAGAGGGACCGTGCCCGTACACCGGCGCCTCGTCGAAGTACGGCCGGAACTCCCGCTTCGCGTCCTGGCTGTTCCTGGCGATGTAGGCCTGGCCGCCGAGGCCGATGATCGCCTGCTTCTGCGTGCCGTGGCCGTGCTTGGCGTACCGCTGCCGGTAGAACCGGATCAGCCGGACGTAGTGCTCCTTGGGCCAGAAGATGTTGTTGGCGAAGTAACCGTCGCCGTAGTAAGCGGCCTGCTCGGCTATCTCCGGAGTGCGGATCGAGCCGTGCCACACGAACGGCGGAACGTCGTCCAGCGGCCGCGGGATCGAGGTGAAGCCCTGCAACGGAGTGCGGTACTTGCCCTGCCAGTCCACGACGTCCTCGCGCCACAGCCGGTGCAGCAGGTTGTAGTTCTCCAGCGCCAGCGGCAGCCCCTGCGTGATGTCCTGGCCGAACCACGGGTACACCGGGGCAGTGTTACCCCGCCCCAGCATCAGGTCCATCCGGCCGTTCGACAGGTGCTGCAGCATCGCGTACTCCTCCGCGATGCGCACCGGGTCATTCGTGGTGATGAGAGTCGTGGCGGTGCTGAGGATGAGCTTCTTAGTGGTCGCGGCGATATAAGCAAGGAGTGTCGTCGGCGCGGACGAGAAGAACGGCGGGTTGTGGTGCTCGCCGATCGCGAACACGTCCAGCCCTACCTCCTCGGCCTTCTGGGCGATCTGCACGATCGAGTCGATCCGCTCCGCCTCGCTGGGCGTCTCCCCCGACACCGGATCCCTGGTGATGTCGCTGACCGAGAAGATCCCGAACTGCATGACGTGCCTCCTGCCTTCCGCCGCCGCTCAGTTATATGCGTTTGCATATACCCAACGCTGGAACGGCGGTCTTATTCCCGGCGGCCCGCCGGCGCAGTCGCCGGCTCTCTCAGTCCACGCCGTGCTCGAGGGCGAACCGCACCAGCTGCGCCTTGTTGTGCAACTGCAGCTTTGTCAGCGTGTTGCCGACGTGGTTTTGCACGGTACGTGTGGATAGCGTCAGACGTTCGGCAATCTGCGGATAGGTCAGGCCTTTGGCGACCAGGCGGAGGACTTCGGTTTCCCGGTCGGTCAGCTGCGGCACCGGCGGCCGATTCGTCGCGGTCTTGTCCCCGCTCACCTGGCCGGAACTTTCGCCGCCCGCACCTGCCAGCCGCCGGTACTCGCCGAGGACCAATCCGGCCAGCTCTGAGGTGAATACCGGCTGGCCGACCGCAGCCGACCGAACCGCAGCGACTAGTTCGGTGAGCTGCGCGGACTTCAGCACGTACCCCACTGCGCCCGCTGTCACCGCGTTCAGGACATCCTGCCGCCCGCCGCTGGCGGACAGCATCAGCACACGGACCGAGGGATGCGCCGCCAGGAGCCGCCGCGCCACCTCGGCGCCGTCCAGGTCAGGCAGGTTAAGGTCGAGCAGCACGACATCGGGCCGGGTCGCCGCGGTGATCCGCAGCGCTTGCGCCCCGTCGCCCGCCGTCCCGGCTACCGTGTAGCCCGCCTCGGCCAGGTACCGCGCGGTGCCTTCGCGCCAGATCGGGTGGTCGTCCACGATCAGCACGCGCACCAGTGGATCCGCCGGAGCGGGCGGCTTATCACGTTCTCCCGACACGAAGCTCCACCTCCGTTCCCAGTCCCGGCGATGAAGTCAGGCACGCCGTGCCGCCCACCTCGCGAAGCCGGCCGACGATGGAATGCGAGACCCCAAGCCGCCCCTCAGCGACGGCCTCGGCCAGTCGCCCGTCCCCGAACCCCGTCCCGTCATCGCGCACGCTGACCCGCACCTGCTCGCCCTCGTCCTCCACCAGCACCCAGGCTCGGGCGTCCGGACCTCCGTGGCGCACGACGTTGTCGAGCGCAGCGGTGACGGCGCCGCTGAGCGCAGTCGCCGCCACCGCTGGAAGCAGCACGGGCGTCGCCGGGCAGGACACCGTGATCCGGCTATCGGCGAACGGCTCGACCAGGCTGCGCACGTCGAGCAGCCCTGGCCGGAAAGTCGGCTGACTGTCAGCGGTCAGCAGAGCCCGGAGCGCGGCTTCTTGCTCGCCAGCGAGCCTGCCGAGCTCGGCCGCCTCGCCGCCGAGGGCGCGACCCCTGCTGCTCACCAATGCCAGGATCTGCAAGACGGAGTCATGTATCCCGCGGGCGATGCGCTCGCGCTCGCTGGCCGCCGCGTCCAGCCTGGCGGCGCGATCGATCTCCGCCTCGGCCCGCAGGCCAAGGCGGACGAGGTAGCCGCCGACGCCGCCAGCGATCAACAGCAGAACGGTCCCGTTGAACGTGCCGCCAGGCGGCTTGACTGTGTGCTCGGCGAAGTCGGCGACTGATATCAGCAGCCCGCTCGCAATCCCCGCCCACGGGCCGCCGGCTACCGCGCACGCCAAGACGGGCCCGGCAGCCCAGGCGCCAGGAATGGTCGGCGCACCCGCATCGACCCTGGCCGCGGTGTCGATCCAGCGTGTGCTGACGATCAGCGCCGCCGCGACGCACAGGTCTGCGACGATCACCCAGACGGCCCGGCCCGCCGGCCGCCGGTAGGCCGCGACGGTCATGGCAGTCCAGCCCGTCATGACCGCCAGCGCCGCCAGCCCCCCGGCTGGATGCGCGTAAAAGCCGTGGTCGCGGATGATCAACACGGCCGCGTAGCACAGGGTGATGACACGGTAGAGCGAGACGACCCGCCACATCTGACCGGCCATGGCGCAGACGCTACCGGTGCGGGTTCACAATGGCGAGTGGTTTGCCCGGCGGGAAATCTGTTCGGGATGCAGCCAGCTGTTTACTGATCTGCGATTCGGAGGAGGTCTTGTTCCGACAGCAGCTTGTCGAGCCTGGCCTGGTCGACCCGGCTGACGATGGCCTCTTCCTCGTGACGATCACGGATGCACTTGGCCAGCGTAAACGACGAGGTAACGACGTAGAGCAGGCCGAGCGCGAGGAAGGCGCGAACCCATCGGGAGTCATGCAGGTAGCCGATGCCGATGACCGTGACGGAGAGTGAGACAGCAAAGGAAATCGCTGCCTGGACAAAGAATGCGACGGTGGTCCTGGGACGAAGTGGAGTGCTCATGCGCCTATCCTCCGCACGACCCCAGCCCGGCACCTGAGTAGGTTTACTCATTCTCTGGCGAGCCGACTGGAAATGGCTATGTCGGTATCTGGCTGCTAGCCGGACCTTTGGTGTTCAGCTAGTCGGCCTGCCGCATTCAACCGGGCGGCGGACGATTCTCGACGGCGGCTGCTGACGCCGCCTCCCCTGCTACTCGACGACAGAGGTGCCTATGCGCAGAACTGTCCTATTCACCGCAGCCCTTGCCCTCGCTCTGTGCGGCGGGCCGGCGACGATCGTTGCCGCTACGCCATCCCCGGCTGCGATGGCGGCCACCGGGCCATGCGGCACTGTGACCGCGCCGCCCGCATACAGCCATGTCATCTGGATATTCATGGAGAACCACAGCTTCGGCGACATCATCGGCAACACGTCGCAGGCGCCGTACATCAATTCCCTGGCCACAGAATGCGGCCTGGCAACCAACTACCACAACATCTCTCACCCGAGCCTGCCCAACTACATCGCCGCCACCTCCGGGCTTGGTGGCAGGCAGATCAAGCCCTTCGACCCCGACTGCAGCCCCTCCAAGAAGTGCAGCACTTCTGCGCCGAGCATCTTCGGGCAAGGCGAGACGTGGAAGGCATACGACGAATCGATGCCTGCTAACTGCGCCCCGGCCAACTCCGGCGAGTATGCCGTGCGGCACAACCCGCCGCCCTACTACACGACGCTGTCGGGCTGTGCCACCCTCGATGTCCCCTACACCCAGCTGGCGACCGATCTGGCTGACAACACGCTGCCCGCGTTCTCCTTCATCACCCCCAACCTCATCGACGACATGCACGACGGCACGATTGCTGACGGCGACAGCTGGCTCGCCAGCAACCTGCCGGTCATCCTCAACAGCCCCGAGTACCAGGATGGCAGCACCGCCGTGTTCATCACCTGGGACGAGGGAACCGCCGGCAAGAACGGCGAGGCCTGTGCCGCCAATACAACCGACCCCAGCTGCCAGGTAGCCACGATCGTCATTAGCCCCAGCACGCCAGCGGGCGCAACCTCGGCCACGCTGTTCAACCATTACTCGCTGCTCGGCACCACCGAACAGTTGCTCGGACTGCCGCCGCTAGGCGAAGCGTCCGCATACCCCACCATGACATCCGCGTTCAACCTCTAGACCGTCAACCGAGCAGCGCCGGCTCATTGCGGAATGGCCGGCGCTGTTCCTATGCTCGTTACCGCCTGACTCCGGTCAGGCATGGATGACAGCCATCGCGTGCCGGCGGGCCGGCTCACGCAACTCTCCGTTCAGCTCGGCAAACAACGCGGTCGCCGCCTCGCCGCTCCAGCCAGCTGGCAGCAGCTCGAGAGGCAGGCCCGGGTCGAGGTACGGAAGCCGGCGCCAGGTTGTCAGCATCGGCACATACTGCCTGAACGCCTCGGCATCGCTCGCGGGGCTAACCGCCAGCCGATCCGCAACGGGACCGAATCGCGCGGTGAACTCGGCTGACTGGGCCGCTAGCTCACCCAGGTCCCACCACTCGCGGACCTTGGCGGTCAGGTCAGTGAAGCCAAGGTGATCGCCGCGGAACATTTCGACGTACCGTTCCAGTTCGCTCCGCGCGAGCACCTCGGCCGTCTCCTGCGCCAGATGGGCCGGGGCCACCCAGACACCCGGAGCCACAGTCCCGAAACCGAGCCGGGACAGCCGGGTGCGCAGCTCATGACGCCTCTCGCGCTCACTCTCGGGTACCGAGAAGACGACGACGACCCATCCGTCGGCCAGGACCGCCCGCCGGCTGTGGAAGATACGAGCGTCACCTTCGCGCAGCACTTCCAGCGCGGCGGGTGACAGCGAATAGCCCGCAGCCCGTGCCACGGCGAGACTGCGCAGCACGTCACGCCGTTTCAAGCGGGACACCGATGACCGCACGGCCTGGCCGTCGACACCGAGTTCGCTCATCAGCCGCACGAGCGCTGCCACCGACAGCCAGTTGTGCTCCTCCCGCGCATAGAGCCCGTACAGCGTCACGATCAGCTGCCTAGGTTGCAGGTCGGGATAGGCGTCCTGGACGAACGCCGCATCTATAGCCACAGAGGACATGACTCCCGGTGATCGCTGACCAATTCCATATATCGCCTACTTGACTGTCGTCATGAATAGAGCATACTTGAACTGGTTCAGCTAGCTGGAGGACTTACCGATGCGTATTGCAGTCGTCGGCGGCGGCCCCGGCGGCCTGTACTTCTCGTCGCTGGCCAAAGCCCTGGACCCGGCACTGGATATCAGCGTGTGGGAACGCAACGCTCCGGACGACACCTTCGGTTTCGGCGTCGTCTTCAGCGACGAAACGCTTGGCGGCATCGAGCATGCAGACCCTGTCTTCTATGCGCAGATGGCCGAGCATTTCGCTCGGTGGGACGATATTGACATCCACTTCGCCGGCACGGTCACGACGGTAGGCGGGCAGGGTTTCGCTGCCATGAGCCGTAAGACCTTGCTCCAGCTACTCCAGCAGCGATGCGCCGGGCTAGGAGTCCGGCTTCAGTTCCGGACGGAAGCGCCGGATGTCGAGTCGCTCAGTCGCGAGCACGATCTGGTCGTCGCCGCCGACGGCGCTAACTCTGCCGTCCGGGCCAGGTACGCAGACGTTTTCTCGCCTTCGGTCGAGGGGCAC
This sequence comes from Streptosporangiaceae bacterium, assembly GCA_036488155.1. Lineage (GTDB taxonomy): Bacteria > Actinomycetota > Actinomycetes > Streptosporangiales > Streptosporangiaceae > JAJYUU01. The sequence goes on along the minus strand of DASXIA010000515.1, from coordinate 10,483 downwards.
CGTAATAAGTACATCTGGCTCGGCACCGACTTGGTGTTCGAGGCCTTCAAGTTTTACATCCGCCAGACGCCGTACGGCGTCATGCAGGTGCACGGCTACCCGTACGACTCCACCGGCAGCACTTTCATCGTCGAAATGCACGAGGACGTCTGGCGCCGGGCCGGTTTCGATGTCTCAGCATCGAGCGCGTTGCCGCCAGGCCTTAGCGACGAGCAGTCAGTCGCCCGTATCGCCGGGCTGCTGGGTGACGTGCTGGCCGGTCACCAGATCTTCGTCAACAACTCGAAGTGGCAGAGCTTCGGGACGCTATCGAACTCGACGTGGCGCCATGACAACGTCGTACTGCTCGGTGACGCCGCTCATACCGCGCATTTCTCGATCGGCTCCGGCACCAAACTCGCGATGGAGGACGCGCTGGCGCTGGTGGCCTGCCTGCACGAGCAGGGCACGATCGACGCGGCACTGAAGGCATACGAGGCGGAGCGACGTCCGGTGGTGCTGTCAACACAGCGGGCGGCGCGGGCCAGCCTGGAGTGGTTCGAGGACATCGGCCACTACGTGGGTCAGAGCGCTGAGCAGTTCGCGTTCAACATCGTTACCCGCAGCCGCCGTATCACCTACGACAATCTCCGGCTGCGCGACCCGGAGTTCGTCGCGGCCATGGACACCTGGTATCGCAGGCACGAGGCCGAGCGCGGTGTGATGCCGCCGGTCCATGACCGCCGTCCGCCGATGTTTCACCCGTTCCGCCTGAAGAACCTTGACCTGATGAACCGCGTCGTGGTCTCGCCAATGGACATGTACTCGGCAGTCGACGGGGTCCCGGGTGACTTCCACCTGGTGCACCTGGGGGCGCGCGCGCTTGGCGGCGCGGGGCTGGTCATGACGGAGATGGTGTGCGTGTCGCCGGAGGGGCGGATCACACCGGGGTGTGCCGGCTTTTACACGCCGCAGCAGGAGCAGGCATGGAAGCGCGTGGTCGATTTCGCCCACGCCAGCAGCGGCGCGAAGATCGGGATCCAGCTTGGCCACTCCGGCCGCAAGGGTTCCACCAAACTGATGTGGGAGGGCATGGACGAACCGCTGGACGAGGGCAACTGGGACGTTGTCGGCCCGTCAGCGCTGCCGTACGGGGCGAGCAATCAGACGCCTCGTGAACTTGACCGCGCCGAGATGGAGGTGATCACGGCACAGTTCGCCGACGCGGCGCGCGCCGCGGCGCGGGCGGGCTTCGACCTGCTCGAACTGCACTGCGCGCATGGTTACCTGCTGTCTTCTTTCCTGTCGCCGCTATCCAACCGGCGCCGCGATGCCTATGGCGGCATGTTTAGCAACAGGCTGCGGTATCCGCTTGAAGTCTTCGATGCCGTCCGCGCTGCATGGCCAGCCGATCGACCGATCAGCGTGCGCATCTCCGCGACCGACTGGTACCAGGGCGGGAACGACGTCGACGACGCCGTGCAGATCGCCGCGGCGTTCGCGGAGCACGGCGCCGATGCGATTCATGTCTCGACTGGTCAGGTTGTCAAGGACGAGCAGCCCAGGTTCGGACGCAGCTACCAGACGCCGTACGCCGACCGCATCCGCAACGAGCTAGGCGAGCGTTACGGCGTAGCCGTCATCGCGGTCGGCGCTATCTCCTCTTACGACGACGTGAACTCGCTGCTGCTGGCCGGCCGGGCAGACCTGGTGTCACTCGGCCGCCCGCACTTGTACGACCCGAACTGGACGCTGCATGCGGCCGCAGAACAGGATTACGACGGGGCCGGCGCCCACTGGCCGGCGCAATACCTCGCGGGCCGCCGCAAGCCGCCGACGGGCCGCACCGACGGTCCGCGACCGCGCCTGACGCTGATCAGGGAGCCGGATGCCGGCACGAGGCACACTCGGTGGCGCCCCGGCAGCTCGGCTGCCACCGAGGTGACAACCCCTTGACGCACGCTGACATGGTGGTCACCGCCGATGCCGTGGCACCATCAGCTGCCGAGGCGAAGCCCGGCTTCGGTGTCGCGATCCGGGGCGGTCGCGTCCTGGCGGTCGCGCCAGCAGCCGAACTCGACGCCGTTACTGGCCCGGACACCGTCGTGGAACACCGGGCCGGGCTGCTGCTGCCCGGATTTTTCGACTCGCACAACCACATGCTGATGACTGGCATGGGCATGCTTTCGCCGAGCCTCGGCGGCTGCCGGAGTATCGCCGACATCCTCGACGTGGTTCGCACTGCCGCCGAGCGCGCGGCCAAGGGCCAGTGGATTGTCACCTCGCCTGCCTGGCACGAGTCGAGCCTGGCAGAGCAGCGTATGCCGACCGCGGCGGAACTGGACTCCGCTGCCGCAGGCCATCCGGTCTTCATGCGACGCGGCGGTCACAACCTCGTGCTGAGCACCCTTGCTTTCCGGCTGCTGGACGTGGACAAAACCAGTCACACCGAACCCGGCACCACGATCATCAGGCACGGCGACGGTTCACCGACCGGCCACATCGTGGGGACCGCCTACGTCGGGCGACTGGCCGCGCGGCTGCCCGCGGTGCCCGAGGCGCGCAAACGGCATGCGCTGGCCCACGTCGGTGACGCTTACGCCAGGGCCGGCATCACCAGTGTCGTGGAGCCTGGCCTGGCGCCGGAGGACATCGACCTGTTGCGCCAGCTCGGCGACGAGGGCGCGCTGCGGCAGCGGGTCCGGATGATGTGGCGGATCGCGAGTAGCGACCGGGACATTGACGAGGCCGTCGCCGCGCTCGCGACCGGAGCCGGGCCGGCGCCGTTCCGTGGCGAGTGGACCAGCTTGTTCGGGCTCAAGCTGGGTGCCGACGGCGGGGTGGAGACGGGCTACTACCGGGACGCCTATGTCCACCCAGACGACCGCGAGCACCCGCACGGCAAGCCGCTGATCAGCGCGGATGGGCTCCGCGCCATCTGCCAGGCCGCCGCGACGACCAACTGGCACGTCGGGGTGCACTGCGTCGGGGACGCTGCTATCGACGCTGTGCTGGACGCGTTCGAGGCAGCTGACAGCGTGTCGTCCATCGCCGCCCGTCGCTGGACCCTGATCCACATGATGTATCCACGCGCCGATCACTGGCCGCGCGCCCGGCACCTCCGGCTGACCGTCACCGCGCAGCAGCCACTGCAATTCGCCCTTGCCGCAGGATTCCAGCACTACATCGGCGCCGAGCGAGCCCGCGATGTCGAACCGCTCCGCGACTACCTCACGCAGATGACGCTGCCAGTAGGCGGCGGCTCCGACAGCCCGGTCGCGCCATACGAACCCCTGCTCGGTATCCGCAGCTCCGTCACCCGGTCGACCCGCACCGCCGGGATCGTCGGCCCCGAGTGGGCAATCAGGATCGACGAGGCGCTGCGGATGTACACCGCGGCCAGCGCGTGGTGCGCCTTCGAGGAAGACCAGGCCGGCACCATCGCGCCCGGCATGGCCGCTGACCTGACGTGCCTGTCGGTGAATATCCTCGACACCCCCGAAGCCATCGACGACACGGCGGTCACCTGGACCATGGCCGGCGGGAAGGTCACGTACGCCAGCTAGCCCGCTAATCTCGGCCATAGGCCGCCGCGACAAGACACGGAGCCCAGCCGGACATGATGTGCATGCCTACCGACGTCGATGCCGTCGTCTTCGACTGCGATGGCCTTCTCGCCGAGACAGAGTCAGCTTGGACGCGCGCGGAGACCGCCATCTTCGCCGAGCATGGACACGACTTCGGGCCAGACCAAAAGCAGATCCTCATCGGCGGCACATTGGCTTCCGGCGGCGAGGCGATGGCCGAGTACTTCGGCCTGCCGGGCACTGGCCCGGCACTGGCGGCCAGGCTGGCCGACCTCGTGTGGCAGGAACTCGCCGCTGGCACGCCAGCCCTGCCGGGTGCCCGTGACATGGCGGAGATCCTGCTCCGCCGGGGCATGCCGATCGCGGTCGCGAGCAATAGCCCGCGGCGCTTTGTCGACGCGGCACTCGGCTCTGCGGGCCTGGCAGACCTGTTCCACGTCGTCGTCTCGTCCGATGACGTGGAACATGCGAAGCCCGCTCCGGACCTGTACATGACCGCGTGTGCGCGGCTTGCCGCAGAACCCGAGCGCAGCGTGGCGCTCGAAGACTCCCGCACCGGGACGGCATCCGCCCTCGCCGCGAAGATGTTCGTGATCGCAGTGCCGTCAACACCCGGTGCGGTACTCGATGCGCACGCGACCTACGACTCGCTTGCCGACGCCGAACTCAGGAGTTGGGTCGCCACCTGCACGACGCCGGTGCGCCACAGCTAACCAGCCACCCAGGGCGAGCGGCCTGCGCACGCAGCCGGGAAGCCTGGTCAGGAAGCCCGCTCGGCTAGGCAACCTTGTGGTGCCTTGGCCCGTACTTGGTTGGTGACAGGACGGAGCTGATGGCATGGGATCTGACCGGGCTGCCGCGGACTTGGAGTTGTTCCTGGCCGAGCGCGGCCAGCCGTTGTTGCGCACGGCGGTCCTGCTCGCGGGAAGCAGGGAAGCGGGCGAGGATCTGCTGCAGGCGGCGCTGGAGCGGCTGCTGCGACGCTGGCGGACGATCGAGGGTGACCCGGAAGGGTACTTGCGGCGCACTCTGTATCACCTGGCAGCCGACAACTGGCGGCAGCAGCGAGCCCGGCGCACACGACTGCGGTTGCTGCAGCCTGCCACAGGCGCTGCCGCCGTCGACGGCACCGCCGAGGTGGACCTGCGTGATTCGCTGGTGCGGCTGCTGAGGCAACTGCCGCCCCGCCAGCGGGCAGTGATCGTGGCACGGTACTGGGAACAGCTGAGCGAGGCGGAGTCGGCGCAGGCCTTGGGGTGCTCGGTGGGCACAGTCAAGTCAGCGACCTCACGCGGACTGCGCAGGCTGCGCGAACTCAGCGAATCATCTGACCCCGCAGAAATGGCGACACAGGGATCAGCAAGGGGAAGAAGATCATGACCACGGAACTCGAGCAGCGGCTGTACGCCGACATGGAACGGGCCACGCGGGACGTCCGCGTTCCGCCGGGGCTCGCGCTGAAGGCCTACCGGCACAATCACAAGCGCACGATGACAACCCGAGCGGTGGCCGCCGCGGGAGCAGCGGCCGTGCTCACCGCGGGAGCACTGAGCGTGGCCGAGGTAACGGGGGCCTTCGGCCGGCCAGCGGATGGGTCGCAGATCCGGACCGCCGCTTACGTGATCTCCCGCGTCGAGCGCGCTTTGTCGGCCCCGGACATGGCCAACATGGTCGGCTATACACGGACCGCGTACCCGGCGGGAACTACGCTCCAGCCTGTGCCCGGCGGCGTGAACGGCACGGGCACCCCCGGCTCAAGCTCTCCTCGGTGGGGGGACTATGAACTTCTCTGGGCCTATCACCACACGACGAAGATGTCCGCCTTTACAGCCACCGGGCAGCGCGTCTTCGATGAGCGGCTCGCTGTCGGGAAGGGGTCGCTGGCAACGACCGTGGTGACCTACCCCAGCCACACCTGGTGGACGGCGCAGTCCCCACGGCCGGCAGTCACCGGGTCGGCGTCAGCAGGTTGCCTGCCCGCCGGCCAGATCAGGCTGACCGGTGGCGCCAACGCCTGGCCAGCCTTCATTCACTCGCAGCTGGCCTGTGGTGCCTACGCCGTGGCGGGCAAGCAGGCGCTCGGCGGTGTCGACGCCCTCCGGATAACGGGGAGCTCAGGGCAATTCACGCTGTGGGTAAATCCGGTGACATACCTGCCCATGCGACTGCAGGAAGGAGGGCTCATCCGGATCAACTTCCAGTGGCTGCCCCCCACCCCGGCCAACCTAGCCATGCTGAACTTGGTCGTCCCGGCCAGCTTCCACCAGGTCGTGCCGCCCTCATAAGGTGCCCCGCCGTGTGAGCACGGCCGCCGAAGTAAACGTCAGCGGCCACCGCGCTAGCGGTGGCCGCTGGGCCGTTTTCGGACCCGTCCGCGGGAGCTCAGTCGGTCAGGAAGGAACGCCGCCACCAGTAGCGGCCAGGCCCGCCGATCAGCCGGTTGTCGGCGAGGAACGCCACGATTTTCTGGCCGCCGAACCTGAGGGTCTCCCGGTAATGCGGGTTCGCCAACGCGGCCGCGCGGGCAGCGCGCGGATCCAGCCCGACCGAGCGGTATACGTGCGGGTTGATCAGGTTGCTCGCAACGATGAAGGCGAACCTGGCCGTTACTGCCTGGTGGTAGGCCAGACCAGCACGGCTGGTCTCCGCGACGCTGCGCGGTAGTTCCGCGCGGGCGAATGAGATGTGCCTGGCTTCCTCGAGGATGTGGATCCTGTTGACCATCCGCATCAGGGGCTGGATCGATTCATCGGCAGCCTGCTCTCGCTGAAACCGGTCCGGGATCTCTTCGCCGATAAGGATGGCTGCCCACATGGACGGCCCGGACGCAAGGGCCGGCAACCGGTTGCCGAGCGCGCGGATCCTGGGCGGCGGCCCGTATACCGGCGTGCCCAGTTGTTCGATCATCCGGGCGAACATGATCGTATGCCGGCACTCCTCCCCCAGTTCGGTCAGCGCGTACTGGACGTGGGCGCTCACCGGGTCGCCGCTATAGGCGTGCTTGGCGAGTATCCGCATGAGCATCAGCTCAAGCCAGATCCCGGTGCTAGCGACGCTCGCCGCCTCGTGCTTGCCAAGTTCCAGGCGCTGCTCGGGGCTGAGCCGCTGCCACAGTGCGGTCCCGTACAGGGAACAGCGGTGCTCAAGGATGAAGCCCTTGCCTGGCACGAGCGGTGCCGACCAGTCGATGTCCAGGTCCGGGTCGTAGCTGCGCGCAGCCGTCGAGGCCAGCAGACGGCCAGCGACCGTCTCCTGGCTAATCGCTGCCGACATTCGGGTATCCGTCACGGATCCTCCTCTTCAGGCGGCATCGGGCTAATGGCTCTGCCGTTGATCACGGTGACCGTGTCCGCTGGATGAAGATATGACTAGAAGTAACGGTTACTTCTGGTAGCGTCTATCGAGTGGGCGATGTTGTCAAGAAGGACAGTGCGGTCAAGAACGGCACGGCCGCCAATCCGCGAGGTGCGACTATGCCCCGTGGTGATGGGACGGGTGGTGATATGGCGGGCGATGGCCGCCGGAGCCGGTGGACCGGACACCGTCAGCAGCGTCGTGAAGAGTTCATCCAGGCCGCCCTGCGCGTTCTTGCGAAGTTCGGGCCTGACCTGCCGATAGAGGCAGTGGCCGCCGAGGCTGGCGTGAGCAAGCCCGTGCTCTACCGGTACTTCAACGATAAGGCCGCTCTGGTGGAGGCGCTAGGCGAGGCAGGCTCAGCGGCTCTGCTCGACCGGATGCTGCCGGCCATGCAATCGGGCCGGCCGCCGCTTGAGCGCGTGCGGGATACCGTGGGCGCCTACTTCGCGCTCATCGACGAGCAGCCCAACCTGTACTGGCTGCTGGCCCGCTGGCCCGGCACCGAATCCGTGCAGCGGGACAAAGACATGATCGCCACGGCTCTGACCGCGATACTGGGCGACTATCTGCGCGTGTTCGGGCTCGACTCGGGCGGCGCCGAGCCGTGGGCCTATGGCCTTACCGGGCTAGTCCAGAGCACCGGCGAATGGTGGCTCACCCGGCGCTCCATGAGCCGGGTCCACGTCGTCGGGTATGTCACCGAGCTGATCTGGGCGGCGTTGTCCGGCGTGCTGCGAGATGCGGGCGTTGTCATCGACCCGGCGCGCCCACTTCCACCGATCAAGCCTCAGTTGACTCTGCACCAAGCACTCCCCGGGCGAAGTGCCGATGACACTGTGCCGACCGTCACGATGCAGGACAAATGACCGGCACGGATCAGGCAGACCAGTACACCGGGCCGGCCACTCTTCGGATCGGCGAGAATACCTTCGTCGTCCATGCCGACCTGCGTGGTCAGTTCGAGCCGATCGACGGCCGGTATCACTGGCACGGCCGGCTGGCGCGCAACGACGCGCTGACCGCCAGCATGCGCCAGGGCCGGGCAACGGGCCTGCTCACTACGCCGGAGGGCGCGGCCCAGTGCGAGTTGTATGACCCCGACCCATGGGAGCGCTACCGGGTGGCCGGCATCTCGACACCGCCGTTTCGCGCGGCGACATCCCGTCCCGAGATGCCAACCTGAGCATTTGACTTCGAGCACGCTCCAAGCGCCAGACTGGGCGCATGACGTCCGGCGAACTGACGATCTCCGAGGTGGCCGAGCGCACCGGCCTGACCCGGCACACGCTGCGCTATTACGAGCGCGACGGGCTGATGCTCGGTGTCGACCGGGCCGGCTCCGGACATCGCCGCTACTCCGAACGCGACCTTGGCTGGATCGAGCTGATCACCAAGCTGCGGGCGACGGGCATGCCGATCCGCGAGGTGCGCCGCTACGCCGAGCTGGTCCGCGCTGGCGACGGGAACGAAGACGACAGGCTCGCGCTCCTGCGGGCCCACCGCGAGCGGGTCCTCGCGCAGCTCGGCACAATGACGGCTCACCTCGACGCTATCGACATGAAGATCAGCTACTACGCCGACGCGATCGACACGTGCGAGTCGCCGGACAGCTACCTCAGTTCGCCCGGTCTAGCAGCTGCCTCTGTTCTGCGCTGAGCTGCAGCTCGACCGCCGCCAGGCTCTCGTCGAGCTGTGCCACCGAGGATGCACCGATGAGCGGCACGACTGGCAGCGCGCCGCCGATCAGCCAGGCCAGCACCACCTGGTTTGCCGTGGCGCCCGTCTCCGTCACGACCTGATCCAGCGCCTTGAGCCTGGCGCGAGTCCCCGGATGGTCGTAGGCGCGGTCCATCTCCTTGTCCAGACGGCTATACGCGCCGTTGAGCAGCGGCGAGTACGCCACCAGCGTCGTCCTCGGCTCGGAACGGAGGTAGCTAAGGATGGACCCGTCCGCAACGCCGATCTCACCGTCCTGCGAGAAACGCAGATCGGGGATGTCGGTGCGCATGCGCAGATACGTGTGGTGGTACTGCAGCACGTCGGCGCTCGCGCCCCCGGCAGCGGAGGCAAGGCTCCGTGCCCGCTCAACCTGCCAGGCCCAGTGGTTGCTCAGGCCGAGCAGGCCGACTACGCCGTCGGCAACCAGCTCCCCGAACGCGGCCACCTGCTCGTCCAGCGGAACCCCGGTCTGATCAGGAACGTGCGCGTAGTAGAGATCGATCCGCTCGACGCCGAGGCGTTCCCGGCTGCGCTCGCTAGCCTCCCGGATCGCCGCACGTGACAGGCCTTCGCGCGGAGTGTCGAAGCCCGTCGTCGGCGCGACCGGCCGTGCCCCGACCTTCGTCGAAATGACGATCTCGTCATCGATACCGCGGCTGGCACGCCACCGGCCGAGCAGCGCCTCACTCTCGCCGCCCTGCGTGCCGTTCACGAAGAACAGGTAGTTGTTCGAAGTGTCGATGAAATTCCCGCCCGCCTCGACGTACCGGTCCAAGATCGCGAACGACGTCGTTGCGTCGGTCTTCGTGCCGAATCGCATCGCGCCGAGGCTGAGCACGCTGACCTTGCGCGCTGAGGGCAAGTCACTTCCGATGGTTGTGTATCGCATGCCCCCACGCTCGCAGTTCGTCCGCGCTCGAAGTCAAACAGCGACTTCAGGCGGTCTGGCGCTGCCCCGTCAGGTGGCCGCCGGTGCCATGGAGAGGAGGGTTTCCTGAACGAGGTCCACGTGGGAACTGTGCTCCAGCAGCGCGGTGAGGTCTGCAGTGAAGCTTGCCTGGTCCTGCTCGCTGTAGCTGAGGAAGGTTGCGCGGGTGCGCTCGACTCCCACAATTGCCGGCACAGGAAGCCGGAGGTCAGTGGCGTGAATGAGCTCGACGGTCTCACCGAACAACGGGGTTTCCTGCAGCATGGTGACCCAGGCTGGCCGGCCAGCCGATCTCACGGTCCGGTGGCTGTAACTCGTCCACAGCTCCCGCAGCTGCGACCCGAGCGGCTCGGGGTAGCGCTCTTCGGTGGTCAGCAGCGCCAGCCAGCCGCCGGGGCGCAGCATCCGAGCGGCCTTGGCCAAGCCGACGCTGGGGTCAACCCAGTGGAACGCCGTGGCCGACACGATGAGATCGAACCGCTCACTGCCCGCTAAGTCCTCAAACGAAGACACCTGGAACTGGACCATAAGGTCTGCCACGTCACGTCGGGCGGCCTCAATCATCGCCGCGCCGATATCGATGGCGGTCAGGTTGAACGCCCGGCCTGCCAATTGTCGGGTGAGCTGGCCTGTGCCGCAGCCGATCTCAAGCACGTCGGAACCGCGGCCGACCCCGGCGCTCGCGCAAACGGCATCGACGATCTCCGCGGGGTAACTCCGGCGGGTGGCGTCATACAACGCAGCGACGCCGTCGAAAAGGCACCGCAGTTCCTCCCGCCGCATGCGCCGCAGCTCAGTCTCGGCAGCCACGATCACAGTCTCTCAGCTGCCTCGCGCGTGTCCATACCGGCAACCATAAGCAACGGCACTGACACCGGACGGGTTGCGAACCCGCTCGCGAATGTGCCTTTGG
>DASXIA010000501.1:0-2744 GCA_036488155.1 Streptosporangiaceae bacterium | reverse complement strand
ACCTCTCGCCCTTGTTACACTGCGGTAAATTCGCACGAGATTTCTCGTTTGCCCAGCTCAAGCGCTACCTGAACGGGCCGGAGCGGGACAGGAGAACACATGCGGCACTGGCACTGGCATCGGCTGTCCACCCAGGTCGTGATCATGCAGGTCCTGGTCCTGATATTCATCACGATCGCTGGCTTCGTGGTTATGCGCTGGAATCTCGAGAATCAGCTCAACCAGCAATACGAGAACCGAGCACTCGCGATTGCCGAGACGCTGGCTAGCCAGCAAACGGTGATCAAGAGTGTCGAGTCCGGCTCGCCGAGCCCGGCTGGCCCGGTGCAGCGGCTCGCGATGGCGGCTAGGCAGCAGACCCACGCCCTGTTCGTGGTGATCACGAACGCCAGGGGGATCAGGTACTCCCACCCTGATCCACAGCTGATCGGCAAGCCCATCTACGACGACCCCGAGCCGCATGGCTCCGAGCCTTACCGCACCGGCAAGCCGTGGACCGGACTGCAGACCGGAACCCTCGCCCTGAGCCACGCCTACCGGGCGCCCACGCTGACCGCCAGAGGCAAGGCGCCGATATTCGACCACGGCAAGCTGGTGGGCCAGGTCTCGGTCGGTTTTCCGACGGCCACCACCGTCAGCCAGCAGCTGGCCCAGGCGCTACCGAGCCTCGGCCTGCTGCTGCTCGCGGTGCTCGCGGTGGGAATCCTCGCCGCGCTCGGCCTGTCCCGTCGGCTCAAGCGCCAGACGTTCGGCCTTGAGCTGCGCGAGTTCGCCGCGCTGCTACAGGAGCGGGAGGCCATGCTGCACGGGATCCGAGAGGGCGTGCTCGGATACGACACCAGCGAGCGGGTCGTGCTCGCCAACGACGCCGCCCGCAGGCTCCTCCACCTCCCACCGGATTTCCTGGGCCGACCGCTGCGCGAGCTGCTCCAGGCCGGCCGCCTCGGCGACATCGCCAGTGGCGAGATCGTCGGCACCGACCTGCCTGTCCTTGCCGAGGGACGGGTGCTAACCGTCAACCGGATGCCGATCCGGTACAAGAACTCGCGCCAGCGGGGCTGGGTCGTCACGTTCCACGACCGGACCGAGTCGGAGACGCTGCGGCGCGAACTGGACGAGGCCATCGGCTTGACCGAGGCGCTGCGGGCCCAGTCGCACGAGTTCTCCAACCGGCTCCATACTCTGGTCGGGCTCGTCGAGCTCGGCCAGTACGACGAGGCGATCCGGTTCGTCACCGACGTGTCGGCCGCCAGGGACGCGCTTACCGAACAGCTCAAGAACGCTATCGGAGACCCGAAGCTGATCGCGCTGATCCTGGCGAAGTCCGCGCTGGCCGATGAGCGCGCGGTGCAGCTGCGGATTGCCGACGACTGCTGCGTGACCGGGCAGATCACCGGCATCAGCGAAGTACTCACGGTTACCGGCAACCTGATCGACAACGCGATCGAGGCGACCGCGCAGGTTACCGGAGAGCGCTGGGTTGAGCTGACCATCGTCTCGGCGGGCTCCGACCTACTCGTGCGGGTCCGTGACTCAGGGCCGGGGGTCCCAGAGGAGATCCGGGATGAGATCTTCACCGACGGATTCACCAGCAAATCTTCTCCGGCCGGAGCCCGCCGCGGCCTCGGGCTGGCCCTCGTCCGGCAGATCACTCAGCGCCGGGCCGGCATGATCAGCGTTGGCCGGGACGGGGGCGCGGTGTTCACCGCAGTGCTGCCTGGCTGCATCGTGGCGGACGACGCCTCGATGTCCGCTGGTGCCGCGGCCGCGCTCGGACCCCTGGCCCAGCCGCGACCAGGGCGTTCCCCTGCTCATGCGGGTACCCGCGACGCGAGCGGCGCCGCGCCGTCGGCCTCCGCCGGAATTGCGGACGTCGGCAGTGAACCCGGCAGCCAGGAACTGGTGCGGTCATGATCCGCGTCGCAGTCGTTGACGACGACTACCGAGTCGCCGGGATACACGCCGCGTACGTGGACAAGGTCGAGGGGTTCACCACGATCACGCAGGCGCATAGCGGCGCTGAAGCGACCGCCGCCGTCGACCGGCTCCGACCCGACCTGCTGCTGCTCGACTTGTACCTGCCGGATGAGCACGGGCTGGACCTTGCCGCCCGGCTCCGGCAGGAAGATCACCCGCCGGTCGACGTGATCGTGATCTCTGCCGCCAAGGACGCTGACAGCGTTCATGCGGCGATGCAGAACGGAGCCATGGCGTACCTGCTCAAGCCGTTCAGCTTCCCCGCGCTGCGGGAGAAGCTGCTCAGCTACGCGCAGATGCGGTCCCGGCTGAGCCGAGGCGCCCCGCTCGACCAGCGCGGCGTGGACCGCGCCTTCGGCGCCCTGCACGGGCCCGGCCTGCTGGCCGAGACAAAGGGCCGTTCTGATCTGACGCTCGAAGCCGTCGAACAGGTGCTGGCCACCGCGAGCGAGGAACTCTCGGCAGCGGAGATAGCCCAGCTGACCGGGATGAGCCGTGCCACCGCGCAGCGATACCTAACGCACCTGCATGACCTTGACCGGTGCGCCGTCCGCCTTCGGTACGGTTCGACTGGCCGCCCGGAGCACGGGTACCGATGGACGGCCACAGGGCTGTCCTGAACGGCTGGTGTTATTCGCTGCACCAGCATAGGTGCCGAAGTGATGGGCCTGAAGCCACACTAACCCGGCACCCATCCTGCCATCGAGCCGGCCGGCGTGCCTGCCTACTGGTTGACCGGGAAACCCAGGTTCACGCCGCCGTGGCTC
>DASXIA010000460.1:0-31257 GCA_036488155.1 Streptosporangiaceae bacterium | reverse complement strand
CACGGCGTTGGTGAACGGGTCGGCGTTCTCGTCCCATGCCCGTTCCAGGAGCTCTTCGGCGCTGATGACACCGCCTTCGGCGGCGACGAGAACTTCCAGCACGGCGAACTGCTTCCTGGTCAGCGCGACGTAGCGGCCGTCTCGGTAGACCTCGCGGCGGAACGGATCCAGCCGCAGGCCCGCAATCTCCCGCACCGGCGGCCTGTTGTGCCCGCGCCTGCGGTCGAGCGCCCTGAGACGGAGCACGAGCTCTCGCAGCACGAACGGCTTGGTGAGGTAGTCGTCGGCGCCGAGCCCGAACCCGGAGGCCTTGTCGTCAAGCCGGTCCGCGGCGGTGAGCATCAGGATCGGCAGGCCGCTGCCGGACGCGACGATGCTCTCGGCGATCTCGTCACCAGACGGCCCGGGAATGTCGCGGTCGAGGACTGCGATGTCGTAGGCGTTGACGCCCAGCAGCTCCAGCGCCGTGTCGCCGTCGCCCGCGATGTCGGCCGCGATCGCTTCCAGGCGCAGCCCGTCGCGGATGGCCTCTGCCATGTAGGCCTCATCCTCGACGACCAGCACACGCATGCTCTCAAGGTTAGGGGCCGGTGTATATCGCTGGCATATTGAAAACCGCATACGGGCAGACAACACGGCGCTGCCTTGACTGGCAGCATGAATCAAACCTCGCGCGGGCCGGCCCGAGCACGATCCGGTTACCGGAGGCACAGGGGAATCCTGGCGCTATTGGCCGCACTCGCCTGACTGGCTAGTTGCACGACCAACGGTGTGGTCCTCGACTCCGGCCCAGCAAGGGGAGATCACTTCTGGGTTCAAGTCCCTGGCCATGGCACGCTGCTCGCACCTCGCGTCGCGGCAGATCCGGGCGTTTACGCCCGGCAGTAACCGGCGCGCTGTCCGAGCGCCGGCTCTCTTGTGCTGTGGCCAGCGCGGACCAGGAGCGCTGGCTTCGCTACTTCGCTAACGCCGTCACTCTTCGGCGCACTGGTCAGATGTGTTCACCGCCGCGTTCTGCGATGGCGGTGTCAACGGCCCGCTCGGAGGTGATCAGCTGGTTGATCATCGCGGCGCAGCCGACAAGTCCCTGCCGTTCGCCGAAGGTAGCGGCCATAATGCGCAGCTGCCGGGTCGACAGCGCGGTCGAGTGCTGGTAGATGGTCTCTCGCAGGCCCGCAACGAACGGCTCGTAGACACCGGCCAGGTCTCCGCCGATGACGACGACCTCGGGGTTGAGGAGCGTGACGGCTGCGGAGAGGACTTCGCCGACCCGGCGCCCGGCCTCGCGGATCATGCCGAGCGCTTCCGGGTCAGCCGAGAGGGCGAGGGCGACGACGTCCCGTACGTGGTGCACGTCGCGGCCGAGTTCCTGAAGTGCCTTGACCATCGCCCAGCCGCCTGCGACCGCTTCGAGGCAGTCGGTCTGGCCGCATCGGCAGCGCACTCCCGTGCTGCCGCACAGCGGGATGTGGCCAAGCTCGCCTGCGGCGGAGAGCGAACCGCGCTGAAGCGCGCCGCCGCTGACGATGCCCACGCCGATCCCGGTTGAGGCCTTCACAACGAGCAAGTCCCGCGCGTCGCGCAGCGGGCCGCACTGTTCGGCGATGGCCATCACGTTGGCGTCCCTGTCCACCAGTACGGGGACGCCGGGAGCGCGGCGGAACAGCGGTGGCAGCGCGATCCCGTCCCAGGATGGGAGGGCGATCGAGCTCACCATGGCGCCCAGGCTGAGATCCACGCTGCCTGGCACGCTGACGCCCACGCCTCGCACATCCGCCAGGCAGCGTCCGTAGTTGGCGGCCATGTCATACAGCCGGTCGATCAGAGCCGGCAGGCAGTGCTGCGGGCCGCCGGCCGGATCGACCTCGGCTGACTCCTCGGCGAGCAGCGAGCAGCCGAGGTCAGCGACCGCCAGCTGAACGCGGCTGCGGCCGACCGAGGCCGCCAGGACGACTCCGCCTGCGGCGTTGAAGCTGAGCCGCCCGGCCGGCCTGCCACCCGTCGGCTCGGCCGCCGCGTCCTCGACGACCAGGTTCTGGGCTGCTAGCTGGTTGATGCGCGCGGTGACCGCGGTGCGTGACAGCCCAGTGAGGCGGCCGATCTCTGACCGACTGTTCGCCTGGTTGGACAAGATCAGCTGGAGAATCTGGCCCGCCGTGGCCGGGTAGGCGATCGCCGACGGAGCCGCTGGCGCGACTTGGAGATCCATTCCTTGCAGTAAACCAGCAGTCAGTTCCGTATGACAAGGATGAATATCTGGCATGTTTTGCGAATCGAAGTGCTGAACTTGGTTGCATTGACGGCATAACTCGGCCTACCGTAGGCCCTGCTGACACACCCGACCACGGGAGTAGCCCATGCCAGCGGCAATGGTCCCGGCGTGTGACTTCGTCGTCTTCGGCGGAACTGGCGATCTCGCGATGCGCAAGTTGCTGCCTGCCCTGTACCTGCGGGACACCGATGGCCAGCTCCCGCATGGCTTCCGCGTCCTCGCCGTGTCCCGTTCCGGGCTGGGCACGGCCGGGTACCGCGGCAAGGTGGAGGCCGAGCTCCGCAACCACCTGCCGCCGGATGCGCTCGCCGGTGACCGGATCGGGGGCTTCGTGCACCGCCTGCATCACATCAGCGCCGACGCGGACGGCGGCGGCGACTGGGCTGCCCTGGCCGGGCTGCTGGATGAGGCACCGGGGCGGGTCCGCGTCTTTTACCTGGCCTGCGCCTCGGACCTGTACGGCCCGATCAGCCGGCATCTCGCGGCCCGCGGGCTGGTCAGCGAGCAGGCGCGGGTGGTCCTGGAAAAGCCGATTGGCACCGGCCTGGCATCGGCGCGCGAGATCAACGAGGAGGTGGGCGGGATCTTCGGCGAGTCCCAGATCTTCCGGATCGACCATTACCTCGGCAAGGAGGCCGTGCAGAACCTGCTCGTGCTGCGCTTCGCCAACATGGTGCTGGAGCCGCTGTGGAGCGCGGCCACGATCGACCACATCCAGATCAGCGTCTGTGAATCGCTGGGCGCCGGCCAGCGGGCGGGCTACTACGACAGCTCAGGCGCGCTGAGGGACATGATCCAGAACCATCTGCTGCAGCTGCTATGCCTGGTGGCGATGGAGCCGCCGGCGAGCGTGGCCGATGACGGCGTGCGGGACGAGAAGCTGAAGGTGCTCCGCGCGCTGCAGCCGATCAGCGCCAGCTGGGCCCGCGCGCACACGGTCCGCGCGCAGTACACCGCCGGGCTGATCGGCGGGCAGCCCGTGCCGGGCTACCAGGACGAACTCGACGCGCTCAGCCACACCGAGACCTTCGCCGCGGTCAAGGCGGAGGTGCACAACATGCGCTGGCGCGGCATGCCGTTCTACCTGCGTACCGGCAAGCGGCTGGAGCGGCACGGATCGGAGATCGTCGTCGTCTTCAGATCCGTCCCGCACTCCATCTGGCCGGGCCTGGACGGCGCGATGACGGCTAACCGGCTCGTTATCCGGATCCAGCCCGACGACGGGCTGCGGCTGTCCATGCTCGCCAAGGAACCAGGCCCCGGCGGCATCCGGCTCCGCCCGGTGGATCTCGACCTGACGTTTGCCGAGCAGTTCGGTAGCCGTGCACCGGATGCCTACGAACGGCTGCTCATGGACGTGGTCCGCGGCCATCCGACCCTGTTCATGCGCCGCGACGAGGTTGAGGCGGCGTGGGCATGGACTGAGCCGATCCTTCATCATTGGCACGCCACGGACGTCCCGCTGCACCGCTATCCGGCGGGCACGGCCGGCCCGGCGGCTGCCGCCGAGCTGATCGAGCGGGACGGCCGTCACTGGCATCAAGGAGCGCTGGCGTGACCGCCCCGCAGCCGGGCGTCATCCATCCCGTTGTCGAGGCTGTGACGCAGCGGATTGCCTGGCGCAGCGCTGGCAGCCGGGCCACCTACCTCGACCGGATCGCTGCCGCAGCCGAAAAGGGCCCGGCGCGCGGCCGGCTGGCCTGCGCCAACTTCGCCCACGGCATGGCAGCGATGAACCCTCCGGACAAGGAGGCATTGCGCAGCTTCGTCAAGCCGAATGTGGCGATCGTGTCCTCCTACAACGACATGCTCTCGGCCCACCAGCCGTTCGAGACCTACCCCGCGGTCCTGAAGGCCGCGCTGCGGGAAGCGGGCGGGATCGGGCAGTTCGCCGGAGGCGTGCCCGCCATGTGCGACGGCATCACCCAGGGCCGCGACGGCATGCAACTATCGCTCTTCAGCCGCGACCTCATCGCGATGGCGACCGCCGTGGCGCTATCGCACGACATGTTCGACGCCGCGCTGCTGCTGGGAGTCTGCGACAAGATCGTGCCCGGGCTAGTGATCGGCGCGCTCGCGTTCGGTCACCTGCCCGCCATCCTGGTGCCCGCGGGCCCGATGGCATCCGGGCTGCCGAACACGGAGAAAAGCCTGATCCGGCAGCAGTATGCCGAGGGCCGGGCCAGCCGGGAGGAACTGCTCGCCGCCGAGACCGGCTCCTACCACTCGGCCGGCACCTGCACGTTCTACGGGACGGCGAACTCCAACCAGATGCTTATGGAGGTCATGGGACTGCACCTGCCCGGTGCCAGCTTCGTCAGCCCCGGCACGCCGCTGCGGGCGGCGCTGACGGCAGCGGCGGCCCGCCAGGTACTCGCGCTCACCGCGCTCACCGATCACTACACGCCGATCGGCCACGTCATCGACGAACGCGCCGTCGTCAACGGCGTGGTGGCGCTGCTGGCCACCGGAGGCTCGACCAACCACACCCTCCACCTGCCGGCCATGGCGGCCGCCGCGGGCATTCAGCTGACCTGGGACGACTTCGCGGACCTGTCGGCTGTGGTGCCGCTGCTGGCCAGGATCTACCCGAACGGCCCGGCCGATGTGAACCACTTCCACGCCGCCGGCGGAACCGCGTTCCTGATCGGCGAACTGCTCGCAGCGGGCCTGCTGCACCCCGACGTGACGACCGTCGCAGGCACCGGCCTGGACGCCTACCGGCACGAACCCGTGCTCGATGGTAACGGGCTCGCGCGCCGGCCCGGCCCGGGGTATAGCGCGGACCGTGAGGTGCTGCGCCCGGCCGCTGACCCGTTCGCACCCGACGGCGGGCTGCGGGTACTGCAGGGAAACCTCGGGCGGGCAGTCATGAAAGTCTCGGCGGTGGCAAGCGAGCACCTGTGCATCGAGGCGCCGGCCGCGATCTTCGATGACCAGCACGAGTTCCTGGCCGCCTTCCGCCGCGGCGAACTCAACCGCGACCTCGTCGCGGTGATCCGCTACCAGGGCCCGTCCGCCAACGGCATGCCCGAGCTGCACAAGCTGATCCCGGCGCTCGGCGCGCTGCAGGACCGCGGATACCGGGTCGCCCTGGTCACCGACGGGCGCATGTCCGGCGCCTCCGGCAAGATCCCCGCCGCCATTCACCTCACCCCCGAAGCAGCAGCCGGCGGACCGATCGCCAAGATCGCCGACGGCGACATCGTCCATGTCGACGCAACGTCCGGAACCCTGAACGTCGGAGTAAGCGATGTGCAGCTCCGCGCACGGCAGCTCCAGGGCATGGCACCGGGCGAGGCCAGCTGGACGGGCACCGGGCGGGAGCTGTTCGCGGCTTTCCGCCGCCACGTCGGCGCTGCCGAACGCGGCGCCAGCATCATCCCCCAGCCGCTGGAGACCACCGCCCGATGACCCGCCTCACCCCGGCAGACCTGCTGGACATCGCCCCCGTCATACCGGTCGTGGTCCTCAACGACGCCGCCCACGCCCTGCCGCTCGGCCAGGCATTGCTCGCCGGCGGCATCCCGGTCATCGAGATCACCCTGCGCACCCCCGCCGCGCTGGACGCCATCGCGGCCATCGCCGAAAACCTGCCTGATGCGGTCGTCGGCGCCGGCACGGTCACGACCCCCCGCCTCGTCCGCCAGGCGGTGGACGCCGGCGCGCAGTTCCTCGTCTCACCAGGAACCACCAGCCAACTGCTCGACGCCATGGACGACGCCGGTGTCCCATGCCTGCCCGGAATCGCCAGCGTGTCCGAGGCCATGCGCGTAGTCGAACACGGCCAGCGCGAAATGAAATTCTTCCCCGCCGAAGCCAGCGGCGGCCGGGCCTTCCTGACCGCGATCGCCCCAGTTCTTCCCACCGCCCGGTTCTGCCCCACCGGCGGCATCACACCCGCCACCGCACCCCGCTACCTTGAGCTGGACAACGTCGCATGCGTCGGCGGCAGCTGGCTCACTCCCCCAGGCGCCATCGCCGCGAAGGATTGGCGGCACATCGAGGAACTCGCCGCCGAGGCCCGGCGATACTGAGCTAGAGCCCGGCGACCACGGGGTCGGTCCCATGCGGTTCGACCGACTGCGATGCGGAAGGCTTGGAAAAGTCTTGCCAGGGGTGTCGATCGACGCCAGTGCGTTCGTAGAGAAGGTGAGCGGCAGTCGTTCGGGCTGCCCGTGAGCAGAGGAGCTTGAGATGGCGCTGTACCTGATCGCCTTCAACGACGAGTGGGTGCCCGACCTCACGTTGGAGGAGCTGAGCGAGAGGGGCACGTCCGCCAGGGCCTTGATCGAAGAGATGACAGCCGCCGGTGTCTTCGTCTTCAGCGACGGCGGTCTGGACGCGTCGACCGCCCTGTGCAGCGTCGACGCGAGCAGCGGCTCGCCCGTCTTCACCGACGGGCCGTTCACCGAGACCAAGGAGCACCTCGGCGGTTTCGCGGTCGTCGATGTGCCCGACGATGCCCAGGCGCGGTACTGGGCCGGCCGGATCGCGGTCGCGGTCGGCTGGCCGCAGGAGGTGCACCGCTTCCCGCATAGCGTTGAGCGCTGACACGCAGTCTGAAGCCAGTAGGCGCACGCCGTTGGACGGGTGGCGTGTTGCCACGACTCGAAGGCCCCGCCACCTGCAGTTCGTGCGCCGCGACCGCGGCGCAGACCTCAGTCCGGCCCGGCCCTGCGGTTCTGTCGGCAGATGACAGGCCCTGCTAAGGGCAAGCGATGGAACAACTAAACGCGACCCCGCGAGAATGCGGTGCATCGCGCGTGGTCGCGGTCAGCCGCGCTGAGCCCCGCGACCAGCGGTCCGGTGCCCTCCGGCGAGATGCCTCGGTGATCCGAGTGCGCGGACATCCGGGAGTCCGCCAGCCCGTGGCCGGGCAGGATCGGGGTCGCGGTCTCCGATCACGCCGACCGCGATGACCTGGCGGTCAGGCTGCCGCAGTTCCATCCGCTTGTCATTGCCTGCGGGCGACATCGAGACGCAAGACCACCTCGACGACCGCGCCTTCCCCGATCGCCTCCGCTCGTTGCACCGCAGCCTTGACCGGCACCAGATACCGGCCGTCCCTGGGGAAGAGCGCTGTGGTGAACTGGGTCTCGCCGATGGCCACGTGGACCGGCACCTGACCCCAGTAGATCAGGCCGCGGGCCTCCTCCTTGAGATCCTCGCTGTCCTCCGGCGTCATGGCCACGAACAGGTACGGCGCCGGTCCGCGCCACTCGATCACCTCGCCGGTGAAGGCCCACTCCATGCGCCCATCATCGGGGATGCGCCCGGCGTGTCTACGCGGAGCGGGCTGGGGGGTGCGGTCAGTCTTGTCACTGTGTCACCGCGCGGGGCCAGGCATTGACCTGCGTGTAGGAGGGCAGGTCCGGCCGTACAGCGAGGCCATCGCGGACCGCTAGGGCGGTGTCGGCGCAGGCGGCGAGGGCGGCGCGGAAGAGCAGGGAGCCGGTGCTGATCCGCCGCACGCCCACCTGTGACAGGGCGGCGATGGTGTGCTCGCCGGGCACGAACAGGATGTTGACAGGTACGTCGACGGCCGCCACGACGGCAGCGATGTCGGCGGGCTTGGCCAGACCAGGAACAAATACCCCGTCGGCCCCAGCGTCTGCGTAGCGGCGTATCCGGCGCAGGGTCTCGGCCAGGTCGCCGGCTCGCTGCCAGTGGGTGTCAGTGCGGGCGTTGACGAATAGCTGCGGCAGCTCCCGTTTCACACAATGCGATGGCAGCTAGCGAGCACCATCTCGGGCCGACTCGCCGCGCGACCGGATCAGCGCGGCGTGTGCCTCGGGCGGGCACATGGCGTCTTCGATGTTGACCCCGGCTGCGCCGGCCGCGGCGACGGCCGCTGCGGCGCTGACCGAGCCGGTTTCGATGTCGACGGTGAGGTGAACAGGCAGCTTGGCCAGGCTACGAGTCAGGTGCAACGTTTCGGCGCCGGTCGCGCCGACACCGTCGGGCAGGCCATTGGCGGCTGCGACGCCGAGACTGGTGGTGCCTAGCGCGCGGAAGCCGGCTGCGACCAGACAACGAGCTGAGGCGACGTCCCACACGTTCGGCAGGATGAGCGGGTCGCCGGCGCAGTGGAGGGCAGCGAAGTCGCTCATAGCGTGTCTCCAGCCAGGGCTCCGTCGACAAGAGCCAAGGCGTGCGCGCGTCCGGGGCAACAGTGTGGCCCGGCGCCGAACGCCAGGTCGTCAGCCAGGCGCACCTGCACCACCTCGCCGGCTTCGATCGTCACATCACCGACGGCCGTGGTGGCCAGAGCCTCCCGCTTGGTCGCCGGGACCGGCGGATACTCGCGCAGCACCTCGTGAACGGGCCGGTGTCTGGCCCGTTTGATCAGAACGTCAGTGGCCTGGCACGCCTGCACGAGCAGCCCGACGCGGGCCGCGGTCGGCTCGTCGAAGACACCACCGAAGACCGCCACGAGCCGGTCGACGGCGACGTCGGCGCTGGATTCGTCGCCAACACCCGGCTGGTACGCCTGCGCGACATCCCGCACCAGGTCGATGACAGAAGCATCGGTGCCGACCGCGCGACCCAGGATCCCCACCGGGTGCATCGAACTAGGGACTTCAAGAGACTCTGGCGGGATCGCGTCCAGGAGCGCGACGGCCAATGCGCGCCTGCGCTCGTGCACCGATCCGCTGCTGAACCGGGCAACCGAGGCGCGTAGCCAGGCGACTCCAGCGGATGCATGCGGAACCGGCGGCACTATGAACGCCGGGTCGGTCAGGACGGCAAGGGCGGCACCGCGGCCGCTGATCTGCTGCATGTAACCAACGCTATGATCGCGACCATTCGGTACCGGCCGAACAGTGTCCCACGCAGAATGGGATGATGAAATCGGCCTCCGACCTTGCGTCGCTCGCAGCTCTGCTGGCCGACGAGACACGGGCGGCTATCTGTCTCGCGCTGCTCGACGGCCGCTCGTGGACCGCGGGCGAACTGGCGGCGCATACTCGCGTGGCGCGCTCCACGGCAACCGAGCACCTGCACCGCCTCGTCGAGGGCGGCCTGCTCGTCGAGCGCCGCCAGGGTCGTCACCGATACGTGCAGCTTGCCGACCCCTCAGTCGCGCACCTGATCGAGGATCTATCGGCCCGGATCGAACCTCGGCAGGACTCGGTGCACGGGCTACGGGCGGTGACCGCGAACGCGGCCCTGCGACGCGGCCGCACCTGCTACGACCACCTCGCCGGACGGCTCGGCGTTGCCGTGACCGACGCGATGACCGAGGCGGGACTGCTGGACCAGAGCGGCGGCTTCGCCCTGACCCAGGCCGGCCTGGGCTGGCTGACCGACGCGCTCAGGCTGGAGCCAGAGGACCTGCGCCCCGGCAAACGGCCTCTCGCTCGCGGATGTCTGGACTGGACGGAAAGGCGCCAGCACCTCGCCGGGACGGCCGGTGCGAAGCTGTGCCAGAAGTTCTTCGACAACGGCTGGGTAGCACGCGTCGGATCCGGCCGGGCAGTACGGCCCACCCCGGCCGGCCAGGCCGCCCTGCGGGACCTCCTGGGACTCTCAGGCATCGATTAACGAAAGCGGCCAAGCCGCCGACGACCTACAGCGGATGCGTGGCGCGCAGAAGACCACGGCGGTTCAAAGCGCGCAGGCTCCCCGCCCCACGCACTGGCGCACTTGCACGTCGACGTGCTCCCCAGCAGAGTCCCGGCGATGTGCCGTCCGGCGTCCCGACCGGCGAAGTGCACTAGCGGAGCCACGTTGATGTCGTAGCCTTCTTGGCATTGTTATGACAATGCCTAACATTTTCTCGCAAGGATACTATGTATACTTTGACAGTTTTCGACGGGCGATTCGACAACGCGGTCCTCAGCCCCTGGCACCCCATGCTCACCGTGATGCACGGGAAGGGACGGACAAAGAATGGTCGGCGCACTCGCGCGCCCAGGCGACCGGCTGCTGGGGCCGGATGCTGAGGCTTCTGGAAGAACACCTATGCGTGCGCGATTGATTACCGATGCTTCGTCTTGCTTATGCTCAGCTGCGGTTCCGGCCCGGACGCTCAGCCGCGCTGATAGCGGTGCTGATCGCCACTGTGGCCTGCTTCGCCATGGTCGACGCGTCGGCCGAGACCGAGCAGGTAACCGTGCACGGCACCCTGGAAGCCGACTCGCGTGCCTCCTATGACCTGCTGGTTCGCCCGGCCAGGTCGGTGACCGCGACGGAACGGCAGCACAACCTGGTCTCCTCGACCGCGATGAGCAGCATCGACGGCGGCATAACGCTCGCGCAGTGGCACAAGGTCGAGCAGATCCCCGGCGTGTACGCAGCTGCCCCAGTCGCCGTGGTCGGCTATGACTACCTGCAGTACGACGTCGCGGTGCACGTGCCGAACCCGGCGCCTGGCCAGGCCCAGGTGATGTACCGGCTCGCCCCGACGTTCGTCTCGGAGAACGGGCTAACCAAGATCCCTGCCGAAGACCAGTACACCTACACGACCACGAGCCCGCTGGTCAGCCCGCCGGGCTTGCCTGCGCCGTCCATCCCCCAGCGGGACGGGAACATGCTGGCGATCTGCCAGGCCGGTGACAACCCGGCAAGCACCATGGAGATCGTGCCGGCCTGCGGCAGCACCAACCGGCGGGATGCGTGGAACACCGCGTCCCCGGCGAACCCGCACGCGACCGGCAACGAACAGCTGCCAACCGGGACGAATGACATCGGCTGGTACTTCCCGTTCCTGGTCGAGGCGATCGACCCGGCGCAAGAAGCCAGTCTGGACGGCCTGGACCACGCGATCACCTCCGGTGACTACCTGGCCGAGTCGGCCGGGCCGGTGAGCTACTCTGCCGCCAAGCCGGACGCGCAGACCAGAAAAGTCGCCGGCTGCGCCTGGGCGTTCGCCGCACAGGCGCAGCCGGGCACGCGGTGCCAGTGGACCAGCGTCCCGGTGTTGGCCGCCGACGCCAGCCCGATGCAGGAGGCGCTGCAGGTCACCGATTACCGGATGCCGCAGTCCGCAGCGGCCATGGTCGGCAATGGCGCCACCGGCGACACGCTCGCCACGACACTGCCCGGCATGGCCCCGGCGGCCACGGTGGGCAGCATGACCGTGACCGCGCAGCAGGTGTACAGCCGGCTGCTGGCCCAGCTAGCCGGCAAGAACCTGACCAACAGCTTGGAAGCCACGGGCATCGCCGGTGCTGAGGGCGCGACCGGCGCGAATGACTTCGAGACGCTGATGACCGCGTCGCCGGTCCGCTACGCCAGCCACGGCACCAGCCAGGCCGCCAAGGTCGTGCCGCCGGGGCGGGTCGTAAAAGACAGTCTGTCGCTCCCGCCGAATACGACGGTGCCCCTCAAGGATGTGTACCCCGACCTGACGGACACCGCGGTGCGCGAACTGGTCGAGCACGACCGTCAGAGCCAGCTGGCTGTCCCGCCGCCGCCCGGCGGCAACATCAACGGCTGGCTGAACGCGCCGCAGCTGAACCTGGTCGGCACCTTCAACCCGGCCAGGGTTTCCGACGGACCCTCGGCACTGTCAGCGGTGCCGATGGAAACCTACTTCCCCGACACCGCCACCGGCGCCGATCCGGCCTCGGCCAAGGCCTTGGGCGGCGAGCCGCAGCGGCCCAACGGCAACACTGCCGGGCTGCTATCGGTGTCGCCCAGCCTGCTCACCACCATCTCCTCCCTGCCCGAGCTGGAAAACGTCCGCAGCTTCCTGCACATCAATCCCAAAGACGGGATCAACAAAGCCGCGCCCATCAGCGTGATCCGGGTCAAGCTCACCGGCCACATCGGCCTGGATCCGGCATCGCAGGCCCGGCTGCGGCTGGTCGCTACGGAGATCTACCAGCGCACCGGCTTGCACGTCGACATCACCCAAGGATCCTCCCCCGCCCCCGTCATCATCACCGACCCAGCCGGCAAATACGGCCGGCCGAAGCTGCACCTGACCGAACTGTGGTCACGCGTAGGAGCAGCCGAACTCATCTCCAAGGCCATCGACCAGAAGACCCGGCTGCTCACCTTCCTGGTCCTGATCCTGGGCACCGTGTTCACCGCCAGCGCAGTTGCTGCCTCGGTCCGCACCCGCAGGCCAGAGCTAGCCGTGCTGGCCTGTACTGGCTGGTCGCGACGATCCCTGTTCGGCCTGATCCTTTCCGAATGCGCGCTGCTCGGCTGCGCCGCCGGTCTCGGCGGCGCAGGACTCGCCGCGGCACTTGCGCCACTCGCCGGGACGAAATTCGGAGCCGGGACTTATCTCGCGCTCGCCGCCACCGCGCTGCTGCTCACCTGCCTCGCGGGCCTCTACCCGGCGCTGATGGCAGCCCGCGCTCACCCCGGCACGGCCACCGCCCAGGTGCCAGGCGGCCGTCGGTACCGAGAACTCCGGGTCGGCACGCTGGCCCGCCTCGCCGTCGTGAACGTGCTGCGTGTTCCTGGCCGGTCGCTGCTCGCAGCCGCCGGGGTTGCGCTGGGTGTCGCTGGACTGACCTTGCTCACCGTCCTTACCCTGGCCTTTCACGGCGCCGCTTTCGGAACTCTGCTCGGCCAGGCCATCATCGTCCAGGTGCACGCTGCCGACTACGTCGCCGCCGCGGTGTGCGCCGTCCTCGGACTTGCGCTAGCAGGGGACATTTACTACACCGCGACCCGGGACCGCGCCGGCGAGCAGGCGCTGCTGCGGGCCACCGGATGGACTGACACTGACCTGACCCGCCTCGGGGCTGCCGAGACTGCGATCACTGCGCTCGCCGGCGCAGTCGCCGGATGCGCCCTGCCCGTCCTCGGCGTCTGGCTCGCCGCTGGCACCGCACCCGCCGGTGCCATCGCGGCCGCGGCCGGCATCGGCGTCGCGGGCGTGGCGCTGACCATGCTCGCGTCGCTCACTCCGGCTCGCCGGCTCATGCGGACCGCACCCGCCCGTCACCTGGCCGAAGCATGATGCACACCGGCGGGCACCAGGAACGGAGCAATCATTGACCACGACCAGGTTCGGCCTGCACCTTGCTGACGTGCACAAGAGTTACCATTCCGGTAACGCGGCCCCCATCACCGCGGTGGACAATGTCAGCCTCGACCTGGCAGCAGGTGACACTGCGGCGCTCACCGGACCCAGCGGGTCCGGCAAGTCGACCCTGCTCCACCTGCTCGGCGCGATCGACGCACCCGACAGCGGCACCATCGAGGTAGGCGGCACCGACATCACCGGCCTCGCCCGGGGGCGGCTCGCCGCCTACCGTGCCACGGTCGGGTTCGTGTTCCAGCGGTTCCACCTGCTCCCCGCGTTGTCAGCCCGCGACAACGTCACCGCCCCGGCGCTGCCGCGGCGACGACGGCTCGGCTTCGACCCGGCCGCCCGTGCTCAGCAACTGCTGGACGCCGTCGGGCTCGGCGGCCGGGCCGGCGCCCTGCCATCCCAGCTGTCCGGTGGCCAGCAGCAGCGCGTCGCGATCGCCCGCGCTCTGATCATGCAGCCGGGCCTGCTGCTTGCCGACGAGCCGACCGGAAACCTGGATTCAGCCACCGGAGCCGAGATCATCGACCTGCTGCTCGCCCTTAACGCCGAGCACGGCACCACCCTGGTGATCGCCACCCACGACCCTGCCATCGCCGAACGGTGCGGCCACGTCATCCGCATGCACGACGGATGCGTTACGAGCCAGCCCGGAGCAAGCCGCTCAGCTCCGGGGCGATGACGGCGGCAAGGAGCCCCGGCAGGAAAATCAGACGACAGCCGCCTGCCCGGCTGCTAGCTTGCGGAAATCATGGAGCCGCTCGAGGAGAAGGACATCCGCGCGTGCTTCGTCAACTGCTCCAAGGGCGAGGCGAAGCGCATCAACCTGCCCCGGCCGCTGTCCAGCCTGCCCTGGGCTGACCTGGACTTCCTGGGCTGGCGCGACCCCGGATCGCCCGATCGCGGCTACATCGTGGCCAACCACGACGGTCGGCTGACCGGAGTCACCCTGCGTGCCCCGCAGGGCGTCCGCCGCAGCTTCACCAAGACCACCGTGTGCACGCTGTGCATCACCGCCCACCCCGGCACGGGCGTCCGCTTGCTGACCGCGCCGCGGGCGGGGGCGGCCGGTCGGCACGCCAATACTGTGGGTACCTACGTGTGCGCCGACCTGGCCTGCTCGCTCTACCTGCGCGGCCAGAAGACGACGGGTCTCGAGACGAGATACGACGAATCCCTCCCCCTGCAGGCCAAGATCGACCGCACCCGGCTCAACCTCGCCTCCTTCCTGAACAAGGTCCTGGCTTCCTGAGTCCGTGCCGACAGCTGGCCGATCGCTGACGGTTGACAAGATCCAACAGGGCACGCCCTAGCTGTGTCCTGCCTTGGCGAAGTGCTCTTGTCCCAGGACGGCGAGTAGTTGCAGCTTCTGATAGCCCTCGGTGTGCGGCGGGGCGGTGAGCACGAGCAGTGCCTGGGACTGGTCTTCGGTGAACAGCACCTGGCAGTCCACCTCGATCGGGCCGAGGTCAGGGTGGATGAGCGTCTTGTGGTCGGCGAAGCGCCGGGCGACCTCGTGCCGTTCCCACAGCCCGGCGAACTCTGCGCTTGCCTTCTGCAGCGCCCGCACGAGCTCGCCGGCGCGTGAGTTCGGGCCCATCGATCCGTAGGCAGCGCGCAGGTTCGCGACCGCGGCGCGGCTTTGCCGGTCGCGGTCGTGCTCGGGGTAGCGCCCCCGCTCGGCGGGATCGGTGAACCAGCGGTAGATCTCGCTGCGCGCCAGGCCTGTGCGGCCGGACTTGTCGCCGAACAGGGCCTCGGCCATCTGGTTCTGAACCAGCGTCTCGCCCAGCCTGGACAAGATGAGCGCCGGGGTGTCGGCCAGGCGGTCCAGCACCCGCAACAGCGCGGGGGCGACGTGCTCCGCCGCAGACACCGACGCCGGGGCATTGTGCCCTGCGACCTGGAACAGGTAGTCGCGCTCGCCGCTGGTCAGCCGCAGTGCGCGGGCGAGCGAGGCGAGCATCTGCTCGCTGGGCTGCGGCCCGCGCTGCTGTTCCAGCCGCGTGTAGTAGTCGGCCGACATCACAGCCAGGGCCGCCACCTCCTCCCGCCGCAGGCCGGGGGCGCGGCGGCGCGCGCCCGCGGGGAGCCCGACGTCACCGGGCTGCAGCGCCTCGCGGCGGCGGCGCAGGAAATCCGCCAGTGCTGCACGATCCATGCCTTCAGTATCCGTGCCGTGCCCGCGTGGTAACGACTGCGAACCAGGGATCGCTGATCCCCCGATAACCGGTCTCTGCACCCGCCGCGGCCGACCGGCGAGACTCCTGGCATGAACATCTCCGCAAACACCATCTTCATCCCCGGCTCCACCAGCGGCATCGGGCTGGCCCTCGCTCTAGAGCTGCAGGCCAGGGGGAACACCGTCATCGTCGGCGGCCGCCGGGCCGAGCTACTCAGCCAGATCGCCGCCGCCCATCCCGGCCTCGACACGGTGCAGATCGACACGGCCGACCCCGCCAGCATCGACTTCGCCGCCAAGGAGGTGCTGGACAGGCACCCCGACCTCAACATCCTGGTCACGATGGCCGGCATCATGCGCATCGAGGACTGGCGCCAGCCGGAATCGTTCCTCGATGCGGCCGAGTCCGTCATCACGACCAACGTGCTCGGCCCGATCCGGCTGATCGCCGCGTTCATCGAGCACCTGCGGGCACAGCCGGACGCCACGATCGTCACCGTCTCCTCAGGCTTGGCGTTCGCGCCGCTGAAGGCCACCCCGAGCTACAACGCATCGAAGGCTGCGATCCACATGCTGAGCGAGTCGGTGCGGCTGCAACTCGCCGGCACGACGGTAAAGGTGGTGGAACTCGTGCCGCCGGCGGTCCGCACCTCGCTGCTGCCCGGCCAGGAGGCCAGTCAGTTCGCAATGCCGCTGGACGAGTTCGTGACCGAGGTCCTCGCGCTGCTCCAGGCCCGGCCCGGGGCAAGCGAGATCCAGGTCGAGCGGGTGAAGTTCCTGCGCTACGGCGAGGCCCGCGGCGACTACGACCGGGTCGTCGAAACGCTCAACGCCTCCGACCCGCACGGTAAATAGCCGGCCAGCATCCGCCGACAGCTAACGCCGGACTTCATCATGTGCGCCATTCGCCTTAGCCCGGTACGAGATAGGTTGCTCCGAAATAGCCAAGAATGGCAGCTAAGGGGGCCCGTTGGTGACGCAGAGTCTGCCGGAGGATGACACGGAAGCCGTTTCGGCGGCGCTGAACCCGGCGATTCCGAACGCGGCGCGGATGTACGACTTCATGCTGGGTAGAAAATTGAGGTCTTCCAGACCAGGGGCGAGCAATGGTCCTTGCCTGGCCAGACATGACGAAAGCCCCGAACTCAAGCGGCGCTATGCTCAGCCAAGTTAGGCAGGCTTCCGCAGTGGTTGCCGGCGACCACCAGCGCGTCTTCCGGGCGAACTCCCTGATTTCAAGTACCGTGCGGCCATGGGTGGATCATCGCTGTCCGCCGAGGACATTCGTGCCGCCGCCGAAGTGCATGGTGAGCTTGGGCCCGACTACGGCGACGCTGTGGTGGATTCGTTTCTGGCCAGGATCGATCAGCACATCGAGGCGCGAGTCGAGCAGAAGCTAGCCCGCAAGGCCACGCCGCGTCACGGCAGATCGATCCCGCCGAGCTGGGCAAGTACCGGGCTGTCTTTGCCGGGTTTGTAGCGGGCTCAGTGGTGGTGGGACTTCCGCTGACCTTTTTCGTCTGGGCCTGGCTCTCGGATGTTGGCCGCGGTCACGAGCCCCTGATGTGCGCTATGACCTGAATAATCCCAGCGCCATGTACAGGAACGCGAACGTCATGACGAGGCAGATGAGGATCGCCCAAGCGGTGTCTCGGATCATATGGAGACCTGCCTCCAACGTGTCGATTGCCGCTGGCGGGAAACGGGCCGAGCCGGGGGGCGTCCCACGCGGGCGTCGTGCGCGGGGGGTTCGCACGGTGGGACAGCACGGCCCGCCCCTCGCCTTGTAATCTAAACGATACGGAGCGTATCGGTATGGTGACCATGTGGAGACTGAGTGGAGGAGCGGACAGCCGGCCCGCCCCCCAGCAAACCGGCTGTCCTGGTAGGCACCTCCGCACCGAGCAGAGGTGCGTGGACTTTTAGGCCCAACCAGCCACCATCCCCGCGGCTCGCTGGCTTAAACCCCTCCAGCCCTCCTCGATGTGGCGCTGACTCGCGGCGTAGCTGACCTTGGCCGGGC
Organism: Streptosporangiaceae bacterium; assembly: GCA_036488155.1. Classification (GTDB taxonomy): domain Bacteria; phylum Actinomycetota; class Actinomycetes; order Streptosporangiales; family Streptosporangiaceae; genus JAJYUU01. The sequence goes on along the minus strand of DASXIA010000460.1, from coordinate 13,781 downwards.
CTCGTGCGCCCGGAACGGAGTCATCCGGAAGCGTGCCGAGGACTCCGTCTGCCTTGGATCACATAGCAGGCTTCGCACTGTGCGCCGGGCGGTACCAGATCGAGCTACAGCCCGGCTCGGCGTGGCACCTAAGCCACAGGTGGCCCAGGTGCGCGGCTTGTGCTTCTGGGCACTCACAGGGCATCCAGCCAACCGTTACCAGCCCGGGCCCCCATGTGTGCCCGTGGGCACATTGGGTCGGATAACTCCACCAGGCCGGGCGCTCACTCATCCGCCCAGCATCGAACACCAATTCGATGGCGCGCAACCGCCTGCAAGTAAGAGCTAGGCAAGCTGCCGGCAACAGCGACAGTCCTAGCCTCGATATCGGAGCCGGGCTGCCCACCCAGCGGAGCGTGCACCAGGTCGCGCAGGAGGTCGCTCCCGGCATCAGAACCGTCTACATGGCACGGTCGACGGCGCACTGCCGGAGGTGGCAGCTAAGGCCGATGCCTCGCGCGTGTACGACGAGGCCACAGCCCAGGTCACGCTGCGAGACGCAGCGCAAGTCGCCGCCCTGCTCGATGGATTCACAGTGGTCGAGCCCGGCCTGGTGCATGCATCACAGTGGCGTCCGCCGATTAGGACCGATTACGAGTTCGACGCCTTCCTCGCCGCGGTCGGCCGCAAGGATTAAGGAGGGGATCGCTCGCGGGCTGACTGTGACGTGGCTCAGGGCCGCGGGCTTGGGCGCCATGGTGTGTGTACTGCCGGCTCTTAGGACAGATGCACGTAGTCGTAATCGAACGGCTTGCCGTTGATGCCGTGGCGCGGTGGCGCTATCCAGGCGGCGATCTTGCCACGCTCATAGACCGGCTGCATTAGCGAGCGGACGTAGGTCTTGTCCACGTCGGTAGGCAGCCACTCGCGTTTGCGCTGTTCCCAGTCCTGCAGGCTCAGTTTCGTCCCGTCCGGGCTGGCCTCGATTCCGGCGAAGGCGCCAACGCGGCGGTTGAACGCCACGTGCGGCAAATAGAGCCGCTGCGGCAGACCGGCGTCAGCGAGGATCTTGTTCCACCGGTTCACGCCGCTCTGGCAGTCGTCGATGTACTCCCTGCGCAGGTCGGTGTTCAGGCCGGTCAGCGCCGCGACCTCGGTCAGGCCGATATCTCCGTCCGCGGTCACCGCGTCAACCATGATCGCGTCGCTGGTGAGCCTGTGGTCGTCGCGGCGCCGGTCCTCCATCCACCGGCCCTTGAGCCCGGCGGTGTAGTAATTGGCCACGTTGGTCGAGGTCTCACCGCCGAACAGGTCGAGCGAGACACTGTAGTGGAAGTTCAGGTACTTCTGGATCACCGGGAGCGGGATCGCGCCGTATCCGGTTACGTCGTCGGTGTCGTTCTCCACCATCAGCTGGGCGGCGCGCTCGACGACCCGGTCGATGCCGGTCGTTCCCACCATCATGTGGTGGGCTTCTTCCTTGAGCATGAACTCGCAGGTGCGGCTCAGCGGGTCGAATGCCGACTCCTTGAGCGTGCCGAGCTGGTACTTGCCGTCCCGGTCGGTGAAGTAGGTGAACATGAAGAAGCTCAGCCAGTCCGGGGTCTCCTCGTTGAACGCTCCGAGGATCCGCGGTGACTCCAGGCTGCCCGAGGACCGGCGGAGCAGCTCGTCCGCCTCATCCCGGCCGTCCCGGCCGAAATGGGCGTGCAGCAGGTACACCATCGCCCACAGGTGGCGGCCTTCCTCAACGTTGACCTGGAACAGGTTCCGCAGGTCATACAGCGACGGCGCGGTGGCGCCCAGGTTGCGCTGCTGCTCCACCGACGCGGGCTCGGTATCACCCTGGATGACAATCAGCCGGCGCAGATCAGCCCGGTACTCCCCCGGCACCTTGTCCCACGCTGGCTCGCCCTTGTGCTCGCCGAAGCCGATCATGCGGGCAGCGTCGCGCTCAGCCAGGAAGATGCCCCACCGGTAGTCGCGCATCGGCACGTGACCGAACTGCGCCCAGCCTTCCCGGCCGACGTTGATTGCGGTCCGCAGGTAGACGTCGCGGGTCGGCAGCGCCGGACCCATGGACTCCCACCATGACAGGAAGTTCGGCTGCCAGGACTCCAGCGCCCGCTGCAGCCGCCGGTCGTCGTGCAAGCCGACGTTGTTCGGGATCTTCTCGGTGTAGTCAGCCGGAGCTGTCATGCCGGGATCCTCCTTTCCGCCGCGTCATCTCGTAAGTCCGCTCACCTCGGTCGCGTTCTGCTCAGACCCGGTTGCGGTCGAAGCTGGCCCGCCGCCCGGTCCCGTATCTCCGCAGCGCCCCCTCGGGGCCTGCCGCGTTCGGCCGGTTGAAGATCCAGTTCTGCCACGCGGCGAGCCTGCCGAAAATCTTGGTTTCCATCGTCTCCGGGCCGGCGAACCGGTAGTTGGCCTCCATCCCGGTCAACGCGTCCGGGCTGAAACTGGACCGCTCCTCGACGGCCAGCCGGACCTCGTCACCCCAGTCGATATCGTCAGGGGCGAAGGTCACCAGGCCAAGCCGCATGGCATCCTCGGCCTGGAGCGGCTGCCCGGCCTGCTTCTCCGCGGCGGCCAGCGCTCCCGGGTCACCGAAGAAGCGCGTCTGCAGCCTGGTCAGGCCGTTGGCCATTGGAAGCAGCCCCGTATTCATCTCGCTGATCGCGATCACGGCCGGCTCTGTATCCGGGTGACCGTCTTCGAAGACCCCGGCGAGCATGAACGACCGGTCCGCCGCCATGGCGAGCTCCAGCAGCGAACCGGCGAAGCAGCTGCCAGGCTCGATCAGGGCGATCAGGCTTCGCGAGGTGACGTCCAGCCGCTTGAGCGTGCGCTTCAGGTACTGGATGATCTCATTCACCAGCCAGTCGTCGCGCTCGGCCAGCAAAAGCCTGTCGTAAGCAAGCACCCGCCCGGGTTCGCCTGCAGTGCGCACGATCCACGTGCCGAGGTCGGTCTCGTTGGTGCGCAGGTCCAGGATCAGGTCGTCCAGCTCGCGCGTCATCGCCAGCGGCCAGAACCGCGCGCCCTGAGCGGCGATGCCAGCCGAGTCCGCCGGCGGGGCCGCGGCGGGACCTGCGATCGTGATGTGCGCGACGCCTGCGGCGCGATCCAACCGCGCCGACACGTGCGGATAACTGACAGCATCCTCAGTGCGGGTCGTGTCCAGCGGCGTGAGCTCGATGCCGGTCGCGCCAGGCGGCCGGGAGGACAAGGCTGCAACCTGGGCGGCGCGAGCAGCGACCGTCTCGCCCCATCCGGTGCGCGGCACAGCCTCGTCCACCAGCCGCCAGGCCACCGCCGTCGCGCCGCCAACCCCCTCGGGCCGGGTAGCAAAGTAGTCCGCCAGATCACGCCGGACACCGCGCTTGTCGGTCACCCTGGTCAGCCCTCCGGTACCGGGCAGCACGCCCAGCAGCGGCAGCTCGGGCAGGGAAACGGCAGCGGAGCGGTCGTCGATCAGCATGATGTGCTCGCACGCCAGCGCCAGCTCATAGCCGCCGCCGGATGCGGTGCCATTTACCGCGGCGATGTACGCCTGGCCAGAGCACGCCGTCGCGTCCTCGATGCTGCCGCGCGTCTCGTTGGTGAACTTGCAGAAGTTGACCTTCCAGGCGTGCTCGGAGGCCGCCAGCATGCGGATGTTCGCCCCGGCGCTGAATATCTTGTCCTTCGCGCTGGTAATGACGACCGCGCCGACCTCCGGATGCTCGAACCGTAGCCGCTGCACCGCGTCGTACAGCTCGATGTCGACGCCAAGGTCGTAGGAGTTGAGCTTCAGCTCATAGCCGTCCCGCAGCCCGCCATCCTCAGCGACATCCATCGTCAGCCTCGCCACTGGCCCGTCGTAACTGACCCGCCAGTGCCGGTAGCGGGCAGGGTCGATCTGGAAGCTCACGCGCGCCGCAGCGGCAGCCGCACCGGTCCCTGCCATGTGCCTCCTTCCCGCGCGCCTGGTTCGCGGCCTGAACTCTCTACACAGAACAGGTATTCTGGCACAATCTTGTAGTGCATTCTACGCCGCAGGAGAAGGAGCGCAAGCCGTGGCTACTCCAGTTCCCCTGGCAGCTGATCCCGGTCCGACTCTGTCGCGCCGTCATGCGGCAGGCGCCGTCAACGCGCGCGGCCTGCTGTTCACGGTCCTTGGCGAGTTCGTGCTGCCGACAGGCGGCTCGGCATGGACATCGGCGTTCATCGAGACTTTCGGCCGCCTCGGCGTCGAGGAGAAAGCCACCCGGCAGGCTCTCGCCCGGACCGCCGCTGATGGCTGGATCAGGCCCGAGCGCCACGGCCGCCGCACCCGGTGGTGGCTGACGCCGGACGGCGACCGGCTGCTCACCGAGGGCACTGAGCGGATCTATGCCTTCGCCGGCTCGCAGCGCGACTGGGACGGGTCATGGCTATTGGTGCTGGCCAGGGTGCCCGAACACGATCGCCCCGCCCGGCACGTGCTGCGCACTCGGCTCAGCTGGGCGGGCCTGGGCAGCCCCGCCCCCGGTGTGTGGATCACCACGCATGCCGAGCGCAGCGCCGAGGTCGAGCAGGTACTCCGACAGGCGGGCGTCACCGACGGGCAGATCTTCGACGCCGGGCACCGGGGCGGCGGTGAGCTGTCCACGCTGGTTGGCCAGGCCTGGGACCTGCCGGCGATCGAGCAACAGTACGAGGCGTTCCTGGCTGAGTTCGCATCGGCGACCGCCCGCGATCCGCTGACCCGGCTGATCGAGCTGGTCCATGCGTGGCGGCGGTTCCCGTCGATCGACCCGGGCCTCCCCGCCCAGTTGCTGCCAAGCGGCTGGAGCGGCGCGAGGGCAGCCAAACTGTTCGCCTCCCGCCACGCGCAATGGTCCGCCGACGCCGTGATGCAGTGGCTCAGGCTCAACCAGGCCGCACGCTGAGCCGACGGCCGTTATCCGGACCAGCAGAATTCGCTTATCGCAGCCCAGAAGCCTGACCGGCGGCCTTGCCGGCCAGCCTGATCGCTCCGGCGACTGGAGCGTCCTCGAGCACACGGACATCAGCCCGCGACGACATCCTCGTCACGCGGTCTGCGACGGCATGCCGGAAAGACGCGTGGGCCATCAGGCCGCCAGCCAGCACGACAGGGAAACGCCCGGGCGGGTCAAGCAGCCGCGCGGTCTCAGCGGCCAGGGCCGCCGCGGCGTCGGCGGCCCGGCCGGTGATATCGGCAGCGGCGGGGTCGCCGCTCTCCAGCACGAATCTCGCGAGCCGGGCCCAGTCGCCAGGAACGTGGGGCTGGCCGTAGTAGCGGCGCTGGAGTGCGGCGATATCGACCGAGGCTGTCGCTGAGAGCATCTCGCGCCCGAGTTCTCCGGCGGGCCGGCCCTGCTCGCGTCGCCACAGCAGCGTGCGCAGTGCCTCACGGACAATCCAGTAGCCGCCGCCCTCGTCGCCGAGCAGGTACCCCCAGCCGCCTGCCTGCACTGCGCGTTCCCGGAAGGTACCCATGGCCACGCTTCCCGTGCCGCAGATCACCGCGATGCCCTCGTCCAGGCCCGCTGCCGGAAGGACGAGCGCGGCATCGCTGACAATCACCACCAGCCCGGACCGAGTGACCGGCGCGAGTTGCTCGCGCAAGAACTCCTGTGCGCCGGGGACACTGAGCCCGGCAGAGCCCGCGCAGATCGCGTCGACCGGGTGCGCCGGGTCAAGGTCCAGCCCGGCGAGAAGCGCATCGAGCGCAGCCTTCGCGGCGTCGGCGCCCGCGGCCGGAATGCTCGCGCTCGGGCCCTCCCTCTCGGCGGCAATCTGCCCGTCCGCCCACAGGCGGGCACGGCTCCTTGTCCCGCCGATATCGATGCCGATCAGCCTGAGCACGGCGGTTGCCATGTCACCTCCCGGGGAGCCGCGCGCCCGCTCACCGGCTAGACCCTGCTCAGCGCGCCGCCGTTCACATGAATGGTCTGCCCGGTGATGTGACTGGCGCCTGGCGAGGCCAGGAACAGCACAGTAGCGGCGATGTCCTCGGCCGTTCCGGCGCGCCCGTTGGCAGTCTGCCCGATGAGCGCAGATCTGCGCTGGTCAGTCATGCCGCCGCGGAAGAACTCGGTGCCCTCGGTGTAGCCGGGTGCGACAACGTTCGCGGTGATCCCGTCGGCACCAACATCCTGGGCGAGGGTGAGGTTCCACGCCTCGACCGCCGCTTTTGCGGCAGCGTAGGACCCGGCACCACCCCGGTGGGCCGCGATCGAACTCAGGCTGATCACCGCCCCGCCTGCGGAGAGCCTGTCGCGGAGCGCGCTTGTGACGAGGACCGCCGACAGCAGGTTCGCATTGATGTTGGCCTGCCATGCGGCTGCGACCTCGGCGAGGCTGGCAGGCTCGGGCACGCCAATGTCGGTGTTGCCGCCTGCGTTGTTGACCAGTACGTCAACCTGCTGCGGGAGGTCTGCGAGCGCGCGCTCGACCTGCGCCGGCTCGCATGCGTCGAAGGTAACCGCGCGGGCCCCGCTTCCCAGTTCCGTCGCCGCGGCCGCGAGCGGCGCGCTACGGCGGCCAGTGATGACAACCTCGTTCCCCGCCTTGATGAAGGCGGCGGCGACTGCCCGTCCGATGCCGGTCGCGCCTCCGGTCACGACGACGCTGCGCATTTTCATGCTCCTCGTTTAGGGCTAAATGTAGCTCGTGCGAGCGTACCGTAAATGCGCTGCCGGCCGGCGCGCTGGAGTGGCTCAGCGGATCCACCCGGGCAGGTCGCCGATCTTCGCCCTGCCGGAGCCCGCGACGATTTCCGCCAGTCCGTCCTCGATGGCCGCGACTCGTCCCTGGCCCAGGCGGCGGACCCAGGTCCGGCGAATCTGCTCGAAGATCGCTGCGCTCAGGTTCAGCATCTCCTCGCCGCGTGGTGTCCGCGTGAGGACGACAGCCCGGCCGTCCTGCGTGCTCGGCCTGCGTGTGATGTAGCCGATCTCCTCAAGCCCGGCGGCGGTCTTCGCGGCGGCTTGCTTGCTGACCCCGAGGCGACGGCCGAGCTCACTAAGGGTGGCACCGTCAGGGCCGATGGCCTGCAGCGCGAATCCGTGCAGGGGCCGTGCCTCGCCATGCCCGTGCTTGTCCAGCTCGGCGTGCAGGTCGTCGATGATTTCCCGGAACGCTCCGGCGAGGAGCACCGGCAGCTCGAAGCCGGGTCGTTGCACATCCTCATTGTGCCCAGGAGGTGACAGGTTAGACAACCTGGTTTACGATGTAGACAACCAGGTTGTCTATAGATCCGGGAGTTAACCCATGGCTGCAAACCTCGTGCGCGCCGGGCAGGCGCGCCGAACCGAGACACCCAATGCTGTGATGACGACACTGGCTTCCCCGTCACAGGGCCCAACCGCACAGCTCAGCATGTGGCTGGTAGAGATGCGTGCCGGCCAGCAGGGCCCGCTGCACGTGTTCGACACTGAGCAGATCTGGCATCTGCTCGAGGGACAGACCGAAATGACGGTTGGCCGCCAGCAGGTGATGCTGAGCTCCGGCGACGTCATCGTCCTGCCGGCCGGCATTGAGCGGCAGGTGCGCGCGCGGACGGATGTCCGGCTCGTGGTCTGCGGCCGCGGGGACGCGAACGTGCAGGCGGCCGGAGATCCCGCTCCCCGCGGGACTCCGCCCTGGATCAGCTAAGCGCACTGCCGACCGCCTGGTCCTCAAGGTTCGCCGGGACGCGGTCATCGCCAGCAGCCGCGAGCGGGCCGGGAAGCCGATCGCCGGATTCGCCGCGCTAATCGCGGCTGTCTGCCGATCCCGGGGCGCCGCGCTCGCCACCCGCAACGTGTCCGACTTCGACGGCGCCGGCATCGAGGTCATAGATCCTTGGCTTCTGTGATCCCGTCAACCTGATGCGGCAGGGTCCGGGCGGGAACGCCCTGTTGCCGGCCCGTGCAAGCCTGGCCCGCGCGGCCCGCCGACCAGACTGTCAGCCCACGAAGCTAGCCTGACCTCGGCAGATAAACCGTTCGACTTCGGGCGAAGCGAACAGCGAGGCTGAGGATGTGACGATGACCCGGATACCGCGGCCTGCGAGGATTGTGATCGCGGGTGACGCTGTGGCGGCGCTCGGCACCGGCCTCATCCTGCCGCTGACCCTGATCTACCTGCACCAGGTACTTGGCATCCGGCTACCGGTCGTTGGCGTATTGCTGGCCCTGCAGGCCGCGGTCGGGCTGGTTGCTGTCCCGTTCTCAGGCGCCCTCATGGACCGGATCGGCGCGCGGAAGGTGCTGGCAGGCACCCTGATCGGGCAGGCGGTCGGGTCAGCCGGCCTCGCCTGGACACACAGCGTGGCGACGGCGATTCCGGTGATGGTCGTCTTCGGCGCGTCCATGGCACCGAGATTCCCCGCGTTCATGACTCTGCTCGCCGGATTGAGCCCGCGTCCCGATGAGCAGCAGCGCGCGTTTGCCGTGAACTTCACCGTCCTCAACGCCGGGATCGGGATCGGCGGCGGGATCGGTGCGGCTGTGGCCTCCGTGCACCATCCGGCTTCATTCCAGGCGATGTTCCTCGGCAATGCCGTGTGCTGCCTGCTGTTCACAGTGGTCCTGGCCAAGCTGCCGGATGTCCGAGCGCCACAATCGCCGCACGCTGCGAAGGCAGGCTACCGCGACGTGCTGGCCAACCAGCCATTGCGCGCGGTTGTGATCGCGACGCTCGTTCTGGCATTCACCGGATACGCGGCGCTGGATGCCGGACTGCCGGCCTTTGCCACGGTAGAGGCGCACACCGCAGTCCGCATTGTGGCGCTGGCGCTGACCGTGAACACCGCGCTGATAGTTGTGGCCCAGCTATTCGTGCTCCGTCTGGTTCGGGTGCTGCGACGAAGCCGGGCACTGGCGATGATCGGGCTGATCTGGGCAGTTTCCTGGGCGATATTCGGGCTCGCCGGGCTCGGCCTGCCGCATACGGCCCGGATCGCCTGCATTCTGGGGTTCGCCGCGTTGTTCGGGCTGGGCGAAACCTTCATGGCGCCGACCATATCCCCGCTGGTGAACAGCCTCGCCGACGACCAGACCAGGGGCCGCGCCAACGCGCTGTCGACCGGGGTCTACTCGCTTGCCTTCGTGGTCTCTCCGACGATCTCGACAGGACTGATCGCCGCCGGGCTGGCCGGCCTCTGGATCGGGCTGCTGTGCGCGGGCTGCCTGGCGACGGTCGGGATCGGCTTCAGCCTCGGCCGCCGGCTGACCGCCGAGCAGGACAGGGTGGACGCTGTACCAGAGCAGCAGCAAGCCGACGCGGTCGGCGACCCCGAGCTGATCGCGACCTGCGAGGTGGCATAGCCACTGGGCTGCTGGCCCGAAATCGTCAGTATCTCTACTATTCCTATGGAAACAAGTCAATACTGGTCCGAACCGTGGCGGTTATCTGGCAGCATGCCATAGTCGCGGCGGGCCAGAATGCGCCGACGTGGCGCAGCGTTTGCCCAGGGCTGGACGGCGGCCCAACCCGAGATCCAGAGGAACACGGCAGCAAAATGGACATCGCCGACTTCAACCTCGACCTGTTCTCCCTTGCCGGCCGCAACGCGCTCGTGACCGGCGGCAACACAGGGCTGGGCAGGGCCTTCTCCCTCGCCCTGGCTAAGGCTGGCGCTGACGTGTTCGCTGTCGGCTTGGCCGAGGACGACGGAACCACCCGCCGGCTCGTCGAGGGCGCTGGCCGGCGGATGGAGTTTATCCAGGCAGACATCACACAGCCGGGCGCTGCGGCGGCAATAGTCCACCGCTGCGTCGAGACGCTGGGCTCGATCGACATCCTGGTCAACTCCGCAGGCATCGCCTTGCTGGCCGACGTGGAAGACTTCGGCCGTGAAAAATGGGACTCCATGGTGTCGGTCAACCTGACCGCCGCATTTGAACTTGCGCACGAGGCCAGCAAGTTCATGATCAAGCAACGCTCTGGCAAGATCATCAATATCGCGTCGCTGTTCGCCTTCCTCGGCGGCAAGCGCTCGCCAGCCTATGCCGCCACCAAAGCGGGCATCGTGGGCTTCACCAAGGCCTACTGCGATGAGCTGGCGACATACAACATCCAGGTCAACGCGATCGCGCCGGGATACTTCAAGACAGCCATCACCGAAGCGACCCGCGCGGATGCGGACGCCGATCGCCGTATCGTCGAGCACATCCCCGCCGCTCGCTGGGGTGAGACTGCCGACCTGATGGGTGCCACCGTATTCCTGGCGAGCCGGGCCGCAGATTACGTCAATGGCCATGTGCTAGTCGTCGATGGCGGGTATCTCGTCCGCTAAGTCCAACCGGCATACTGGCGCCCTGAACATCCGCCTGCCATAGGAAAGAGTGCAGAACTGACCGTGGCCGCATCCCGATCTCCGTTGAGCCGCCAGTCGATCGTCGAGGCAGTGACGCAACTGCTCGGGCCCGATGCCGTCGACACCGGCGACGATCAGCTGAAGGAAGCCAGCGTCGACCGCTTCAAGAAGTACACCTCTGTCCACGGCATCTACGACGGGCCGATCCCGGCAGCGATCGTCTATCCCGGATCGACGGCCGAGGTGGCTGCTGTCCTTCGATTCGCCGAAGAGAACCTGGTCAACGTCGTGCCCCGCACCGGACGCACCGCGACCGAGGGCGGCCTAGAAACCGTGGTCGACGATAGCCTCGTGGTCGACGGCTCGCGGATGAACGCGATCCTCTCGATCGACCCGGTCAACATGATGGCCACCGCGCAGTGCGGCGTGGGCCTTCAGGAACTGGAGGACGCCCTTCGGGTACAGGGCCTGACCACAGGGCATTCACCCCAGTCCAAGCCGCTGGCTCAGATGGGTGGCCTGGTCGCGACCCGGTCGATCGGCCAGTTCTCCACGCTGTATGGCGGCATCGAGGACATGGTCGTCGGCCTGGAGGCCGTCTTCCCGGGCGGGCAAGTCACCCGCATAAAGAACGTGCCGCGCCGCGCCGCCGGCCCTGACATCCGGCACGTGGTCATCGGCAGCGAGGGTGCGCTGTGCTTCATCACCGAAGTGACGGTCAAGCTCTTCCGCTACCAGCCGGAGAACAACCGGTATTTCGGATTCCTCGTCGACGAGTTCGCCGACGGCGTCGCCGCCATTCGTGACCTGATCACCGCGGGCTACCGCCCCTCGGTCTGCCGGCTTTACTCGCCTGAGGACGCCCGGCAGCACTTCGCCGCCTTCTACCAGGGGAAAAACGTCATCGTCCTGGTGGCAGAGGGGCCGAAGGGTCTGGCCGACGCTACAGCCGAGGCAATCGAGAAACTCTTCGCCGGCCGCCCCCACAAGCGCGTCGACCCGGAGGAGATCCTGCACTGGTTCGAGAACCTGAACTGGGGGCAGGACAAGATCGATGCCGAGAAGGCCGCCATGCTGGAGAACGCCCATCTCGGATTCACCACAGAAGTGTCGGTCGGCTGGTCACAGGTGAGCGACCTGTTCCACGCCGTCATGGGCCGCATCCGCGCTGAGTTCCCGCGAGCTGGCGATCTCACAATGCTCGGCGCGCACTCCTCGCACAGCTATCAGACCGGAACGAACCTCTATTTCGTGTATGACTACACGATCAACTGCAGCCCTCGGGAAGAGATCGAGGTGTATCACAAGCCGCTGAACGCAATCATCGTCGAGGAGGCCCTGCGGGTGGGCGGGTCGATGGTGCACCATCACGGGATCGGCAAGTACCGCACTGACTGGGTGCACGAGGAGCACGGCAGCGCTTACTACCTGCTGTCGACGCTCAAGCGCGCTTTCGACCCCGCGGGCGTGATGAATACGGGCACGATCTTCCCGCTGACGCCAGCCGCCGGCCCGCACGAACCCGCGAGCGGACCATGACGCCATACCTGCTGGCCATCGACAACGGGTCGCAGAGCACCAAGGTGACGATCTTCGACTGCCGCGGTCACGCTATCGCCTCGGCTCGCAGGCGGCTTAAACCGTACGACACCTCAGTGCCGGGGCATGCCGTCCATCCCGATGACGACATCTGGGATTCCATCCAGCACGCCTGCCGCAGTGCCATGGCCCAGTTCCCTGGCGACCCCGGCGACATCGCAGCCGTCGGCCTGTGCACCATCCGGTTCTGCCGGGCACTGCTGACCGAGGACGGCAGCCTCGCCGAGCCGGTACTGAGCTGGATGGACGAGCGGGTCTCACGCGCCTACGAGCCGGGCAACCCCCTCACCCGGTACGTCACCACTTCCTCCGGTTACATCACCCACCGCCTGACCGGTCAGTTCGTGGACGCAGCCGCGAACTACCAGGGCGTCTGGCCCGTCGACCAGGACACGGCGACGTGGTCGAACGATCCGGCTGCTTATCGCTCCACCGGCATGAGTCGAGACATGCTCTTCGACCTCGTCCCCCCAGGTGGCCTGCTCGGCGAGTTGACCTCCGCGGCGGCCGAGGCCACGGGTATTCCGGTCGGCCTGCCGGTCTACGCTACGGCCAACGACAAGGCCGTCGAGGCGCTGGGCGGTGGCCTCGAAGAAGACGGCACCGTGCTGCTGTCGCTAGGCACCTACATCGCGGCGATGACCATCGGCTCCTCCTCGAGGAGCGCGGACGACAGCTACTGGGTCAACTTCGCCGCGCAGCCAGGGAAGTACCTGTATGAAAGCACCGGCATCCGCCGCGGCATGTGGACCGTCAGCTGGTATCGCAGTGTGCTAGAGGGCTCGCATGGCGAGGAGCGGCCGGCCGGAACTGTCGCGCTGGAGGATGCACTCAACGCGGAGGCCAGGCAGCTTGCGCCGGGCAGCAACGGGCTGCTGACACTGCCGGACTGGCTCGCACCCGGCTCCGCGGCGTGGCGCCGGGGCGCGATGCTTGGCTTCGACGGCAGCCAGGGCCGCGCTCACATTTACCGCGCCATTCTCGAGGGCATCGCGCTGACGATGGCGAACAACACCGCAGCGATGGAACACGCGTTGGCGCGCCGGCTTTCGTCGCTGCTTGTGTCAGGCGGCGGATCCCGCTCAGACTTGATGATGCAGATCGTCGCCGACGTCTTCGACCGTCCTACCCGCCGCACCGCGGTCAACGACGCGGCCGGCCTTGGAGCGGCCATTTGCGCTGCCGTCGGCCACGGCATCTACCCTGACTGGACCCACGCCACGGCGGCAATGGTCACATCCGGCGACGAGTTCGTTCCGGATGCACAAGCCGCCCGCGCCTACCAGAAGATCAATAAGGTGTACGCCGGCTTGACCTCGTTTACCGACCCGCTTTTCCGCTCGATGGCCGACGGTCTCGGCGGCCTGGATCGCGCCTGACAAACGCTGGCCACACTGCCAGCCCTGAGTCCTCAGGGGTGACGACATCGCCGACCGGTATGGCAGGCTGTTCGGAGTGAGGATGCGGCAGGGCTGGGATTCCGAGGCCTTGAACTGGGCGCAATTCACCCGAACCCCTGGACATGATCATTCGCATGAAGAAATCAATCTGCCAGCGCTGCTAGAACTGCTTCCGCCGCCGGGTCGGCGCACTTTGGATCTTGGATGCGGCGAGGGGCGACTCGGCCGGGTCTTGCAGTCTCTGGGTCACCACGTCACGGGAATCGACGCCTCGGCCACCATGGTTCGCTTGGCCGCCAACCACGAAACACCAGAGCGTTCCGTAGTGGCCGACGCGGCTGAGTTGCCTTTCACTGATGGCGCGTTCGATCTGGTCGTGGCGTACATGACGCTTCATGACATGGACAGGATGCCGCAAGCGGTGGCAGAGACCGCCCGGGTCCTTGAGCCTGGCGGCCGCTTGTGCATGGCTATCGTCCACCCGCTCAACTCTGCAGGCTCGTTCCAGCGCA
>DASXIA010000458.1:0-11132 GCA_036488155.1 Streptosporangiaceae bacterium | reverse complement strand
GCGAAATCGACCAGGCTCCCGGACGCCCGCTGGCCGTCGATCAGCAGGTGCTTCTCCGGCAGGTGCCAGCCGCGCGGCCGGACCACGATCGTGGCCAGCTCGCTGTCCGGCTGCAACTGGTAGGACTTGCCCTCTCCGCTGGTGAAGTCGATGGTCCGGTCCAGGGCGTCCTTGAGGTTGAGCTGACCGGTGATCATGTTGTCCCAGAGCGGGGTGTTGGCGTCCTCGAAGTCGGCCAGCCAGACCTTGGCGCCGGAGTTCAGCGCGTTGATCGTCATCTTTTTGTCGGTCGGGCCGGTGATCTCTACCCGCCGGTCGATCAGGCCGGGTGCGGGCGGGGCGACCCGCCAGGAAATGTCGGACCGGATGGCTTCGGTGCTGGTCAGGAAGTCCAGCGTGCCGCCTGCCGACAACTCGTCCTGCCGCCGCGCCCTGGCCTCGAGCAGGTTACGGCGGCGCTGCCCGAGTTCGCGGTGCAGGAGTGCCACCAGGTCAAGGGCCTCGGGGGTAAGGATCTCGTCATACCGGCTGCCGGCCGGGCCGGCAATCTCAACGCCACTTGACATCGCATGCTCCTTCACGTTGACCGCCAGGCCCGGGCTGCACCGATACCCGACGGTAACCCATGGGATCTCGCCGCACACGGCCGGCGCAGTCGGCAGGTCCGCGAGATCCGGACGGGGTCAGCAAAGCCAGGAAGGTGCCCGCAAGCCCCGGGGACTAGACAGGGCACATTCTGTGAGTGTCGGATGTTAATGAGGTGAGGATGCAAGACCGTCGTGGCACTATCAGGACCAGCGCTCGCCGCCAGCGGGCGCGGCACGGGATAGTCCGCGCTAAGACCTTTTATCAGACTAATTCCAAGAATTCCGGGCCTAGCTGTGCTGGCGCTGTCGGCCAGCCAGCGACTCGCCCGGTAGAGGTGGCATGACCGCACAATCGAACGCACTACCCATCGAAAACCCAGACGACGGCCGGCCCGAAGGCCAGGCTGCCGAACCTAGCGATGGCCAGTTCTGGGAAGAGCCCGCTGAGCCTGACGCCGGCCAGCTTGATCTCGATGACCGGCATGCGCTGCGGCGCGTGGCCGGGTTGTCGACCGAGCTGGAAGACGTCAGCGAGGTCGAGTACCGGGCACTCCGGCTGGAACGGGTCGTCCTGATGGGCGTCTGGACCGACGGAACGCTCGCCATGGCCGAGAACTCACTGCGGGAGCTTTCCCGTCTGGCCGAAACCGCCGGATCGGAGGTACTCGACGGCCTCGTCCAGCGGCGCGGCCGGCCCGACGCTTCTACTTACGTCGGCGCGGGCAAGGCCAGGGAACTGGCCGAGATCGTGGCCGCACAGGGCGCCGACACAGTCATCTGCGATGGCGAGCTGACCCCAGGCCAGCTACGCAGCCTTGAGGGCACAGTGCGGGTCAAGGTCGTGGACCGGACTGCCCTGATCCTGGACATTTTCGCCCAGCACGCCCGGAGCAAGGAAGGCAAGGCGCAGGTCGAGCTTGCCCAGCTGCAGTACCTGCTACCGCGACTGCGCGGCTGGGGCGAGTCGCTCTCCAGGCAGGCAGGCGGCCGGGCCGGCGGTAATGGTGGCATCGGTACCCGCGGGCCAGGCGAGACGAAGATCGAGACTGACCGGCGCCGGATCAGGTCGCGCATCTCGAAGCTGAGGCGCGACATCGCGGACATGTCGGTCGGGCGTGAAGTCCAGCGCGGCCAGCGCCGGCGCCGCGCGGTGCCGTCAGTGGCGATCGCGGGGTACACCAACGCCGGTAAGTCCAGCCTGCTGAACCGGCTGACCGGCGCGCAGGTACTGGTGGACGACTCGCTGTTCGCAACGCTGGATCCGGCCGTGCGCAAGGCGAAAACCCCGAGCGGCTGGCCGTACACGCTCACCGACACGGTGGGTTTCGTGAGGCACCTGCCGCACCAGCTGGTCGATGCCTTCAGGTCCACGCTCGAAGAAGTCGCCGACGCCGATCTGATCTTGCACGTAGTCGATGCCTCGGACGCCGACCCACGGTCTCAGCTGGCTGCTGTCAGGGAAGTGCTCGCCGAGGTCGGCGCGGGGGACGTGCCGGAGCTTGTCGTGATCAACAAGGCGGACTGCGCGGACCCGATCGACCTGGAGGGCCTCCAACTGGCCGAACGGCAGTCGGTTGTGGTGTCCGCCCGTACTGGTGACGGCATCGACACCCTGCTCGCCGAGATCGAGCGGCTGTTGCCGCGGCAGTTCCGGGAGGTCAGTGTCCTGATTCCGTACGACCGCGGCGACCTGCTCTCTCGCGCTCACGACGAGGGTGAGGTGCTCGCGGTGGAGCACGGCAGCGACGGGACTGAGCTGACGGCCCGCTTGCCGCTGGCCCTAGCAGCCGAGCTCGACAGATTCGCTCCGGCTAATACCGTCCATTAGGTGCGTGCCGGACGGCTGCTATATAGCGCGCAATTCGCCGCGCAATTGCGCGGCGCAGCTGCGTAGCTTGCCGCCAGGCGTGTGATTACGGCTGTGCTCGCGTTTTATTTACCGCGACAATCGGGGAACGCGCGCTGAGCCCGAAGACTGGCTGCGCTGTCCTCCGCAGCCTGGCCGGATGTGGCCACAGTGGCTGGCGGTGGCTCGTGTGCTGACCGACCATTTAGCACGTCAGGGCTGCTGTGTCGCGGCAATGCGACGGCGCGGGAGCCATTAAGATGTAACCGGCCGCAAAAACAGTCTTGCGGCCCTGAATGCTTAAAGAACCTTTACACCAGTTCTGCTGGTGCAATACCGTGACTGAACCGATATGTTGGTGCGTTGCGATCACGCCGACCTTATGGGGGGTGTTGGCGCTCCGGATCGCCTGGCATACGCCAGTGTTCTTGCTGCATACGACGCTCGGTATGAGAGAGGCCGCATGGTTGCCCGGAGTTCCGTGGAGCGCAGGTCACGGCTGAGTGACCTGAGGTCGGCCGGGCTACCCCTGGCCGGCCTGCGGCACGGCTGTATGCGGCCCGGCTGTTTGGGGCACCGTAGTTTGCCCTACTGGGGTGCGCCATGACCGTCCGCCTGCTCACGAACATCGGCCGGCTATGGACCGGCTCCGAGGTCTGGAGCAATGCCGCGATCCTGTCGCAGGACGATCGCATCGCATGGGTCGGGCCCGCGTCTGAGCTGCCGGCCAGCGTCCCTGGCGTGGTCCACAACATCGTGGACGTTGATCACGTGGAGAACCTGGGCGGTGCCCTGGTCACGCCCGGCCTGATCGACTCACACACCCACCCGGTCTACGCCGGGAACCGGTGGGCGGAGCTAACCATGCGGTCCGGCGGGGCGTCGGCCGCAGAGATCGTGGCCGCGGGCGGCGGCGTCGCGTCGACCGTGACCATCACCAGGGGGACAGACCCGTGGACGCTGTGCAGCGGTGTCCGCGAGCGGCTGCGCTCCTGGCTGCTGAACGGCACCACGACCGTCGAGGCGAAGACCGGTTACCACCTGACCCGCGACGGCGAACTGGCCGACGTGCGGTTGCTGCGCTCACTGGAGTCCGAACCCGGCATGCCGCGCGTCCACGTGACGTTCATGGCCGCGAACGCGGTGCCACCGGAGTTCTTCGGCCGTCGCAATGATTACGTGGACGCAGTCGGCAGCTGGTGCGCGGACGCGGCGGCGGCCGGGGCGGACAGCATCGACGCGAACTGCGACGAGGGCCGGTTCACTGCGCATGAGGCCCGCTGGGTCCTGGCTGCCGGCCGAGCGGTCGGCCTTCAGCCGCGCGTGCACGCCTGTGGCAATGGCCAGACCGGTGCCGCGCTGCTGGCGGCGGAGGTCGGGTGCGCATCGGCCGACATGTTGTTCGGCGCTGGCGACGATGATGTGGCAGCGCTCGCACAGGCGGGAGTCGTCGCGGTGCTCTGCCCGGCGGCCGGTTCCGACTCGCGGCGGCAGCCGCCGGTACGAGCCCTGCTCGACCGGGGCGTGCCCGTCGCGCTCGGCTCAGATCATTCACCGGGCGGCAACGGCATCACCTCCATGCCGCTGGTTATCAGCCTGGCAATCTCGGTATTGGGGATGAGCGTTACCGAGGCACTTCGAGCCGCGACTGTCGGCGGTGCGCAAGCCCTGCGCTCGCCGGACCGCGGCGCGATGGCGCGCGGCCGGCTGGCTGACATCGTTGCCTGGGACGCCGATCACGAGGGCGCCTTCGGCTGGTCCTACGGCCTGAAGCCGGTCAAAGTGTGGCGCGGCGGCGAGCCGGTTACGCAGTAGCGCCCCGAGAAGACCGCCTTCCGGTGGGCCATGTGTCAGCCGGACGTTAGCGGGCCCGACGCACGCGACTGGCTGCTGAACTGATATTCGGTCAGCTGACTGCGACGGTCTGCGGGGGCACCAGGCCGGCTCGCCGCTGCCCCAGATGCAGGTTCACGAACCTGATGGCGATTGACCGTTCGCCGACCGCTGAGGCCACTCGTTTCACCGAACCGCTTCGCACGTCGCCTGCGGCGAACACGCCCGGCATGCTGGTCTCCAGCATGTAGGGGTCGCGGTCCAGGGTGGTCCAGGGTTGCTGACGCCGCGCGTCCGGGCCGAGTTCCGGTCCGGTGAGGATGTAGCGGTTTCTGTCGAGCTGGACAGCTTTGCCGAGGCTGCGCGAACGGGGTTCGGCGCCGATCATGACGAACAGAGCGTTCGCCGGGATGGTGTCGAGCGCTGAGGTGGTGAGGTCTTCGACAGTGACGCATTCCAGCCGGTCAGTGCCGTCGAGTTTCCTGACTTCGCTGTGATAGCGGATGCCGACTCGCGGTCGCGCACATTCCAGGTCGCCCGCAGCCCGCCGTCCTCGACGCGCACGCCCGCTTCCATCACTCAGCGTAACGTCCAGGTCACGGGCACTGAGGCGGACGTAGGTAGTCACGTAGTAGCGGCATCGGACCGCAGAGAGCGCGGCCGCTGGCCCCACCAAGGCCGGTGCCTGAGTGCCGAAAGTGCGGCAAAATCCCGGCTGACGACGTGGTTGCGGTCAGCCGTGGTGCCGAGGGTGTACGCGGGGTACAGGCCCAGGTACTGGCAGCTCGAGACCTGGCTCCACTGCCGCGCCAGGTCGCTTGATGACTTGTAAAAGTTGACCATGTAACCGCCGGCGTAGACCTTGAGCAGCGCGAATCCGCCCGGGTACTCCTTGGCCGCGGCTACTTCGAGGAACTCGACATCGGGCGCGACTGGCGAGTGCGTGCGCAGATTTCGGTGCGTGTGCCCGGAGTGGTGCAGGAACACGCCGGGCGTCGCCGCGTAGAGCTGCTGCAACCGGGCAGCATCGGCGCGGTTCAGGCTGAACGACCGCCCGCCGATCGCCGTCGATGCGGACTGGTCGGTCACTGGATGGTGTCCGAAGACCAGCGTCGGCTGATCGGGATTGACCGCGAGCGCTTCGGCAAGCGCTGCGAACTGATCGTTGCTGATCGCACCTTCAGGCCCGGCCAGCGTCGTGGTATCGAGGCCGACCAGCCGGAGGCCCCCGACTTCTGTCGTCGTCAGCCTGCCGTGCGGCAGGTCGTACACCTCGCGCAGGCAGTCGTGGTGCCCCTCGTCGCCGCCGACTGCCGGGCAGCCAGCGTGCTCCGGGCCTGTCCCCGGCCGGTCGTGGCCGCCTCTGGCGATCACGTAGTCACCGGAGCCGAGCCAGCCGGACAGGGCCAGAGTGCCGAAGCGATCGAGCACGGCCTTGGAAACCGTGAATTCGCCCGGCCGTCCCGCTGCGGTCAGGTCGCCCGCGACCAGGAGCACATCGGCGCCACGGGCGGCGGCATCGCGGGTCATGGCGCGTGCCATCACGACCGGATACGGCGGTAGCTCCGGCGCCGGTGAGAACCCTGGCGGGACGTCGGTCGCTGCCAGGTCGTTCATTGTCTCGCCGGTGTGCAGGTCATTACTGAGGGCCAGCGTGAAGAGCAAACGGCCGGGTGGCGGCACCAGCGTGGTGACACGTCCGGGCGAGGCGGACTGCACGACGCCTGACACCAGCAGCCTGGTGAGAATGGCCTCCAGCTGGTCACCGGTCGGATTATGCGGCAGCACGAGGCCGCCTGGCGGGAAGCTAAGCTGCGGCACCAGCCGTGGCGTGGCGGGTACTCCGCCGGACACTGCCTGGTAGTAATAGGTCGTTCCCGGCCGGAGACCGGTGATCTCTACATAGTGATAGGCGGTTTCGCCGCCTCGCTCGACCGTCACCCGGTCCAAGTTGTCCGGGTCGGTTCCGTAGTGCACTACTCCGTCGGCGGCAACCGGATCCGGAGGCGCATCCGGGACGTGCGGCACGGGCGGCGTCGGGCTGCCGGCTGTGTACCAGGTGAGCACGAAGCTGGTGTCGGTGACGGTGACGAGTTCGAGGTCCTGTGCGTACAAGCCGTTCCCGCCCGTCCTGCCGGAGCTAGCCACAGCTGGTGCTGTGCGGACTAGCGGGGTCGCGAGCCCCGCGGCAGCGCCCGCCGAGGCCAGCTGGATGAGCTGGCGCCGACTGAGACCGCAACAGTCCTGCATGCTGACCAAGGGTCGCTGACGGTTGCTAACCGTCACCCTCGCTGTGTTGAACAGCGGGCGACTAATAGGCGAAACGACAAATCGGGACGACCCGCCAATGGGCGCGTACCGGAGTGCGCGCCTTGGTTCAGGTCGCCGATGCGGGGAGCTAGACCAGGCGTGGAGGCGTCACGTCCGCCGAAGCCTCCGGCAGGCGGATGCGGGCGAGTTCAAGGAAGGTGTCGAGGGCGGTTTCGAGGGGACGGGTGTCGCGCTGGACCTGGGCGAGGAGGAGCCCGCCTTGGAGTACGGCGAGGAGGGTGACGGCCAGGTCGTCCGGGTCGGCGCCGGCCGGCAGGTGCCCGGCAGCGTGAAGACGGCGCAATCCGTCGCTGATCGCGGAGGACCAGTGCCCGAATCCAGCTGAGATCATGGCGCGGGCCCGCGGGTCGTTCTCGGCTAGCTGGCCAGCCAGTGAACCCAGCGGGCAGCCCCCCTTGCCCTGGCCGTTCTCCACCTGGGCGATCACCGTGTTCCGCCAGGCCCGGAGCCCTTGGGGGCTGCTGAGGTCGGCCCGCTGCTGGTTGCCGGCGATGGTGTCGGCCTGGTAACCGATGACAGCCTGGACGAGCTCGTCCTTGTCGGCGAAGTAGTGGGAGAGCTGCGACCCGCTCACCCCGGCCGCTGACCTGATGTCCTCGAGCGTGGTACCCGCGACACCGCGCTCGTGGATCAGCTTGGCGGCTGCGTCGACGATCCGGCCCCGGGTGCGCTCTCCCTTGGGAGTGAACCCCTGCCGCTCCTGGGCTGCGCTTAGCATGCCTCCACGTTACCGCATTATGGGTTTGACAACCCACTTCTCGAAGGCCACAGTGGGTCATGCAACCCATTCTGGCTGAGGAGAGGAACTCATCTTGATTCTCGTGACAACCGCTGGGAAGGTCGGCTCCGAGACAGTCCGCCTGCTGCGCGAGCGGGACTTGCCTGTCCGGGTTCTGGTACGCGACCCGGCGAAGGTTGCGGCGCTGGCCGAGGCTGGCGCGGAGATCGCCAGAGGCGACCTCGACCTTCCAGCCACCATTGACGCCGCGATGACGGGCGTCAGCGCCGTGGTACTGGTCAGCCCGGCGGTGCCCGCCCAGGAGCTTAACGTCGTCGCCAGCGCCGCCCGGGCCGGGATCGGGCACGTTGTCAAGGCGACTAGCAAGGCCCCGACAGACTCGCCCATCGCGCGGCGGCGCTGGCAGGCTGAGATCGAGGCGGGGCTGGCTGCCGCCGGAATCCCGTACACGCTGCTCCGGTCGAACGCCTACATGCAGAACGTCCTGGCGCTGGCCCCGGCGATCGCGAAGACAAGCAGCTTCGGCTCCGCAGCCGGCAAAGGCCGCTCCGGCATGGTCGATGCCCGCGACGTCGCGGCGGTGGCCGCGGAGATCGCCGCCTGTCCCGCGCCGCATGCCGGCCAGACCTATTGGCTCACCGGGCCCGAGCTGATCTCCAACTACGACGTAGCCGCCGTACTTTCGCAACTGCTCGGCAGGGCCATCACCTACCGCGAGCTCACTTTCGAGGCAAATCTGGAGGCGATGATCAACGCCGGCGTCCCGGAGCAGATCGCGCAGATGAACGCCCAGGCGTTCAGCCTGGTCGCTGACGGAGACGCCGAGTGGGTCACAGAGGACGTCCCGTCGATCATCGGCCGCTCTGCCCGGTCCTTCGAGCAGTTCGCCAACGACTTCGCCGCCGCATTCTCCTAGATACTCCGGAACAGCCGCATTGGCCGGAGGCAGCACCTTGCGCACGTCGGGCACGCTCCGGAAAGACTGCGTCAGATTTCCTGTTGCAGTGGCATCCCGGTCGGCCGTGGCATAGTGCGTGCATGGCATCTAGGGCTCAGCGGGCGGCGGGCACGGCGGGTCCGGGTGGATCGCCGGCTCCGGTGACAGTCATCGTCGGCGAGGAGGAGCTGCTCGTCGAGCGGGCGGTGAGCGCGGCGGTAGCGCTCGCCACCACAACCACCACCGCTGACGATGCCGACCCGGCGGACCGGGTTGCCGATGGTGCGGGTGCTGGCGTCCACGACGTTGCCGCCGCCGGGCTGACGGTCGGCGAGCTATCCGGGCTGACCGCGCCGTCGCTTTTCGGGGGCGACTGTGTCGTAGTGATCCGCTCCGCGCAGGACGCCGGGAAGGACCTGTCCGCCGCGCTGGTGCGGCTGGCGGCGTCACCGGCGCCGGATGTCTTCCTGATCATCACTCACGCTGGCGGCGCCAAGAACAAGGCGCTGCTGGCGGACCTGCTCAGCGCGGGAGCTCGGCGGGTGGACTGCCCGGGCATCAAGCGGTTCGGCGAGCGAATGGATTTCCTGCGGGGCGAGTTCCGGCGATCCGGCCGGAAGGCCGATGACGGCGGCCTGCGAGCTCTGCTGGATGCCGTCGGGACCGACCTGCGTGACCTGGCCGCCGCCTGCAGCCAGCTGTCGGCTGACACCACCGGTGTGATCAACCAGGCGGCTGTCGCGCGCTACTACCAGGGCCGGGCTGAAGCGACCGGGTTCTCCGTCGCGGACAAAGCCTGCGAAGGAAACCTGGCTGGCGCGCTCGAGCAGCTTCGCTGGGCGCTGGCGACCGGGACCTCGCCGGTACTGATCTCCAGCGCGCTTGCCCAGGGCCTGCGGACACTCGGGCTGGTCGGTTCGGTAGGCCGCGGCCTGAGCCCGAACGCGCTCGCCGCGGATCTCGGGATGCCGCCGTGGCGCATCGACAAGGCCCGCCAGCAGCTGTCCGGCTGGACGGCGGAGGGCCTGGCGACGGCGCACGCTGCGGTCGCGGAAGCCGATGTCCAGGTCAAGGGAGAGGGCGCGAGCGCTGGCTACGCCCTGGAGCGGGCCATCAGCACGATCGTTGCCAGCCGCGCGGGCCGCTAACCGAGCGGCCTCAGCCCAGCGTCCGGCTGCCTGAGCGGCCTCATCTCGACTTTGCATCCGGTATGGCCCTCCCAGGTGGCCGTTATATAGCGTTATGCCCGATTCATAGGGCACGTTTCGGGTGCTAAGTCGCGATGCCGGACCGTTTCGTGCGTTCTTGTCCGGATCTTGGGAGGATGTCGGAGGCAGCCAACTGGGGCGTCAGGCGCCCGTCCCGGCGTGCAGGTCCCGGATGTCGATCGTCTGGTCAGTCTCCACTGCGTCGGCCAGGCGGCGGTCGTGGGTGACCAGCACCAGCGTGCGGGAGTAGCTCCTTAGCGCCTGCTCCAGCTGCTCTATCGCCTCGATATCCAGGTGGTTTGTAGGTTCGTCCAGGGCGAGGAAGTTGACGCCGCGGGCCTGCAGCAGCGCCAGTCCGGCTCGGGTCCGCTCGCCAGGGGACAGGGCGCTGGCCGGCCGGAGCGCCGCATCACCGCGCAACCGGAACTTGGCGAGCAGCGTCCGCGCCTCCTCGTCGCTCGGCAGCCCGGCGGCCGCGCGGACCACCTCCATCACCGGAGCGTCGGTCGCAAATGCGCGCCGGGTCTGATCAAGCTCGCCGAACACGACGCTCGGGCCGGCGTAGCGCTGGCCCGCCAGCAGCGGTACCCGGCCGAGCAGGGCGTCGACCAGCGTGGTCTTGCCCGAGCCGTTGGGACCGGTGATCCTGATCCGGTCTGCCGGGCCGACGGTCATGCTGACCGGGCCGAGCGTCACCTCGCCCCGGCTCACCACAGCGCCGGTCAGCGAGACGGCCACAGCTCCGGCCCGCCGGGTCTCGCCGATGGACAGCTGAAGCTGCCACGGCTCACGGACCTCCTCCGGCGCATCGGCATCGAGCCGGCTGATCGCCTTGTCTATCCTGGCCGCTCCGCTTCCGGTGTTCTGCGCGCTCGCGACCCTGAACGCCCGGATGCTCTTGTCCGGCTCGGCCTGCTGCGAGCGGGCGCTGGTCGCACGCTGTGCGCCGGCCCTGGCCCACTGCCGCTGCCGTCGGGCCGCGTCGGTGAGCTTGTCCCGCTCGGCCTCGTAGGAGTTATACGCGTCGACTGCCCGTCGCCTGGCCAGCTCGCGTTCGGTCACGTAGGCATCCCAGCCACCAGCGAACATCGACCCATGCCGGGTGAACTCGTCGAGTTCCAGGATCTGACTCGTCACCGCGGCGAGCAGGGCCCGGTCGTGACTGACCAGTGCCAGCCCAGCCCTGCTGGCGCGCAGGCGTGCCTCGAGCAGGGCGAGCCCGGCGTCGTCCAGGTCATTGGTCGGCTCGTCGAGCAGCAGGATGTCAGGCTGGGCCAGCAGCACCGCCGCAAGGCCGAGCCGGGCCTGTTGGCCGCCGGAGAGCTCGGCAGCGTTCCGATCCAGAAGGTTGTCAGGAAGGTCAAGCTCCGCGGTGACCTGCGCGATGCGCTCTGGCAGGTCCGCTCCGCCGAGCGCCAGCCAGCGCTGCAATGCGGCGTCGTAGGCGTCGTCGGCGCCGGCGTCACCCTTGCTGAGCGCCGACAGCGATGCGTCCAGGTCGGCTTGGGCAGCTGCCACCTGAGTCCGGCGGCCGAGGTGATCGGCTAGCGACTCGCCTGCCCTGATGTCTGGCTCCTGAGCCAGCCGGAGCACGGTGGTGCTAGCCGGCGACCTCGTCACGGTGCCGGAATCCGGCTCAAGCTCACCGGCC
>DASXIA010000424.1:0-3972 GCA_036488155.1 Streptosporangiaceae bacterium | reverse complement strand
CTGGCCGCCCTCCCCCGGCTTGGCACCCTGGGCCATCTTGATCTGGATGTCATCCGCGTTGACCAGGTACTCGCTGGTGACCCCGAACCGGCCGCTGGCCACCTGCTTGACCGACGAGCGGCGCAAGTCGCCATTGGAGTCCGGCACGAACCGGCGCGCGTCCTCGCCGCCCTCGCCGGTGTTGGACCGGCCGCCGAGGCGGTTCATCGCGATCGCGATCGTCTCGTGCGCCTCAGCCGAGATCGAGCCATAGGACATCGCGCCGGAGGCGAATCTCGTGACGATGCTGGATACCGGCTCGACCTCGGCCAGCGGAACGGGTTCCCGGCGCGCAATGCCCGCCGCGGCCGTGGAGCCGCTGGCTGGTTCGTCGATACCCCGGATCCGCAGCAGCCCGCGAAGTGTCATCAGCTTGGCCGACTGGTCATCGACGAGCCTGGTGTAGTCGCGGAACACACTCACCTGACCGCTGCGGGTGGAGTGCTGCAGCTTAAACACTGCCTCAGGGCTGAACAGGTGCGGCTCGCCATCACGGCGCCACTGGTACTCCCCGCCAGTTTCGAGCCGCAGGTGCGGCCGGCCACCACGGGCGGGATAGGCCGCCTGGTGCCGGCGGCCGACTTCGGCAGCGATCTCGTCGAAGCCGATCCCGCCCAGCGGAGACGCGGTGCCGGCGAAGCACGAGCCGACTACTTCGGGGCCGAGACCGACGGCTTCAAACAGCTGCGCGCCGGTATAGGAGGCGACGGTGGAGACGCCCATCTTCGACATGATCTTGAGCACGCCCTTGCCCAGTGCCTTGATCAGGTTGGCGCCAGCTGTGCGCTCGCTGATGTCGCGCAATGTCCCGCGGCGGACCATCTCCTCAACCGTCTCGATAGCCAGGTACGGACAGACGGCCGCGGCACCGTAGCCGAGCAACAGGGCGATGTGGTGGCACTCGCGCGCGTCGCCGGACTCGACGACCAGCCCGACCCTTGTCCTGGTCTGCTCAGCGATCAGGTGATGATGTACGGCCCCGGTCAGCAGCAGCGACGGAATCGGCCCGAGGTGATCGTCACTCTTGTGGGTGGCATCCGCGACGTCCGGCGCAGGCGTCGCTGGCTGCGGGCTGCCGCCGCCAGCCTCGGCTCCCCGGTCGGACAGCACGATGATCCGCGCGCCGGAGGCGATCGCCGCCGATACCTCCGCCCGGATCTCCGCCAGCCTCTCCTGCAACGCCGCGCCGCCGCCTGCTACCTCGTACCGGCCGTCGACCACGTGCGCGGCGAAGCCGGACAGGTCCCCGTCGTCATTGATGTGCACGATCTTGGCCAGGTCGCTGTCGCTGATTACCGGGAACGGCAGCACCACCTGACGGCAGGATGCCGGACCAGGCTCGAGCAGGTTGTGCTCAGGCCCGGTCGCGGTGCCGAGCGCGGTGACCAGCTCTTCCCTGATGGCATCCAGCGGCGGGTTCGTGACCTGAGCGAACAACTGGCTGAAATAGTCGTACAGCAGCCGCGGCCGGTCCGACAGCACGGCAAGCGGAGTGTCGGAACCCATCGAGCCGAGGGCCTCAGCGCCGGTGCGCGCCATCGGCGCGAGCAGCACCCGAAGGTCCTCCTCGGTGTAGCCGAATAGCTGTTGCTGGACGAGCAGCACCCGGCTGTCGGGCAGTTCCCTGGTGCGCTCGGGCAAATTGCGCAGGTGAATCATGCCGGCGTGCAGCCAGTCACCGTACGGGTGCTCGGCCGCCAGCTTTGACTTGACTTCCTCGTCCTCGATGATCCGGCCGGCCCCGGTGTCGGCCAGGAAGATGCGGCCCGGCTGCAGCCTGCCCTTGCGCACCACCCGGTCCGGGTCAATGTCGAGCACGCCGACCTCACTGGCCAGCACGACCAGGCCGTCGCCGGTCACCCAGTACCGGCCTGGCCGCAGCCCGTTGCGGTCCAGGACCGCGCCGACAACGGTTCCGTCGGTGAACGCGATCAGCGCCGGGCCGTCCCACGGCTCCATCAGCGAGGCATGGAAGCGGTAGAACTCCCGACGGCCGGTGTCCATGGCGAAGTTGTTCTCCCACGGCTCCGGAATCATCATCAGCACCGCGTGCGGCAATGACCGGCCGGTCAGGTGGAGCAACTCCAGGCACGCGTCGAAGCTGGCCGAATCGCTGACCGTATCGTCCACGATCGGCAGCAACCGCTCGACACCCCGCCCCGCGGTGTCCCTGCCGAGCACACCGGCCGACAGCTGCGCCTCCCGTGCCCGCATCCAGTTGCGGTTGCCGCGAATCGTGTTGATCTCACCGTTGTGCGCGATCAGCCGGAAGGGATGCGCCAGCGGCCAGGACGGGAACGTGTTCGTGGAGAAGCGCGCGTGCACGAGCGCAATCGCCGAGGCGTACAGCGGGTCGGACAAGTCAGTGAAGAACGGTTCCAGCTGCAGCGCGGTCAGCATGCCCTTGTACACGATCGTCGCGCTGGCGAGGCTGGCCAGGTACAAGCCGGTCTCGTGCTCGGCCCGCTTGCGCAGACAGTATGCCTTCCGGTCGAGCGCCATCCCTGACTCGCCGGCTAGCCCCGACACGACTAGCTGGACGAGCCGCGGCAACACCGCCCGTGCCTCGTTCCCGCAGAAATCCGGATCGTGCGGAACGTCGCGCCAGCCGAGGACGGTCAGCCCCTCCTCGGTTGCGATCCGCCGCACCGCAGCCACGTGTCTGGCAGCATCGGCATCGTCGGCAGGAAGGAAGGCAAGCCCGGCCGCGTAGCTGCCGGCTGGCGGGAGGGCGAAGTCACAACGAGCCCGCAGCAGGTCGTCGGGCATCTGGGTGAGAATGCCTGCGCCGTCGCCGGACTCCGGGTCAGCCCCCTTCGCGCCACGGTGGTCGAGATTGCGCAGCACAGTGAGGGCGTCGGCAACCGTTTGATGCCGGCGCTGGCCAGTGAGATCCGCCACGAAGCCGACGCCGCAAGCGTCGTGCTCGTTCCTGTTGTCGTAAAGGCCGGTACCTAGCTGTTGGGTGGCAGATGCCATCCAGCGTGCTCCTGTCGTCTCGCCCGCCCCTATAGCTAACGAAACCGCTATAGCGGGCGGAAGGGTCATGGGATCGGGACGACACTGGCCCTGTCTCGCGGGACAACACTGGCCCAGCCGCGCGGTGGCAGGTAACACTGTGGCAATAGCACCGCAGCGCGCTCGTCAGCAGTATAACGAAGTCGGCTGGCGGCGATCAGGCCTCGCCAGGGCAAGATTCGTCACTGCCTCGGCAAGATCATCCGCGGCGGCCGAGCTACGAGCCAGCCCGGACGCCGCCGGCGAGCTCACGGGCCAGGTCGCGGACCCCGGCCAGGCCGGCCGCCGGGCTCTCTGCTGCCAGCAGCCGCTGCACGAATGCCGAGCCCACGATCACCCCGTCGGCGAACGAGGCCACCTCGGCCGCCTGGTTGCCGTCCCGGACGCCCAGCCCGACCGCGACGGGCAAGCTGGTGTGCGCCCTGACCCGGCGCACCAGGCCCTCGGCCTCGCTGCCCACCGAGTCCCTGGTGCCCGTGATTCCCATCAGCGACGCGGCGTACACGAACCCCCGGCAGGCCGAGGTGATCAGCTCGATCCGCTGGTCAGACGAGCTAGGGGCGACCAGGAAGATCGGGTCGAGGTCGAGCGAGGCCGCTGCTGACAGCCACGGGCCGGCTTCTTCCGGGGTCAGGTCCGGCGTGATGAGCCCGCTTCCTCCCGCTTCCGCCAGATCTCGGGCGAACTTCCCGACGCCGTGCTGATCCACCGGGTTCCAGTAGGTCATGATCAGCGTCGGTATCCCGGCCGCGGCCACGGCCCGCACGGTGCGCAGCACATCGGCTACCCGGGTGCCGCCGGTGAGTGCCCGGTGCACCGCCTCCTGGATGACCGGGCCGTCCATCAGCGGGTCGGAGTAAGGCAGCCCGATCTCGATGACGTCCGCTCCGGCCTCGGCGATCGCGATCGCCGCTT
>DASXIA010000346.1:0-3505 GCA_036488155.1 Streptosporangiaceae bacterium | reverse complement strand
GAGGCGTTTCATTCCTTTCTGGTAATGGGCGAACGCTATAAACTCGCGATGATCGCGGGAGGACCTTCAGGCCAATGGACGAACTATCCGGTGCGCGACGGTTGCGTCAGTCTGGCTACAACAGCCGGCTTCATTTACTCGCGGTTATCAGCGTCATAACGGGCGCTGCGCTGCTTGCCGCGGCTGCTTTCCTGCTGTCCTATACACGTATCCACGAGATTGCATTGACCGCGCAGGTTTCTCCAGCTCTTGCGGCGCTCTATCCCTTGATCTTCGATGCGACGCTGGTCATCGCGTGTGTCGCCGCCCTGGCGCTGCGCGGGGCCCCGTGGTGGATGCGGTACTCCGCGGTGTTCATCATCATGATCTTGCTCGCCGTCGTAGCTGCAGCGGAGGCCTTGCACTCAGCGGGCATTAGCCTCCCGCGGCGCTACACGGCTGGCGCGCTGGCAGCTGAACCGTGGGTGCTCTTCCTGATCGCGTTCGGCCTTGGACTATTGGTCCTCAAATTCCAGCGCAGAGTACGCGCAATGACTCGGACAGCCTATCCAGGAGAGGCGCCGCAATTGGCCAGCCGAACTGGTGCCAGCCGACCGTCATCCGATCAGCGAAATGTTCACTCGGCCCGGTGGAATATTGATGATGACGCCGCGCACGTCAGAATTGTTCCAGCAGAACCGAAACGCCCCAGCCCCAGCCCGAGCACCAATCCCAGCCTGCAGGCAGGCCGCCAAGACGCGAGGCTCACCTCCGCCCCTGCCAATGGCCACCGTCACGGACATGGGCCCGCGCACGGGCACGGGCATCAGCACCAGCCAGGTTCTGGCGGCTGACGGGGAGCCCCGGCCTGACGAAGCGCGGCTGCGGTCTCGGCGTCCGCCGGATAGAACGATTCGATTGCCAGTTCCTCGACCGTCACGTCAGTGGCGGTCGCAACCGCGGCGCTAATGCTGAACAACGCAAGCTCCCGCCCGTCATTGCGGTACCGCAGCGGCAGCACGACGCCGTCGGCCTGGGGCGCTTCATCGAAACCGCCGGGATATGCCAGCAACTCGTCGTGCAACTCGCTGAGCCGCTGGTCGCCGAGTGCCGCGGCCCGGTGCCGCAGCTGGGTTAGCAGGTGCGCCCGCCACTGGGCCAGATTGACGATGCGCGGCGCCATGCCGTCGGGATGCAGGCTCAGCCGCAGCACGTTGACCGGCGGCTCCAGCAGCGCCGGGGCGCATCCCTGCACCAGGACGGCGATGCCGGAATTGCTGTCCTGCATGTCCCACCACCGGTCGACCACGACCGCGGGATAGGGCTCGTGCCCGGCGAGCACCTGGCGCAGCGCCGCGCGCACGCCTTCCAGCTCGGGCGCCTGCAGCCCGTGCTGCGGGTAGGCGGGAGCGTAACCGCCGGCCAGCAAGAGGACGTTCCGCTCACGAAGCGGGACCTGTAGCTGCTCGGTCAACCGCAGGATCATTGCCGGCGTCGGGCGGGAACGCCCGGTTTCCACGAAGCTGAGGTGCCGGGCCGAGATGTCGGCCTGGATCGCCAGATCCAGCTGGCTGAGGCGGCGCCGCTCCCGCCACTCGCGCAGCAGTTCGCCCACCGGGCGGCGGCCCGGTGCGTGCATCGTCATGCTCATGTGCACGACGCTAGCCGCCTGCCTCAGGCGAGGCGATTACCTGTCAGGTAAGCGCTGGCCCTTACCTCCGGCGTAATCGACATGGCGCACGGCAGTTCGCACCATGGTCACGTCAGCACATCAAACCGGATGCCGGAGGAAATCATGGAAGACGTAATCGCGCGTTACCTCGATTGCTGGAACCAGGCAGATCCCGCCGCGCGGCGCACGCTGATCGACGAGGTCTGGGCTGCCGACGCCGAGTACACCGACCCGATGGCGCAGGCACGCGGCCGCGATGCCATCGACGCGACCATCGGCGCGGTTCAGCAGCAGTTTCCTGGGCTGGTGTTCAGCCTGGCCGGGCCCGTCGACGCGCATCACAAGCAGGCGCGCTTCACCTGGGGGCTCGGCCCTGAGGGTGCCGAGCCGCTGGTCATCGGCTTCGACGTGGCCGTTACCGACGAGCACGACAAGATCACGATGGTCCTCGGCTTCCTGGACAAGGTGCCGGGCTAACCCCCGGTTAGCGCTTGGGGAGCCCTCCCCGGATGGGGAGGGTTCCCCTTTTCCAGGTGGGGAGGTACGCCACATCATCATGCGAGCGGCAATCACGCCGCCATGGCTGAGGGAAGGGCCAATGACAATGAGGCTTGCGGCAGACGTTCGGGGACGGCGCGTCATAGCGGCCGTCGCAACATTAGCAGCGGCAGGGGCAGCCCTCGGCCTGGCGGTGCCGGCCATGGCAGCTCCGGCAGCCCCGGCGGCGCGCGTCCTGAGCGGGGGCCAGGTCGCGTCGCGCTCGGCGGTCCCGTGGCGCAAGGTCGGGCCCGGCTGGGCGCTAGCGATGTACTCGGCGAGCCAGGGCGGAGAGGGCGTCACGCCGAAGACCGGACCGTCGACTCTCTACCTGGTCAGCCCGCAAGGCGGCCGGTACCGGGTGCATACCTTCTCCGCCAATGGCGGGTGGGAGAACTCGGACCTGATTGGCTGGTCGGGCGACGCCAGGCGGGCCCTGATTACGCGACCAGGTCCCCTCGGCAGGGAAGTCGTTAATCAGCTACAGCTACGGACAGGAAGCGTCACCGGCTTCACGTTGCCCGCTAAGGTCACCGCGGTCGGTTACACCAGGCCCGACGGGCTCAACATCCTGGCCGAGAAGGCGGCGAATTCGAGCGGCACCAGCGTCACCGTGCAGCGGTACACCCTGAGGGGCAGGCTGCAGAAGACCCTGGCTACCGTTAAGGGGCTTGGCCTGCTGGCCGGCGAGACCGGCATTCCCCCGGTTCCCTACAACTCCAAGGGCACCGAGCTGGCCGCCGGGACCGTGAACGGCCTCGAGCTGATCAGTAACGCAGGCGGCGTGATCAGGAAGCTGCCCCTTCCTAGGGTCGCGGGGGGCTGCGCCGCCGTCCGCTGGTGGAGCAAGTCCGCAATCCTGGCTAGCTGCTCGGTGGCCAATGAGCCCGGACCGCGGATGTGGCTGGTTCCGGCTGGCGGCGCCAGGCCCACCGCCCTCACGCCGATCCGCGGCGGCACCGACTTCGACCTCGGCGACTTCAATGCCTGGCAGCTGTCGAGCGGACTGTACGTCGATGGCTTCGGGGCGTGCGGCACTCTGGTTATTGGCCGTCAGCCGGCTCACGGCAACGAGGTGCGGGTCAACGTGCCGGGCTCAGCCAGCAGCCTGATCGTCAACGCCACGCGGTCAACCCTCATGGTCGAGCGCATCAACGGGTGCAATCCAGGGATATCGCTGGTGTGGTTCAATCCCGCGACGCGGAAGATGACGGTCGCGATTCCCGTCAGCCACCATCAGTTCGGCGTGACCGCGGTTGTCCCCTACTTCATCGCCGGCAAGTTCTGAGTCCCACCTTTGGGACGGTCGGCCCGGGC
>DASXIA010000336.1:0-10222 GCA_036488155.1 Streptosporangiaceae bacterium | reverse complement strand
GTGCCTCCCGTCAGCCGGGGACTTCGAATTCGGGAAGCCGGGGATCATGCGCGTCGGAGATAGTGAATTACCGGCCGCGACAGATGACCGGGGCGGCAGCCGAATGGTTCGCGACGCCCGGCTAGGAAGTCGATATCGCCGGGCCGTTCTGCGCCGTGCTTAAGTTGGCACGCCCCAGGTGGTTGACAACCCCCGGCTCAAAAGACCGGGCACCTGGCCGGGGTCTGGCGTCAGATAGATTCGAGGCCTCGCATGGCCCTGCTCCAGTCGCTGATGGGCGTCAACCAAGGCCACGGTCGCATGATAACGAGTAGCCGTCCACCCATTTATCGCGCTGCCCCGCACCAGCGGCTGGCTCGGCCTGCTTCGTGGTGGACCCCTATCCGCCAGCGCCACCGTTGTACATGCGTCGGCCACAACTTACGTGCTCAAGCCATCCAGCCCGCCGAAATAGGGATTGTTTCCGATTCGCTAATGCGGACCTTACGGCGAACCTCGAGTTATGGACCTGAGCCAATGTCCTCGGATCGAGGAGGAAAAGTGCATCCCTATATGGCAAAAGCCATCGCCCAGGAGCGGGCCGCGGACTTCATCCGGGCGGCCGAGGCCAATCGCAAGGCCCGCGACGGCGCCCAGCCCGGCGCCCGCCGGCGGCCTGGCTGGGGCCGGCCGCATGGCCACGCCCGCGCAGCCATGCTCTGCCAAGCCGGGCGCTGAGCCAGCCTTGGCCACCCCGGCCGCCAACCCAGCAAGCCGATTGGAGCCAACAAGATGACGCCCTACGGCAGCTATCAGCTATATCAGGCTGAGCGCAGTAAAAGCGCGGAAGAGATCCGCCGCGCTGACAAGCAACTAGGCGAGATGAGCCAGACGTTGTCATTGGCGTGGCATCACGTCAGCAGGCCGACAGGCGCGCTGCTCGCGCTGCGGGGCCGTCTCCACCCACGGGTCCGCGCTCACCATGCGATCGATGCCCCCAGGCCGAGCGTTGAGCGAGCCTGCCCATGAGCGCGCGCAGGGTTCGCCTCGGAACAGTTTCGGCGCGGCGCGTGCGCAGCTTGCTAGAAGGTTACCGGCCGTAGCTGGACGGGCGCCTTGCCCCAAGCGTTGAGCAGGAACGCCGCCCAGGAGACGACGCCGACGATCGTGATCAAGACGTAGCGCTCCGCGCCCGCATGACCATCACGATCACGGGCACTGACCCTTGCGCCGAACACGCCTGGCGCGACCAGAAGGTGGCCATCGGCACTCAGCGCGGGCGAGGATGGTGCCGGTGCTCAGCGTGTCCGAGTACTGGGGCCAACCGGAGTCGGTGAGAGCCGCAACCTGTGCGAGAGTGAGCGATGAATACCAGCGCGGGTGAACGTCTTGCAGGCCGCCGAGCGGGAGTGCTCGCGGCCGGCGAAAACGAGTTCAGCGCGAGCCGGATGCCTTTCCTGGCGCCACAGAGGAGCGGGTGCCCATCGATCCGGTGTCAGGCCTGGCTTTCCTTCGGCAGAAGGAGCAACGGCGGTTAGCCTCTGGCTGCCCTGCGGGAAGACTGGCTCATAAGGACAACCAGAAGGGACCGCGGACATGCGGGTTGCCATCACGGGTTCGACCGGACTTATCGGCGCCGCACTGGCCCGGGACCTGCGCACTGGCGGAACGGACGTCATCCGGCTCGTCCGGCGAGAGCCAGCCAATGATGAGGAGCTACGGTGGGAGCCGAATGCCCCAGACGCCGGCCTGAGCCCGGACGCGCTTGACGGCGTCGACGCGGTTGTGCACCTGTCCGGGGCGCCGGTCGCCAGCGGCCGCTGGACCCCGGCCCGCAAGGCGGAACTGCGTTCTAGCAGGATCGACAGCACCAGCGCGATCATCCGAGCGATGCTCGCGGCCCCGAAACCTCCGCCGGTACTGATCGCCGGCTCTGCCGTCGGCTGGTACGGCGACACCGGCGACAAGGCTGTTGACGAGACGGCACCGAACGGCAGCGGCTTCCTGGCGATGCTGGTACGCGACTGGGAGGCCGCCACAACGCCGGCTAGCGCGGCGGGCATCCGGGTTGCCAACCTGCGCTCCGGCATTGTGCTGTCTAGCCGGGGCGGGATGCTGCCCCGGCTGCTGCTGCCATTCCGGCTGGGACTCGGCGCCGAGTTCGGCGATGGCCGCCAGTACCTCAGCTGGATCACCCTCGCCGACCACATCCGCGCGGTGCGCTTCCTGCTCGACAGGTCAGATCTCAGCGGACCGGTCAACCTGACCTCGCCCGAGCCGGCCACGAACAGCGAGCTGACCAAGGCACTCGCAGCCAATCTGCACCGGCCCGCCATGCTGACCGTGCCGACCGCCGTGCTGCGCCTAGCACTCGGCGAAGTCTCCACCGAGTTGCTCAAGAGCTGCCGGGCACTCCCGGCACGGCTCGAGCAGGCCGGCTTCGCGTTCCAGCAGCCGACCATCGGACCTGCGCTCGCGGCCGCCGCCGCGGACAGGGCAGCCGGCTGACGCGGCTGAGCTAGCCGGAGTCGGCTCTCTCGGCGACCAGCTCCCCATGCTCAGCCATCAGCTGACTGGGCTCTGTCAGCACGTCACTCAGCGGGCGACTGGGATGGACACCTGCGAGCTGGATCTTCCTCAGACCCGGTACCGGCCCGCAGACACCACGGCTGCGGAGGAGCATCGCGTTAGTCGTCCGAAGCAGCCGCCGCGCGAGCAGGATCGCACCTGCGGCCAGCGGAAGTTCGATCACCAGCGCCGACAGCAGACTGAACAAGAACCCCTTCGTCCGGGCGTTAAGTACCACATCGAACCAGGCGTCGCAGCACAGCAGCGTGGCAAGCACGACCAGGCAGATGATCAGAACCTGGCGGCGCTTCCATGCGGCCCAGCCGCACGCCACGAAGGCGCATAGCTCCGCAAGGTCGAAGCCAACCCACGCGCCGCGCCAGTCTCCGGCCCGGTAATAGCGTGGCAGTGTTACGGCGAGCAGGCCGATCCAGGCGGCTAGGACGACGCAGCAGACGATGATGCCACCGAGCAGGATCTTGCGCCGCCGCTCCCCTGCTGCGCTAGCGGGCAGATCCCGTTCATCGAGTGCAGCGAGCCGCTGTCTCAGGCGGAGCCGGTCCTGCGGGCTCATGCTGCGCAGTTCTTGCTCATCGAGCATGGCGGGCACCTCCTGCTGACCCTAGCCACGCACGGTGGCCGGGCATTCCCGCTGATTCGTGCCCTGAAAAGCTGACAATTACTCCAGCGCCGCCTGACGGTTCCGTCCCGCCGGGCTGGCAGCTTTGCCACAGCATCGCTAGGCGACGGTCACCGGCAGCGCGTCAAAGCCGCGCAGCAGGAAGGTCTCCCGCCGCACCGGCGGGGCGGCGGCCGCTATCTTCGGGAACCGGGACAGCAGGCGGGGAAAGGCAACCGTCCCTTCGAGCCGGGCAAGCGCCGCGCCGATGCAGAAGTGCGCACCGCCGCCGAAGCTCAGCGGAGCTCCGTCCTGGCGTAGCGGACGGAATTTGTCCGGATCGGTAAACTTGCGTGGATCCCGGTTTCCTGCGCCGATCAGCGTCGTGACTGAATCGCCGTCGCCCACTTTGATACCGCAGATCTCGGTCGGGTAGCCAACTCTGGAAGTGAGCTGCACGGGTGAGTCGTAGCGCAGCGCTTCCTCCACGAACGCGCTAGCCGGGACCGAGCCGCCGACCACCGCGGCGCCCGCCTCGGGCTGCTGCAGTATGACCGCAAGCCCGTTGCCCAGCAGGTTGGTCGTGGTCTCGAAGCCTGCCACTAGCAGCAGCGTCAGGTTATGCAGCAGCTCGGCATCGGTCAGCCTGCCGTCGTCAGAGTCGCTGATCGCCAGCAGGTCGGAGATGAGGTCGTCGCGCGGACTGGCGCGCCGCTCGGCTGCCAGCCCGGTGAAGTAGGCGAGCAGTTCCACCGCGGCGGCATTGATCGCCGGCAAGGTAGCCGGGTCGTGCAACTCGAAAACGCCCGCTATGTCGCGGGCAATCGGCCGGAAGCTCTCCCGGTCAGCCTCCGGGATCCCGATCAGCTCGCAGATCACCGTCACCGGCAGCAAATAGGCGAAGTCGTGCATGAACTCGACGGGCGAGCCGTCGGCTCCGCGTTCGGCCATGCCGTCCAGCAGGTCATCGGCCATGCTGACGATCGTCGGCTCTAGCCCGGCCACCCTGCGCGCGGTGAAGGCGCGCGCGATCAGGCTTCTGATGCGCGAGTGCCTCGGCGCGTTCAGGTTCAGGATCCAGTCCATGCCCTGGACAAACACCGGATTCTCGCGCCAGCCGGGAAAGTCGCGATCGAGCGCAGCCTCGTCCGACACGCGGAAACCACCATCACGCAAGACCGAGTTGATCGCGTCGTATCCCACGACGACTACCGCACCAGGGCCGAGGCTTACCACCTCGCCCAGTTCGTGCAGCGCGGCGTAGTAAGGGTACGGGTTGGCCCGGCCATCAGGCGTCCCGAGTGCGGTGAAGATTTCCAGCGCGTCCATCGATGTCTCGTTCCCCTCGTCGCACTGCCCGCCCGGCACCAAAACCGTAAGTAGTATCGCGTCGGGCTGTCAAGCTATATCGCGTCTGCGCACACGCCTTCTGCCACGTCTTTTCACCCGGAACGTAACTCACGAGTCGGTCATAGCGTCATATGCGGTCGCTCCGAAGCGTTGCAACGGGCGGAGAGTCGGCTGGGAGCAATGAAAGCTTGTCCGGCCAGTGCTGCTGAGGTGGGCTCGACACGCGCGGGCACGGGGCGCGGACCCGCGCAGGGCTAAGCTGACTCTATGCATGATGAACTGGTGTTCGCCCGCCTTGGCGTCGGTGCCCGCACCATCGGCTACACCGATGCCTGGGAGCTGCAACGAGAGGTCCACCAGCAGCGGGTGGCCGGCCTGATCCCCGATACCTGTCTCCTGCTGGAGCACGAGGCGGTCTACACGGCCGGCAAGCGAACCACACCGCTGGACCGGCCGGCAGGCGACCCGGGCGCACCCGTCATCGACGTCGATCGCGGCGGCAACATCACCTGGCATGGCCCTGGCCAGCTCGTCGGCTATCCGATCGTCGCACTCGGCGAGCCGATTGACGTGATCTCCTACGTGCACGGTATCGAAGAGGCGCTGATCGGGGTCTGCCGTGAGTTTGGCGTGCCGGCCGACCGTGTCGACGGCCGCAGGGGCGTGTGGGTGGGTGGCGGCAGCCAGGACCGAAAAGTTGCCGCTATCGGCGTGCGCGTCGCCCGGGGCGTCACGATGCACGGCTTCGCGCTCAACTGCGACTGTGACCTGTCGTGGTACGACCGCATCGTGCCGTGCGGCATTTCCGATGCGTCGGTGACGTCCCTGTCGGCCGAGGCGGGCCGCCGGATCACGGTGACCGAGGCGCTGCCAGTCGTCGAGCGCCGTCTCGCGACAGCGTTCGGTGCCGCGAGCGTCCGGATCACTGACGGGGTGCCCGGGCCCGCTCCCACGACAGCCAGAAAAGCCAGCTGACGGCTGGTGCAGGAAGAACTGCGCCGGCCGGCAAACCGGGCCCGGCCGGCGCGCCGGGCATGACCTAGTGCCCGTTCCCGCACGGATAGTGTTCGTTCGTCCAGTCAGATCCCTCGCACGGGTGCACCGTCACCGTCGGGCAGCGGCACATACCGGACGCATCCCGACGCCCGCGCGGTGATAGCAGCCTGCACCCTTGGCAGCACGCCCGACGGCAACAGGCCGGCCAGAGCTTCCTGCCTCGCGAACGTGCAGTCGTCGAGTTCGTCTGCCTGTAGCTGAATGCCGGACGTGCTCGGCAATGTCCCGCAGTCGAAGATGAAGTACACCACCGGGCGCGCAGCCGGCCCGTAAGCCGGCGACGACAGCTGCCAGTCGATGGAGAGAAGCCGGCCGACGGGAAGGCTGAGACCGATCTCCTCGGCTACTTCGCGCGCGCAGCCCGCGTGCGGCGCCTCGCCGAATTCGCAGATCCCGCCGGGCAGACTCCAGTGGTCGCGGTAATTCGGCTTTACGACGAGCACGTTCCCCGCCGGGTCGTGGATCAGCCCGGCGGCGGTCGTTACTACTCCAGGCAGGCTGGCGTGCCAGGCGACCGGCTCCATGAAGCTGTTCTCCGCCAATCAGCTCGCCCCGCGCCCGACGCTGGCGAAGTAGGTACCGACGTCAGATGCGGGCAGCTGGACCTGTTCGCCAGATGCCATATCCCGGACCGTCACAATGCCCGCCTCGTGCTCGTGCTCGCCGTAGATCAAGCACCATCGGGCCCCGCTGTCGCTGGCCCACTTCAGCTGCCTGCCCAGTTTGCCGGACGACCCGAGGTAGACACTGGCACGCAGATCGGCCGACCGGGCCGCCGCGGCGAATGCGAACGACTGCGGGGCAAGATCACTGCGCATCACCGTGACCGCCACGTCGAGGCGCCCGGGCCTGGCGGCCTTGGCGTCGGGCAGGAGCGGGAGTATCCGCTCCACTCCGATGGACGAGCCGGTCGCCGGCACGTCCGGACCGCCTAGCTGCTGGATCAGGTGATCGTAGCGGCCACCGGAGCTGATCGAGCCGGCTACTCCGGGCGCGGTTGCTTCCCAGATCGGCCCGGTGTAGTAGCTCAGCCCGCGCACCATCCGCGGGGTGAAGGCCAGGCGGCCTGGCGGGATCTGGCCGGACAGCAGCGACATCATCGTGTCGACCTCGTCCAGGCCTGCGGTGCCCTCTTCGGTCTTAGTCAGAGCGACGCGGATCCGGTCAGCCGAATCCGGCCCGGCCAGCGCCGCTACCAGATCGGCAGCCTGATCAGGCGCCAGGCCGCGCCCGGCTAGCTCGCTGACCACGTCGTCCGGCGCGAGTTTGTCGAGCTTGTCCAGCGAGGTCAGCACGCCAGCGCCGATCTCCGGCCGTACGTTGAAGGCCTCGAGCAGGCCGGCCAGGAGCCGGCGCGAGTTCAGCAAGATCGTGAAATCCGGCAGGCCCAGCTCGGCGAGGGCATCGTGCAGGGCGCTCAGCGCCTCCGCATCGGCCATCAGTGACTCCGAGCCCAGGGTGTCCAGGTCGCACTGGGTGAACTCGCGGTACCGGTCCTTGCCAGGCCGGTCGGCGCGCCAGACCGGGCCCAGCGCGTACCTCTTGTACGGGGTTGGCAGCTGACTGCCGTACGCTGCCGCCACCCTGGCCAGCGGCACCGTGTGGTCGTACCGCAACGCCAGGTCGGCCTCGCCGGACGCCTCATGCTCGCCCCGCCGCAGGATCTTGAAGACCAGCTTGTCGCCCTCTTCGCCGTACTTGCCGAGCAGCACGTCCAGCCGCTCGAAGGCGGGAGTTTGCAGCGGCTCGAAGCCATAGCGGGAGAAGACCGAGCGGATGATGGCGAACGCGTGCTCGCGCCGTTCCACGTCGGCGGCGAGGAGATCGCGGGTTCCTGACGGCGGATCGAACTGACTGGGCATGACCCTATGGTTGCCGATAAGAGCCCTCGGCGTCATATCGGCCCGCCGCCCGGTCCGCATCGAGCGCCCCGGAACCTCGCGGGCCTGCTTACTTCCCGGTGCCGACTAGCAGTGAGTTCGCCAGATCCGGCAGGACCACTTCGGTCCACACGAGCCGGGGCTCCCCCGCGAAATACTCGCGCTTGGGATCTGCGTGCCGGAACGGTGAGCCGGCCGGCAGTGCCAGAACCGGCGTCACATCGTCCATGACGATCCGGCCCCCCGGCTTCAGCAGATCGACCAGGCCGCCGAAGGTCGCGGCGTCTTGCACACCGCTGTCGCAGAAGATCAGGTCATAAGGGCCGAGCGGTGGCAGCAGCGCGGCCCAGTCACCAGTCAGCACCCGGACCCGGTCGTCGCCGCGGAGAACCTCGGCTGCCGCGGCCGCGCGCACCGGGTCGATCTCGGCGGTCGCCAGCCTGCAGTCGGCCGGCATCGCGGCAGCCATCCAGGCCGACCCGATCCCGGCACCGGTACCAAGCTCGGCGATGCTGCCCCTAGTGCAGCCCGCGGCCAGCATGGCCAGAAACCGGCCGGTACCCGGCAAGCTGGCCGATCCGTGGCCATGGCCGGGATCATCGCGGGTCACCGGGAAGCCGATTCGCCTCGCCGCGCCATGCGCCTGCTGGACCAGTGCGGGAACCTCGGTACCGGCTAGGTCGGTCATGTGCGCCGACGATACGCCCGGCACCCATGACGATGAAAGGACCGCGACGTCGGCTGCAAACGCCTGAGCGCCCCGCACGGGGGAGGCGGGGCGCTCAGCGGTGGGCGGTCGATGGTTGCAGGTCACCCCTGGGCAGGGCGGCTGCGGATTCCGGGAGCTGCGGTGCCGGCCAGGATCAGCCGGTCGGCCCGGCGGTCAGCGTGACGGTGGCGGTTTGCGCCTGACCGAACTGGCTAGACCACTCGACCCTGACCCTGTCGCCTGGGTGATATTCCTCAATGACCGTCTGCAGATCAGATTCCGATGTGATCTGGTGGCCGCCTACCGAGATGATCGTGTCACCCGCGGACAGCCCGGCATTTGCTGCCGCCGTGCCGGAGACGACGCCCGCGATGGCCAGGCCGTTGCTCGCCTGCCCGAAGCCAGTACCGCCAGTACCCGACCCCGGGGGGGCGACCTGGACGCCGAGGAACGCCGTTGCGCCGATGTGGACTGTTGCTGATGACTTGCCCGCCTCAATCTGGTCAGCAAGCGAGATAGCCCGGTTGATTGGTATCGAGAAGGCGGCTGTCGTCTGGTCGGCCGTCGTGCCGAGGCCGGTCGAGTTACTGCTCGACGCCGCGGTATCCATGCCTACGACCTGCCCTGAGGAGTTGACGAGCGGGCCTCCGGAGTCGCCTGGCTGGATGTTGGCATTGGTCTGGATCATCCCTGCCAGGTGCTCCTGGACGCCGGAGCCATCGTCCACAGCGGTGATCGAGTTGCCAGTGCTGGTGACGGTTCCCGTCACGACTGCCGGCGTGCCGCCCCGGCCCTCCGCGTTCCCGAGCGCGACGATCCGCTGGCCAGCCGCCACCGTGGCCGAATTGCCGATCTTGACAGTCGCCAGACCCGAAGCGCCGGTCAGCTGGAGTACCGCGACATCGTTGCTGCCGCTGTACCCCACGACCTTCGCACTGTAGGTGCGACCATTGCCGATGTCCCTGACCTTGATCGACGTCGCACCCGCGACCACGTGGTTGTTGGTGAGCACCTCGCCCGTCGAGGTCAGCACCATTCCCGTGCCGGCTGCGGTGGCATTGGCGTAACCCAGCGTCGTCATGACATCCACCAGGCCCGGAGCGGTCCGGCTAGTGATCGCGGCCGTGCTGAGTGCCGCCTTAGCTCCGCCCGTTGCCGAGCCGGCCGTGGCCCAGGCCGTTCCGCCGGCGACCAGTGCGGCGGCAGTGACGCCGGACGCCAGGATCAGCACCCGGCGCCGGGGGTGCCGCGGCGGCGCGGCATGCTGGCCGCCCGCGCTGTAATGACCGAACCACATCGGCGGGGGCGGCGGGGGCGGCGGAACTGTCCCATAAGGACCGTAGCCTGGCTGCCCCCCGAAGGCCGCCTGGCCCGGGTAACCCGCCTGTCCCCCGAAGGCCGCCTGGCCCGGGTAACCCGGCTGGGCCCAGTCAGTAGGCTCGCCGGCCCGGGATGCGCTGCCCTGGGCTGCGCTGCCCCGTACCGCGCTGCCCCCGACCGTGCCGCCCCCCGGCGCAGCCGCGTCCTCAGGCACCCGCCCGCCAGCCGTGTCCTCCCCGCCATCCTGGTCATGCTGGTCATGCGAGCCATGCGCGCTGTTCATCGCAAATCGTTCCCCTCGGAGACCTCTGCTGCCTCGACCACTACTGCCTCGTTGTGCGCTGCCTCGTCGCCCCGGTGGCCACACACCTGCTCCGGCTGGCGGCTTCTACACCCCGATAGTCGGCTCCCACGCTTAGCCAGCCCTCGCGGCAGGCTGACCGTCCCCTGTCGATCGGTTGAGCGCATCCTGAACCTTGCCTCTGCAAACCTGACCAGCCACCAGCACCGCGCCCGCAGCAACCCGTATTAGGCTGAATGGCGTGGTACTAGCACCCGAAGGCCGCCGCATGCTCCGCATCGAGGCTCGCAACAGCCAGGTTCCGATCGAGCGAAAGCCGCCATGGATCAAGACCCGGCTCCGCACCGGGCCCTCGTACACGGAACTGAAGACGCTGGTCCGCAGCGAGGGCCTGCACACGGTCTGCGAGGAAGCCGGCTGCCCGAATATCTTCGAGTGCT
>DASXIA010000317.1:0-8115 GCA_036488155.1 Streptosporangiaceae bacterium | reverse complement strand
ACGGCGACCCC
Source organism: Streptosporangiaceae bacterium (assembly GCA_036488155.1). Taxonomy (GTDB): domain Bacteria; phylum Actinomycetota; class Actinomycetes; order Streptosporangiales; family Streptosporangiaceae; genus JAJYUU01. The sequence continues at coordinate 8,104 of DASXIA010000317.1, read as the reverse complement.
GCCGCGCTGGCGGTAATACTCGGCGAATCCGCGGATCGCCGTCAGCGGTGTTCGCAGCTCGTGACTGGCGTCGGCGACGAACTGCCGCAATTTCTCTTCGGACCGCCGAGCGGCTGCCTCCGAGCGGGACCGGGACTGGAACGCCGACTCGATCTGGCTCAGCATCACGTTCAGCGACCGCCCCAGCCGGCCCATCTCGGTTCGCGGGTCCCGCTCGGGTACGCGCTTGCTCAAGTCGCCGGCCGCGATCGCTCCCGCCGTCTGCTCCACGTCGGTCAGCGCCCGCAAGCTGGCCCGGATAAGGCCGATGCCCAGGATCGCGATCAGCGCGATGACGGCCAGGCTGACCAGCAGGTCGATGGTGGCCAGCTTGCCAATGGTGGTGTAGACGCTGGAGGCGTCGATCGCATACACGACCGTGCCAGCGGGGGCGCCGTTGGTCAGTGTCTCCTGTTGCATCAGCACCCGCCACTGGATGCTGCCGGACTGCGAAGCCAGCGTGAACGGATGATTCAGATGAGCGGCGATCCACGCTGGATCTGACGAGACGGTCGGCGGCGACATCGGAGGCCCGGAAGGTCCCCCCAGTCCCACCTGGACATCCTTGATTGGCTGTATGACCCGGTGGACGTTGCCGCCCTGGGGTATCCAGTCGACGGCAACACCAGGCGTTTCGCCGGTCCCGCCATTCTCTAGGTACGGGCCGACGTCGCGGCTCAAGACGGCGCCGATCGTGGTCTCTAGTTCGGAGTCATAGGGGCTGAGCAGACTCGTTTTGAGGATCTGGATGCCAGCTACGCTGATGACAACAAGCGCGATTGTGACGAGGGCAAGCACGGCCGTCATCAGCTTCACGCGCAGTGGAGTGCGCCCCGGCAGTTCCCTGACGGACCGCCAGAAGCCGGAGCGGGGAGCTGCCGTGGCCATGAAGCTACGAGGAGTGGGGGAGCCTGAGCACGTAGCCGACGCCGCGCAGCGTGTGCAGCAGGTGCGGCTCGCTGGTGTCCACCTTGCGCCGTAGCACGGACACGTAAGACTCGACGATCCCGGTGTCGCCGCGGAAGTCGTAGTCCCAGACGTGATCGAGGATCTGCATCTTGGACAGCACTCTGTTGGCGTTCCCCATGAAGTACCTGAGCAGCTTGAACTCGGTGGGGGAGAGCTGTATCTGGGTGCCGTCGCGCCAGACCTCATGGCTGTCCTCGTCGAGCTCCAGGTCAGCGAACTTCAGGCGCGGCGGTGGCTCGCTGCCATCGCCCCTGGTACGTCGAAGGACTGCCCGGATCCTGGCGATGACCTCCTCGAGGCTGAACGGCTTGGTCACATAGTCGTCACCGCCGAGGGTCAGGCCCCGGATCTTGTCCTCGGTCGAGTCCCGTGCGGTGAGGAACACCACGGGGATCTGCGCGCCGCCGCCGCGGAGCCGCCGGATCACGTCGAAGCCGTCCATGTCAGGCAGCATGACGTCGAGCACGATGAGATCGGGCCGGTGCCGCTGGGCGGCCATGACTGCTTCGTTGCCCGCCGCGGCCGTGACCACCTCGAATCCCGAGTAGCGCAAGCTGGCCGCTAGCAGTTCCAGGATGTTGGGTTCGTCTTCGACGACGAGCAGCCGGGCATCCGGCCTTGCTCCGTTGGACTGGCTGTTCATCTCTTTAGTCTCCGCCCATGTCCTGAAGGTTAGCTGAACGCATCCTGAGGCTGACCTTTGCAGATGACGGGCAGTAACCGTCTTGCTGGCTCCCCGTCACGTGCTGGCCGAAGCCGGGCGGTGGCTGCGAGGTCAGTCCTGGCGACGATTCAGGCGCCCTGGCGCGATCCCGTTATCAGCTGCTTCGGAACTGTTTGTCCGGTTTGTAGGTCGTTGAACAGCCGCTTAGCCTGTGAGCTGTTCCACAAGACGGCGTCACCTGCCGGGGTCGAGTAATTCGCGCTCGCGATCGGCACCGTGGTCGTCTGCGGATTGCGCATCGCCTCGGCAACCCCGTACAGCTGGTACAAGCTTGTTCCCTTGTCGACGGTCAGCGTGCTGACGGCGCCGCTCGCGGCGGGGAGGGCGTTGAACGGGTTCAGCAGCACGCCAGTGCTGGTCATCTTCGACAGCAGCGCCTTCAGGAAGATCCGCTGGTCCTGCTCGCGCTGGAGGTCCTGGGTGGTGAAATTGTGCCGGTCCCGGACGTAGGCCAGCGCGTCGCCGCCGTTGAGTACCTGGCACCCCTTATGCAGATGCAGCCCGGACGCGCGGTCGGTCAGCTTGTGTTTAACGCACATCCGGACGCCTCCGACCGCGTTGACCACGCGCACGAAGCCGCCGAAGCCGATGTCCATGAAGTGGTTGATGTAGAGCCCCGTATTGTTCTGGATGGTCTTGGCCAGCAGCGCGGGCCCGCCAAAGGAGAAGGCGGCATTCAGCTTGTTCATGCCGTAGCCGGGGATGTGGACATAGGAGTCGCGCGGAAAGCTGATCAGCAGCGGCTTTCCGCTGGCCGGGATGTGCAGGACCAGGATCGTGTCCGACCGGCCGTACCCGGTGTTGTCGAGCGAGCCGGTCGAGAAACGACGCTCCTGCTTCTTGGTCAGCCCCTGACGGCTGTCGGAACCGGCGATCAGCCAGTTCGTGCCGGAGCCGGGCGCGGGCCGGCCGGCATAACTGACCAGGATGTCTTTTCTGGTGAGCTTGGAATTCAGGTAGAAGTAGGTGCCGACGCCGGCGACCAGCACGAGGGCGATGATGACGGCGAGCACGCTGAAGATCCGCTTCGGCCGGACCCACCGCCGCCACCGTGGGCCTCCGGGCGAGCCGCGCCCGCCAGACCACGCCGGGGAATAGGCGGGTGCCGCGGACCCGCCGCCGTAGCTGGCGCCGCCTGCGCTACTGGCCGGCGGCTGCGATGGCCATGAGCCCGGCTGGCCAGCCCCGCCTTGCCCGGCAGAGTACTGGCCTGCCGAGATGTTAACGGTCTTGTCGGCGCTCGCGTCCGCGCTGCTACCAACCCCGGCGCCGCCGCCCGAGCCCGGTGTGCGGTACCAGTCGTCTGGCCACTCGCTCATCAGATCCGCCTATCGCCCTTGGCTGTTCCCATCGTCTCTACCTGAAGACGGCCCGGTAGCCAAATCGTTACCGACAGTTAGACATCCCACCAGATCGTGACGACTTCCCGGCCGGACGTCCCCAGGTCTACAGGCTGCCCCGGGTCGACGCCTGATTCCTCGAGCGCATGACGTACCTCGCCCGCGCGCTCCGCCGGGAGGCACAGGCGCCGCCTGGTGACCTCGGTCAGTTCGGCGAAGCTCTCGTAGTCGCGCCCGGCCGGACGCTGCCAGCGCTCCGCCGCCGCCGCGATGCCCATCGCGTTCAGGATCGCGAGGAAGTCGTCGGCGGCCGGCCCGGCCGGCCGGGCCAGGCCGTGAAACCGCAGCCACAGCGGGTTCAGGCTGACCAGCGGATGAGTTGTCGTCATCTCGACGACGACTTTCCGCCGTGCCGCAGCGGTGAGCGCGGCGATGAACGGCTCGATTTCCGGCACGTTGTAGGAAACGTGGTGGCAGGTGACGACGTCGGCTTGCCCGGCCTCAGTTGCCGCGGCCGGCCAGGTCCCGTTCACGAGGCGCGGCGTCAGCCCGGCTGCCTCGGCGCGCTGCGCGAGCAGGTCCAGCATGTCGGGCTGGCTGTCGACGGCGGTCAGCCCTGTGCACCTGGGCAGGAGCGGGAGGCTGGCGGCGCCTGCTCCGCAGCCGACGTCGAGCACGCTGCCCGGCGGGTCGAGCGCAGCCCAGGCTTGCTCGAACGAGGGGCCGGACGGAGCCGCGGCCAGCCGGTCGGCGCGGCGGGCGAAAACGGTGCGGGGCAGTACCCACGGCGAATCCGCGACTGCGGCGGTGATGTGGGCCGGAATCGCCCAGTTCGCCAGATCCGACCGCCAGCGCTGCAGGAGCACCGGGAGCCGGTCGCGGTCGTTCCCGCCATTATTCATAGGTGGCAGATTATGTCCTCATCGAAGGCAGTCCGCGGGTTATCTGGCGTCGCAACAGCCTATGGTGCCTGCTGCCTGACAGCACTAGATTCGCAGTCGAGAGCGAACGGACGATGGGAGGTCACGATGGGCCATCAGGACAGCGGATCCGGCTCGGCGGCGTCACCCGGCGACGTGCTCGGCGGCCCGGATCGCGGCGGACATGAGGACGAGCTCGGTGCGGATCAGCCCGGCGCCGAAGATGAGCTCGGCGGTCCCGATCCGAGCGGGCACTCCGGCGAGCTCGGGGCGGACCAGCCAGGTCGCGAGGACGAGCTGGGCGAGGACCAGCCAGGCCGTGAGGACGTGCTGGGCGGTCAGCCGTAACCGCGATCGGTTACCAGCGGCCGCGGTGCTCGGGCACCAGGAACACCAGCGGGAGAGAGCAGATCAGGACCACAGCGAACACCACGAAGACGTGGGCCTGAGCGATACCCGGATTGCTGCTTCTGGCGACGACGGACGCGGTGATGGAAACCGCGGTGATCGCCCCGGACTGCCGGAACATCCCGCGCAAGCCCGCGACCGCAGCGGTGTGCTCGGGCGCTAGCTGCAACGTGGCGTTGTTCGATGCGGGCGTGCAGATGCCCATGCCAACTCCGCAGATCCCGGTCGCCAGCGCGAGCCAGCCGTACGGCGAGAGTCCGTGCGGGCTCGCTGCGGTGGCAACGAGGCCGACGGCGGCCAGCGTGAATCCCACGGCTATCGGCCACCGGTAACCAGTGCGGCGCAACAGGTAGACCGCGAGCCCGGCGGTCGCGATCATGCCGGCTGCCCTCGCAGTCAGCAGCGTGCCGGCCGCCAGCGCGGACAGCCCGAACCGTTCTTGTGCGTACAGCGGAATGAGCGGCGCGAATCCCAGGACGGCGCCGCCGTAGAGGAAGTTCAGCAGGTTCATGACGCCGAACCCGCGCCCGGTAATGAACCGCAGCGAGATAAACGGCGACCTGGCCCGGCCGGCGTGCCGCACGAACGCAATGCCGGCTGCCACCGCCATAACTTCGGGAACGACGAAATACCAGCTCGCGGGATTGCTCCCGGCGCCGCCCAGATAGCCGATGCCGAGCATTGCCGCCAGCAGCATGCTGCCGAGAATCACGATCCCGCGGACGTCGAAGTGCTGATCCGGACGGCGGGCGATGTCCGGAATGAATACCGCGCCGAGAACGAGCAGAATGACACCGATGGGGATATTCACCAGGAAGATGCTCCGCCAGGACCAGTAGCTGACGAACACCCCGCCGAGGATCGGGCCGACTATCCCGCCGATCGGGAAGATGCTCGAGAACAGCCCGACCGCGCGGTCCCGGTTCTCGCCGAACGTCTCCGTGACAATGCCGGTGGCCGACGGCATGAACGCGCCGCCGCCGACGGCCTGGATGGCTCGCAGCACGATGAGCAGGTAGATGTTGGTGGCGAGGCCGCAGCACAGCGATGCGGTGGTGAACAGCGCGGCGGCGCCGAGGAAGATCCGCTTGCGGCCGAACTGATCGCCCATCTTGCCAGCCAGCGGCATGACGAGCACCTGGCCGAGCGCATAGATGGTGATCGTCCAGCTGCTCCAGTTCACCTGGGCGGCCAGATCATGCTGAATCGCGGGCAGCGCGGTCGCGACGATCGTCTGGTCGACCGAGGACATCATCAGCGCGATCGAAACGATCGCGAAGATAGCGAAGCGCCCGCGCGTCGAATCCTCAGCGACCTGCCCGCGAGCGCAATCAGCGTGTGCGACCTGTTCTGCCACTCCCGCCCAAGGTTACACTGCTTGCCGGCAGGCAACTAGTTGCGGGAGGTAGCATTCCGCCATGGACGGTACCGCCATGAACGGGGCCGGCATGGATGAGGACAGCGCGATTCGCCTGCGCCGCGTTATCGGTCAGCTAGCTCGCCAGCTCAACGCGTCGTCGACGGGCGCCGGGCTCACACCGTCCCAGGCTTCGGTGCTCGGACTCATCGTCGCTCGCGGGCCGCTCAGCCTGGTGGATCTGGGCAAGCTGGAGGGCCTGAATCCCACCATGCTGTCCCGGGTGATCAGCCGGCTGGCTGCCATGGGCCTGATCAACCGGATCCCCGACCCCGAAGATCTGCGCAGCGCCTCTGTCGTGAGCGTCGCCGCCGGACGGCGTGTCGATCAGCAGATCAAGGCCCGCCGGGCTGCTGCTGTGTCTCAGTGCATGCAGTTGCTGGGAGCGGATGACGCAGCGGCGCTGGCTAATGCGCTGCCCGCACTGGAGCGGCTGGCGGATGCCATGCGCTACCAGGCCTCGGCGGGCGCCTCTAGCTGACCCGTATGTGCGGGCGGGCTGGCGGCGGGGTAGCCAGATAAAAACACCAGAGGGGCGCAGAGCCCGCAGCGATCGGGGGGCCATCATGTCTTTCACGGGGGTGGACAGCCTGGATGCCAGCATTAGCAAATCCAACGCCTGGCTTGCTGATATCGATGCTGCGTTCGGGACGAAGGACCGTCGGCTGGCCTACCGGGTGCTCCGGGCGTGGCTGCACAGCGTGCGTGATGCCCTGAGTGTGGACGTAGCAGCACATTTCGCCGCGCAGCTGCCTGAATTGCTTCGCGGAGTCTTCTTCGACGGCTGGAAGCCCAGCAAGGTGCCGCACAAGTTCGACCGCGCCGGATTCATCACGCGATTCGCCCGCGAGGCCCAGGTACGAGATTCCGACGTGACGAAGTCCGCCAGGATCATCACGGAAGTGGCCCGCCAGCACATGTCACCAGGCGGGGTGACGCACCCGTTCGAGCATCTGCCAGCCGGGGTGCGGGAAGTGCTCGTGCCCGAACTGGCCGGGACAGCGGCCGGCCAGCGTCGCGCTGACCTTGGCTGACCGGCGCCGGGCGGGCGCAGGGAGGCCATGGCAGGTCAGGCCGGTCATCGGGCTGTGCCGCACACCGCTGACCTCCGGATCGAGGCGTGGGCCGGGTCGTGCCATGAGTGCATCGCCGAATCGCTGCGCGGTCTGGGCGACAGCGTCGCCGACGTCAAGGGCGCAGAAGCGACCCGGACCGCAGAATGTGAGCTGACTGGTGCCAGCCCGGCTGACCTGCTGGCGGCTGCGGTAGAAGAGGTCATCTACATCCTGGACACCGCCGGTCAGATTCCGGTGTCCGTGCACGTGCGGCCGGCTGGCTCGGCGACCGGCATGATCCTCACGCTAGAGCTAGCCAGCGCCGGTGACATCGAGTTCATCGGCGCGGTGCCGAAGGCGGTCTCCTTCCACGGGCTCGCCTGCGCGCCAGATGCATCAGGCCAATGGTCAGCCACCATGACCGTGGACGTATGAGCTGGCTTGCCCGTTAACGTCAGAGACCGGAGCCTCAGACGCAACAGGTTTCGCTGAGAGAGGACGTTGGTCCCTTGCGCTGATGGGGCTGCAGGCTATTAGAGTGAAAATTGCCAGCGGGACGAGCGAGGGAGCCGGACCGTACGGGACCTGACCGGGGAGACCTGGGAGTAAGGCCGGCGGGAAGGCTGAGAGGCTCAGAGGCTAAGGCTTAAAGGCTAAAGCTGAGCGACCCCTAGCACCTGATCCGGACAATACCGGCGAAGGGAGAGCGCCTCGCTGGTCTTTCTTGCTTGTGGTCCGGCTACCGGCCGGTGCTGACGATCTGCAGGTGCCGGGCAGCGCGGGCGCCAGGGTGTGCATCACTTCGGTCCGCTCGCTGCGGCGTGTCCCGGAGGTGCGGTCGATGCGCCTGGAAGCGAAAACCCCGTATCGGTTCGTTATCCCGCGAACCGGTCCGATGCGCGTGTGCGGCGAGGTGTACGCAACCCGCGAACTGTTGCCCGACCTCACCCAGGGCCAGGCGCTCCAGCAAGTCGCCAATGTCGCGACGCTGCCAGGGATCGTGTCTGCTTCGTACGCTATGCCGGATATCCACTGGGGTTACGGGTTCCCGATCGGCGGTGTAGCGGCTACCGATGTCGATGGCGGGGGCGTGATCTCTCCCGGCGGAGTTGGTTTCGATATCTCATGTGGCGTCCGGCTGCTTGGTTCAGACCTTGGCTTCGACGAGCTTGCCCCGCGGCTCGGCCGGGTGATGGACGCCCTGTCCGCAGCGATACCACGCGGCGCGGGGC
>DASXIA010000282.1:0-20278 GCA_036488155.1 Streptosporangiaceae bacterium | reverse complement strand
CGTTTTGCGCGCAATGGGCGTTTACCGGTCGCTGGGTGTTCCGGTCGGTGTCGCCACGGTCCTGGGCTCCGGGTGTCTAGCGAGTGGGACGGGGAGGCACGGGCCCGAGTCAGCCGTTTCGTGTGGCTGACTCGGCGTCCGTGCCAACCCGGCCCGTAATCGGCGTCCGTGCCTGCCGGGTCTGAGGGCCGCGATCAGGGCTTCTCGGCCGCTGCCACTTTGTCCGCGAGGTGCGAGGGCAACGGCTCGTAGCGCAGGTAACTGCGGGTGAACGACCCAGTGCCATGCGACATCGAGCGCAGGTCGATTGCATACCTGGTGACCTCAAGTTCCGGGATCTCGGCTTTCACCAGGGTGCGGCCGCCCGCCACTGACTCGGTGCCGAGGACGCGACCGCGCCGGGACGACAGGTCGGACATGACCGCGCCGACGTACTCGTCCGCGACGAGCACGGACACCTCGTCGACCGGCTCGAGCAATTGAACGTGCGCCTTCGCGGCGGCGTCCTTCAGCGCGGCGCGGCCGGCCTTCTGGAACGCCATGTCCGAGGAGTCGACCGAGTGCGCCTTGCCGTCGTACAGGGTGACCTTGACGTCGACCATCGGGTAACCGGCGAGCACGCCCTGCTCCATCTGGGCCCGGACGCCTTTCTCGACCGAGGGGATGAACTGGCGCGGGACCACGCCGCCGACGACCTTGTCAACGAACTGGAACCCCTCGCCGGAGCTCAGCGGCTCGATCTCGACGCTGCAGATCCCGTACTCGCCGTGACCGCCCGACTGCTTGACGTTGCGGCCCAGGCCCTGAGCCTTGGCAGCCACCGTCTCGCGCAACGGCACGCGCAGCTCGACCTGCTCGACCGCCACGCCGTACCGGTTCGACAACCGGTCGAGTGCCAGGTCGCAGTGAGCCTCGCCCATGCACCAGAGCACGAGCTGGTGGGTCTCGGCGTTGTTCTCCAGGCGCAGCGTCGGGTCTTCGGCTACCAGCCTGGCGAGAGCTTGGGACATCTTGTCCTCGTCAGCCTTGGACTTGGCCTGTATCGCCACCGGAAGCAGCGGCTCGGGCATCGTCCAGGGCTCCATCAGCAGCGGCCGTTCTTTGTCCGAGAGCGTGTCGCCGGTCTCGGCAGTAACCAGCTTGGCCACCGCGCAGATGTCGCCCGCCGGGCAGCTGGGCACCGGGCGCTGCTGCTTGCCGAGCGGTGAGGTGATCGCGCCTACTCGCTCGTCCTCGTCGTGGTCGGCGTGCCCGCTGGCCTCGCGGCCGTGGCCGGACACGTGCACGACGGCGTCTGGCCGCAGCGTGCCGGAGAAGACCCGGACCAGGCTGACCCGGCCGACGTAAGGATCGGATGTCGTCTTGACGACCTCGGCGAGCAGCGGCCCGTTCGGGTCGGACTTCAGCCCGTTGACCGACTTGCCATCTGCGGTGGTCACGGCCGGCATCGGGTGCTCTGCCGGGGACGGGAACGCCTGAGTGATGACCTCGAGCAGCTCCTCCATGCCAATGCGGTGCGGCGCCGAGGAGGCGAGTACCGGGTAAAAACTGCCGCGCGCTACCGCTTTCTCCAGGTCCTCGATCAGGCCCTTGACGTCGAGATCAGCCCCGGAGAGGTAGGAGTCCATCAGGGACTCGTCTTCGCTCTCCTGGATGATCGCCTCGATCAGCGAGCCGCGCGCCTCTTCGACCCGGTCGGCCTGCGCGCCGGGGATGTCAGTGTCGGCACGCGTGCCGCCGGAGTAGTCGTAGAACCGCTGGGATAGCAGGCCGATGAGGCCTTGCACGTTGCCCTGGTCGTCGGAGACCGGCAGGTAGAGCGGGGCTACCGAGTCACCGAACGCGGCCCGGCAGGCAGCCAGCGACTCGTCGAAGTCGCCGCGCTGGTGATCGATCTTGGTGATCACCACGGCTCGCGGCGTGCCGACCGCGGCACACTCGTCCCACAGCATCTGGGTGAGCCCGTCGACGCCATCGGTGGCCGAGACGGTGAACAGGGCCGCGTCCGCAGCGCGAAGGCCGGCCCGAAGATCGCCGGTGAAATCGGCGTAGCCGGGCGTGTCGAGAAGGTTTACCTTGACGTCCTCGTGCACGAACGGCACGACCGTCAAGTTGACTGAGCGCCCCTGCCGGATCTCGACTTCGTCGAAGTCGCTGGTTGTAGAGCCGTCCTCTACCCGGCCCTCGCGCTGGATCGTGCCGGTCGAGACCAGGAGGGCCTCGGCCAGTGTCGTCTTTCCTGCTCCCGAGTGGCCGACCAGCACCACGTTGCGCACGCTTTCGGGCTGGCCGGCCGCTGATGTCCGGCCGGCGGCTCCTGTTGCGTGAGACTTCTCCGCCATCCGCATCGCCTCCTGAGCGCTGAGTTAGGTTCCTACCCTGTTCCGCCTTTGTCTGTTGTCCGGTTTCGTTCTGACCCCGGCGCCCGGCCGCGCCCGAGAGGCAACTTCTTGTTGCCCTGCAGTCCGCTGCCGCACGCCCAGCCTTTACCTGCTAGTCGTTGTTCACAAGACCCTGATTAGATTGATTAACACGCACGGGGTCCCGGGGCCCCTCGGGGTGGCCTCTTGCGTCGGTGACAACTCCGGCAGGGCGGGCGCGGTTATCCGGTTACCGAGCGGGCAGCAGCGCGCCCGCGCTCGCCAGTAGGATCAAGCCGCCATGCTCAAAGTCCTGCGGCCTGCTATCGCCCGCGTACTGACACCGGTTGGCCAGGTTCTGGCCAAGACGCCGGTGACTCCGAACGCGCTCACCATCATCGGCACGATCGGCATGTCGGCCGGCGCGCTGTGGCTGTTTCCCACTGGCCACCTGTTCGCCGGCGTGATGGTCTGCACCGGCTTCGTGCTGACCGACATGCTGGATGGCACGCTGGCCCGGATCAAGGGCACGACCGGCAAGTTCGGCGCGTTCCTGGACTCGACCATGGATCGCGTCGCGGATGCGGCGGTGTTCGCCGGCCTGGCGGCCTGGTTCGTGCTCGGCGGGCACGACAAGCTGCTGGCGGCGCTCTCGGTGTTCTGCCTGGTGGCCGGCGCGCTGGTGTCGTACGCGAAGGCGCGCGCCGAGAGCCTCGGGCTGCGCTGCGACGTCGGTTTCGCAGAACGGACCGAACGGTTGCTAATCGGCCTAGTTGCCACCGGGCTGTCGGGGCTTGGCGTACCGTATGTCCTTTCTATCGGGCTCTGGCTGCTCGCGGCAGTGAGTGCGTTCACGTTCGGCCAGCGAGTCCTGGCGGCTCGCCGGTCAGCGGCTGAGATCGCTGCCGCCGGGAAGCAGCCGGATTCCGACTCCGTTGTTGCGGCTACCGGTGACCGCCAGGAATCCGGGCCGAGAGGATTAGGGACATGCCTGGACTGAAGGAACGGTTGATAACGACCGGTTACAGCCTGGGCTGGAGTGTGGTCTGCAAGCTGCCGGAATCCTGGGCGCGGCGGGCCTTTCAGTTCTTCGGAGATCTTGCCTGGCGGCGGGAGGGGAAACTGGTTCGCCAGCTCCAGGCGAACCTGGTCCGGGTGCTCGGTCAGGACGTCGACGGGAAGACGCTGCGCGCGGTGTCGCGCGAGGGCATGCGCTCGTATGCGAGGTACTGGCTGGAGGTCTTCAGGCTGCCGGTCATGCCGGTCGAGCGGCTGGTCGACGGCATGCGCGCCGAAGGCCCGTTCGATGAGGCCTTCGGGTACATGGCCCAGGGCCGGGGCGTCGTATTCGCCCTCCCGCACACGGGGAACTGGGATCAGGCCGGCGCTTACATCATGGCCAAGGGGGCAGGCTCCATCACGGCCGTGGTGGAACGGCTCAAGCCTGAGGCGGTGTACGAGAAGTTCGTCGCCTTCCGCGAGGGCCTCGGCATGGAAGTGCTGCCCGCCAGCGGCGGGGCCAGGCCGTTCGGCATCCTGGCGCAGCGGTTGCGGGCTGGCAGGGTCGTTGTCCTGGTCGCGGACCGGGATGTGACCGGCACCGGCATAGAGGTCGATTTCTTTGGCGAGAAGTGCATGATGCAGCCGGGGTCGGCAGCACTAGCCGTGCAGACGGGCGCGGCCCTGATGCCGGTCGTCCTCTGGTTCGACGGTGACGGCTGGGGCGTGCGCATCGGCTCGGCGATACCCGTCCCCGAGTTGCCGTCGCGCAAGGAGCGAGTCGCGGCCATGATGCAGGACGTGGCCAGGTTCTTCGAGGACGGGATACGCGAGCATCCGCAGGACTGGCACATGCTGCAGCCGCTGTTCGTGTCTGACCTCGATCCGGAGCGGCAAGCCGCCGCCCGTGAGCGCGCTGCCAGGAACGGGCAGCTGGCAAACCAGGACGCGCTATGAGGATCGGCTTGGTCTGCCCCTATACCTGGGAAGTGCCCGGCGGCGTGCGGGAGCACGTCAGCGGCCTGGCCGAGGCGCTGATGGACATGGGCCACGAGGTCTCGGTGATCGCGCCCGCCGATGACGAGGCCGTCTTGCCGCCGTATGTCGTGCCGGCCGGCCGGGCCGTGCCGGTGCCCTATAACGGCTCGGTAGCCCGGCTCGCGTTCGGCTTCCTGTCCGCAAGCAGGGTCCGCCGCTGGCTGAAAGACGGGGACTTCGACGTCCTGCACGTGCACGAGCCTGCCGCCCCGAGCCTGTCGCTGCTGGCCTGCTGGGTCGCCGACGGCCCGATCGTGGCCACCGTCCACGCCGCGATGCCGCGCTCGCGCGCGCTGCACGCGGCCCAGCCGATCCTGGCCTCGGCGCTGGAGAAGATCAGCGGCTGGATAGCGGTGGCCGAGGCGGCCAGGAACACCCTCGTCGAGCACCTCGGCGGCGATGCGGTGCTGATCCCCAACGGCGTGCATGTCAGCCGCTACGAGAAGGCCGAGCCGCTGCCCGGCTTCCCTGGCACCGGCGGCACGCTGGGGTTCCTCGGCCGGATGGACGAGCCGCGCAAGGGCCTGGATGTTCTGCTGGCCGCGTTCACGATGATGGCGGCGGACCGGCCGGATTTGCGCCTGCTCGTGGCCGGCCGCGGCGACCCGGATGAGGTGCTGGACCAGGTTCCCCGTCCGCTGCGCGACCGAGTCGTGCTGCTGGGACAGGTCAGCGATGCTGACCGGATCCGGATGCTGCACTCTGTTGACGTGTTCTGCGCGCCTAACACCGGTGGCGAGAGCTTCGGCTACGTCCTGGTCGAGGCGATGGCTTCAGGCGCCCCGATCGTCGCCAGTGATCTGGAGGCATTCCGCCAGGTGCTGCACGGCGGCGAGGCTGGCGAGCTGTTCGAGAACGGGAACGCGGCGGGGCTCGCGGCAGCTGCCGCACGGCTGCTGGACGACCCGGCCCGCCGGGCCACGCTGGCTGCCGCTGCGTCCGCCGCGGTCCGCGAGTTCGACTGGTCCGTGGTCGCACGTGACGTTGTCCAGGTCTACCAGGCGGTAGCGCCGGCCGCCGGGCGGGTGGCTGTCGCGCTATGACTGCGTTGACCGTCATCATCGTCCTCGTCGTAGTGGCCATGATGGGGGTCTACATCTCCTGGCGGGCCGGCCGGCTGGACCGGCTGCACGCGCGGCTGGAAGCGGCACGGTTCGCGCTGGACGCCGCCTTGCTCCGGCGCAGCTCGACGACGCTGGAACTGGCATCCTCCGGCGTGCTTGACCCGGCTACCAGCGTGCTGCTGGCCGAGGCGGCCCATGATGCCCGGTCCGCGCAGCCGGGCCGGGAACTAGCCGAAAGCGACCTCACCAGGGCGCTGCGCGCCGTTTTCAGCCAGCCTGATTTCCGCGCCCTGCTGGCGGGCCGCGAAGGAGCTGAGGAGCTGCTCACCGAGCTGGAGAGCGCCTCACACCAGGTGTTCCTGGCGCGCAAGTTCTACAACGACGCGGTGGCCGCTACGCAAGCTGCCCGGCAGCGCTGGCTGGCGCGAATATTCCGGCTGGCCGGCCGGGCACCGAATCCTGAGTTCTTCGAGATCGACGATTCCCTGGTGCCGGCCGGGGAGGCAGGCGCGCGCGGCGCCGATCTGCCGCACCTGACCGGGTGACTCTGAGCGCGTGACTCGGAGCGGCTGACCCTGAGCGGCTGACACGGAGCGGCTGATCCTGCCCGGCAGACTCGGGCGGCCTGACCTGGTGCGGTGCCTGCTAGGCGGCACGCTGGCGGAAGAATTGCTATCGTTATTTGTGGGCGACGATAGAAGCACTTCTCCGAGACTTCCGGAAGTGCTATCAGCACTGACCGGGTTCTCCGGCGTGGCGGTGCTGAACCGGACGACTGTGCGGGCCGCGGGCCCACAGCCACCCGCCGCCTACGATGCATTCATCGTCAGTAGCTAAAGCGAGGTTTGCCGTGCCCGTCCAGAACCCAACCGAAAGCTCCGAGCCGACTCGCGGCGAGGCCGCGGCAGCGGCCACCCCAGGCGGCCAGCCAGCCGCGCAGGCGGGCGCCCCGGCGCAGCGGGGCACGAGCCTGGTCAAGCGCGGCATGGCCGACATGCTCAAGGGCGGCGTCATCATGGACGTCGTCACCCCCGACCAAGCCAAGATCGCCGAGGACGCCGGCGCTGTCGCCGTGATGGCGCTGGAGCGCGTTCCGGCCGATATCCGGGCCCAGGGCGGCGTGGCCCGGATGAGCGACCCGGACATGATCGACGGCATCATCGCCGCGGTGTCCATCCCGGTCATGGCCAAGTGCCGGATCGGCCATTTCGTTGAGGCCCAGGTGCTGCAGGCCATCGGCGTCGACTACATCGACGAGTCGGAGGTGCTGACGCCCGCCGACGAGGCGCATCACGTCAACAAGTGGGACTTCACTGTCCCCTTCGTCTGCGGTGCCACCAACCTGGGCGAGGCGCTGCGGCGCATCACCGAGGGCGCCGCGATGATCAGGTCCAAGGGCGAGGCCGGCACCGGCAACGTGATCGAGGCCACGACGCACATGCGCGCGATCAGGTCGCAGATCCGCAGGCTGTCCACCCTGTCGGCGGAGGAGCTGTACACGGCGGCCAAGGAGCTGCAGGCGCCGTACGAGCTCGTGGCCGAGGTCGCGGCAGCCGGCCATCTCCCGGTCGTGCTCTTCACCGCCGGCGGCCTTGCCACCCCGGCCGACGCGGCCATGATGATGCAGCTCGGGGCCGACGGAGTGTTCGTGGGATCGGGCATCTTCAAGTCCGGCGACCCCGCGGCTCGGGCGGCGGCGATTGTGAAGGCGACCACCTTCTACGACGACCCGGACGTGATCGCGAAGGTCTCCCGCGGCCTCGGCGAGCCGATGGTGGGCATCAACCTCGACACGCTCCCGCCGGAGCAGCGCTACGCCGGCCGCGGATGGTGACTGAGCTGGCTGGGCGGGCCGGACAGAACCGGCCGCCGGTAGGAGTGCTCGCGCTGCAGGGCGACGTCGCGGAGCACGTCCGGGCCCTGCGCGCGTCTGGCGCGGAGCCTGCGGCCGTGCGCCGGCCGGAGGAACTGGACAGGGTCGAGGGCCTGATCATCCCCGGCGGGGAGTCCACCACCATCTGGAAGCTGATCGACATCTTCGGCCTGGCGGAGCCGCTGCGGAAGCGCATCGCCGACGGCATGCCTGTCTTCGGTTCCTGCGCCGGCCTGATCATGCTCGCCGACCGCCTGCCCGATCCCGCCTCCGGCCAGCAGACCCTGGGCGGGATCGACATGACGGTCCGGCGCAATGCGTTCGGTCGCCAGGTGGACTCCTTCGAGCGCGATCTCGACGTCACGGGCATCGACGGGCCGCCGTACCGGGCCGTCTTCATCCGTGCCCCGTGGGTGGAAGAGGTCGGTCCTGCCGTGGAGATTCTCGCCACCGAGCCAGGCGCTAGTAGGATCGTCGCGGTCCGCCAGGGTCGGGCGCTAGCCACCTCGTTCCATCCTGAGCTCACCCCGGACTGGCGCATTCACAAGATGTTCGTCGACATGGTGAAGGATCCGGCATGAGTGGCCACTCCAAGTGGGCAACCACCAAGCACAAAAAGGCGGTGGTTGACGCCCGGCGCGGCAAGCTGTTCGCCAAGCTGATCAAGAACGTCGAGGTTGCCGCGCGCAGCGGTGGCCCTGATCCGGCCGGAAACCCGACCCTGTACGACGCCGTGCAGAAAGCTAAGAAAAGCTCGGTGCCGAACGACAACATCGACCGCGCGATCCGCCGCGGCGGCGGGCTTGAGGCAGGCGGCGCCGCCTACGAGTCGATCACCTACGAGGGTTACGCGCCGGGCGGCGTCGCGGTGCTGGTCGAGTGCCTGACCGACAACAGGAACCGGGCGGCGTCCGACGTGCGGGTGGCCTTCACGCGCAACGGCGGCTCGATGGCTGACCCCGGCTCGGTTTCCTACCTGTTCAGCCGGCGCGGCGTCGTCATCGTCCCGAAGACCGACGGCGTCGGCGAGGACGACGTGCTGGCCGCGGTCCTGGACGCCGGCGCCGAGGAGGTCAATGACCTGGGCGAGTCGTTCGAGGTGATCAGCGATCCCGGCGACCTGGTGACGGTGCGCACGGCGCTGCAGGACGCCGGGCTCGACTACGAGTCGGCGGAACGCCCGTTCCTCCCGTCGGCCGAGGTCGACCTGGACGAGGAGAACGCCAAGAAGGTGTTCCGGCTGGTCGAGGCGCTCGAGGACTCCGACGACGTGCAGGACGTGTACGCGAATTACTCGGTTTCCGACGACATCATGGAGAAACTCGGGTGAGCCAAACCCGAAAAATAAGGCGGGAACGGGCACGGGGGCGCAGCTGAGCGGCGTCGAGATCCGGCCGTTCGGGCTAACCGACGACCCCGAGGCCGAGCTAGACCTGAGCCGACGCTCGTTCGGCCCGATCTCGCCCGCTCACCGGGCTGCCTCGATTGCCGGTACGCAGCGCAGTGTCGAGGCTGGCGAGATTCTCGGCGCCTTCGATGGCCGACTGCTGGTGGGAAGTGCGCGTTTCCACCCGATGCGGCAGTGGTGGCAAGGCAGATCCATGCCGATGGCCGGCGTGGCGGGTGTCAAGGTTGCACCGGAGTACCGCGGCCGCGGCGTGGGCCGGGCGCTGATGACCGGGCTGATCGCGGAGATTGCCGGGCGCGGCTACCCGGTGTCCACGCTGTACCCGGCGACCGCGCCGCTGTACCGCTCACTGGGCTGGGAAGCGGCGGGCGGCAAGTACGAGACGACCGTGCCGATGCAGTTGCTGAGCAGGCTGGTCGCGCCGGACCCGGCGGCGGGCCGGGCGGGGGAGAGGTCGGAGGACCCGCCGGGCCTGCGGCGGGCCACTGCTGCGGACGCCGCCATCGTGGCCGAAACCCTCGGCCAGGTCTACGGGGCGCTGCGCGACCGCGGCGCGGCCACGCATGATCCGGCTTACATCGCGGCCTGGCTGGACGATGAAGATCACTTTGCCTACCTGGCCGACGACGGTTTCCTGAGCTACCGCTGGGCTGACCGCCGCGACAGTGTCCGGGTCGAGGTGCTGGCCGCGGCCTCGGCGGCGACGGCCAGGGCATTCTGGCAGCTGCTTGGCTCGCACGCGACCATGACTGACGAGGTGCGCGCCTGCCTTGCGCCTGACGACCCGGTCAGGTGGCTGACCACCGAGCCCGTCGACGCCGTCCGGCAGGTGTGGGGCTGGATGCTGCGCCTCATCGACGTTCCGGCGGCACTGGAGGCGCGCGGCTTCCCGGCTTCCGTCGAGGCGTCGGTCCAGTTTGAGCTGTCCGACGACGTGCTTCCCGCCAATGCCGGACGCTGGCGCCTGGAGGTCAGCGGCGGCGCAGGCAAACTGGCGCGCGTCGGGCCGCTCGATCCAGCTGGGTCAGGAAACATGGCTGGTTCAGGAAGCACGGCGGGTGGGCCCGATGCAGTGCTACGACTCGGCGCGCGCGGTCTGGCTGCGCTCTACGCCGGCGTCCCGCTCGGTACGCTGCGCCAGGCCGGCCTTGCCGGCGGCGGCGGTCAGGCGAGCGATGACGCGCTTGACAGCGCGTTCGGCGGCCGGCCGGCATTCATGCTGCACGCCTTCTGACCCCGCGCCCGCGCTCAGCGAGTTCCGGCATCGCCAGCGTGCCGCCACCCGGCCGGGGCCAGGACCCGGTAACGTGCTGGCCGAACAGGTGTTCGCAGTGATCGCGGAGTTCGCGTGACCGCGGGCGGACCGGCAGGCGACAGGCAGGACGGTG
Source organism: Streptosporangiaceae bacterium (assembly GCA_036488155.1). Classification (GTDB taxonomy): domain Bacteria; phylum Actinomycetota; class Actinomycetes; order Streptosporangiales; family Streptosporangiaceae; genus JAJYUU01. The sequence continues at coordinate 10,148 of DASXIA010000282.1, read as the reverse complement.
ACGGGATGCGCGTGCTCGGCGTGGATCCCGGGCTGACCCGGTGCGGCATCGGGGTTATCGAGGGCGCGCCCGGGCGGGCCCTGCGGCTGATCGGCACCGACGTAGTCAGGACGCCGGCCGGCGACGATATCGGCTCCAGGCTGCTGGCCCTGGAGACCGAGCTGGACCAGTGGCTGGACCGTCATCAGCCGGACGCGGTCGCAGTCGAGCGCGTCTTCAGCCAGCACAACGTCCGTACGGTGATGGGCACCGCGCAGGCCGGAGCGGTAGCGATCGTGTGCGCTGCCCGGCGCGGCGTGCCGGTGGCACTGCACACTCCGAGCGAGGTCAAGGCGGCGGTCACCGGCAGCGGACGGGCCGGGAAGCAGCAGGTCACCGAAATGGTCACCAGGCTGCTGCGGCTCCCTGACCCGCCCCGGCCGGCCGACTGCGCGGATGCGCTCGCGCTCGCTATCTGCCATCTTTGGCGCGGCACCGCCCAAGCTCGGCTCACGGAGCAGCGACTGGCAGCGGAAGAGCGTCGTCAGCCGACCCTGCGATCTGCCGGAGGTGCCAGATGATCGCGCATGTGACCGGGTCCGTCGCCGCTATCGCGCCGGACGGGGCCGTCATCGATGTCAGCGGCGTCGGCCTGCTGGTCCAGTGCACCCCGGCCACTCTGGCCGGGCTGCGGCTCGGGGAGCAGGCGCGAGTGGCGACCTCACTGGTCGTCAGGGAAGATTCGCTGACGTTGTACGGCTTTGCCAGCGAGGACGAGCGGAACACCTTCGAGCTCCTGCAGACCGCGAGTGGTGTCGGGCCACGACTGGCACAGGCGATGCTGGCGGTGCTGACGCCGGACGCGCTGCGGCGCGCCGTCGCGGCTGAGGACCTGGCGGTGCTGACATCAGTACCTGGCATTGGCCGGAAGGGGGCGCAGCGGATCGTGCTGGAACTTGCCGGGCGGCTCGGGCCGCCCGGCGATGCGGACCGCGGAGGACTGGCTCGCGGTCCGGCTGCTGCCGTCACGCCGCAGTGGCGGGACCAGGTCAGAGCGGGCCTGGTCAGCCTGGGCTGGCAGGCGCGGGAGGCGGACCAGGCGATCTCAGCGGTCGAGCCTGAGCTGACCTTGTCAGCCGACGGCGAACCAGCCGAGGTCGAGGTCGCGGTGGCGCTCCGGGCCGCACTGCGCTTGCTGGGCCGGTCATGAGGGGGCCGGTCATGAGGGGGCCCGCAGCGGCGGCAGCGGTCGGACGACGGCACGAACCGGAGTCAGCATGACGGCTCGGCCAGGTGCGGGCGGCGCTGACAAGGCTGGCAGTGCAAGCGGGGCGGGCGGTACTGGCGACGACCAGCAGCGGGTTCTGTCCGGTCTCGCTGACGCCGACGACAGGGTCGTCGAGGGAGCACTCCGGCCGAAGCGGCTGAGCGAGGTGATCGGTCAGAACCGCGTGCGCGAGCAGCTGTCCCTGGTCCTGGAAGGCGCTCTGCGCCGCGGCCGGGCGCCCGATCACGTGCTGCTATCCGGGCCTCCCGGCCTGGGCAAAACCACTCTTGCCATGATCATCGCGGCTGAGATGGGCGCTCCGCTGCGGATCACCAGCGGGCCCGCGATCGAACGAGCCGGCGACCTGGCCGCCATCCTCTCCACCCTTACCGAGGGCGAAATCGTCTTCATCGACGAGATCCACCGGGTGGCCCGGCCGGCCGAGGAGATGCTCTACCTGGCCATGGAGGACTTCCGGGTGGATGTCGTCATTGGCAAGGGGCCAGGTGCCACCGCGATTCCGCTCGATATCGCCCCGTTTACCCTGGTTGGCGCGACAACCAGGGCCGGGCTGCTGCCGGCCGCGCTGCGAGACAGGTTCGGTTTCACCGCCCATCTCGATTTCTACGAGCCGGAGGAACTCGGCGTCATCGTGCGCCGCTCGGCAGGCCTGCTTGGCGTGGACTTGCGGGAAGACGGCGCGGACGAGATAGCGGGCCGGTCGCGGGGCACGCCGCGGATCGCCAACCGGCTGCTGCGCCGGGTGCGGGACTTCGCCGAGGTGCGCGGCGACGGGGTAGTGACCAGGGACTGCGCCCGGACGGCACTCGAGCTGTACGAGGTCGACGAGAGCGGCCTGGACCGGCTCGATCTCGCCGTGCTCGGCGCCCTGGTCAGCAGATTCGGCGGCGGGCCGGTCGGGTTGTCAACCCTGGCGGTCGCGGTAGGAGAGGAGGCCGAGACCGTCGAGGTTGTCGCCGAGCCATTCCTGGTCCGTGCCGGGCTGATCGCCCGCACGCCACGCGGGCGGGTGGCGACGCCGGCTGCCTGGCAGCACCTGGGCCTGCCGGTGCCGCGCAGGGCCGCGTGGGCGGGCCGGGCTGGCGGCATGATCGAATGGGCAGGTCAGGAGGATGACGGCGGCGACGGTGAGGCGACGCTTTTCGGCTAGCCGCAGGGCTTAAGACCTAGCCGGAACTGTCACACAGGATCGCAGGCTGGTCACGATCACTCGTCATAGGCCGTAGCCTGTTGGTGCGTGGCGCGGGCGCCGCTACACTGCGGCAGTTGGTTCAAAACACGCCACTTCGGCGCTGCCATCCGGTCCGTACGATCCGGTACCGGCCAGTATGCTGGCCACCGGGGCAGAACTAATCGGAAGGATGCCCCTCCATGGGGACTACGACACAGATTTTTCTCGCGGGCGCTCCGGCGGCGAAGACCAGCGGCGGTAGTAGCTCACTGCTGATTATCGTCGCGATCTTCGCGGTCATGATGATCTTCATGTTCCGGTCCCAGAGCAGGCGTAAGCGCGCCGCGCAGGACACTCAGCGCCAGGTGATTGACGGGGCTCGGGTCCGCACCACGTTCGGGGTCTTCGGCACCGTGATCGAGGGCGATGACCGTAACGTCATCCTTGAGGTCGCGCCGGGTACGCGGATCAAGATGCTGCGCCAGGCGATCGCCGCCGTCGTGCCCGACGACGAGCCTGACGGCGTGGCTCAGCCGACGCCGACCTTCGGGGAGACCGAGCCGGACCTGGACGGCGACCAGAAGGGCCCGGATCTGAACGGCGACGGGACGTCAGGCAAGCCTGACAACCGCAGCGACCTGACAATTTAGCCGCGCCGCATGAGTGCGCCGCGCTGACCGCGTCGCACCCGGCCTAGCGAGAGACAAGGGCACTCGTGGCACCCCGAAGCACCCCCAGCTCCTATCCGGGGCGGTACCTGACCGCCCTGGTTGTGCTGCTTATCGTCATGGCGCTCAGCGTGCTCGGCGGCAATATTTTCAAGCCGGCCGACTGGCACAAGAGCTTCAAGGTCGGCCTCGGGCTCGACCTCTCCAGCGGCACGTCCGTCACGCTCAGGGCCATTTCGCCGAACGGAAAGCCGGTCAGCCAGGGCGCGATGACCAAGGCGATCCAGATCATGACGAACCGGGTCCAGGGCACCGGCCAGTCCAACGGCGCGTCGGTGGTCCAGCAGGGAACTAACCAGATCGTCGTCTCGGTGCCCGGCGCCGGCGCCCAGAAGGTCGCCACGCTGGTCGGGGAGACCGCGTTGCTCCGGCTGCGGCAGGTCCTGCTGGTCGCGCCCAACACCACCACGGGTGCGCCCCCGACTACGCCGAACCCGTCGGCCTCCGCGACGCCCTCGACGACTCCGACGACGTCGTCCTCCGCCACGCCGACGGCGAGTCCGAGCGCGTCGAGCGCGTCGCCTTCTTCGTCGGGCGGCTCTGGCCAGGCAGTGGGCGCCAGCAAGATCGGCGCCAGTTCCACGCCGTCGCCGAGCACGTCAGCGTCCCACTCGCCCGCGGCCTCGACTAGCCCCAGCGCGTCCCCGAGTGCCAGCCCGCCAGCCACGGGAAAGCCCAGGCTGTCCACGACAGCAGACGGGCAAGGCAGCGCTGCCATGCTCACCCCGGCCACAGTGACGCTCTTCAACAAGCTCAATTGCACGGCCAAAGAGGGCTGGAAGCAGCAGATCTACCACAGTGTCCCGAATAACTGGGACAACCCGAAGGTGCAGACGGTGACCTGCTTCAAGCCGCCTGGTACGAACGTCTGGGAAAAGTACGCCATGAGCCCGGCCGTCGTGCAGGGCAGCGATCTGAGCGGCGTCCAGGCCGTTGACCAGACGACTGGCTGGGCGGTCACCTTTAACGTCAAGAGCCCAGCATCAAACCATCTCGGTCAGCTCACGACACAGATGTCGTCGAAGTACTACAGCAACGGGTCGGCGACATCGGAGCTTGACTTCCTGGCGATCGTGCTCGACGGGCAGCTACAGGGCGCGCCGCCGCAGGTGCAAAGCACCATCTCCACCAGCGGCCAGATCAACGGCGGGAGCGGCGCCGGGTTCAGCCAGTCACAGGCGACGACGCTTGCCGATGTGCTGAAGTACGGCAGCCTGCCGCTGACCTTCCACAACCTGTTCACCTCGTCGGTGTCTGCATCGCTCGGTGCGGATCAGCTATCAGCCGGCCTGTTCGCGGCGCTGGTTGGCCTGCTGCTCGTGGTGCTCTACTCGTTCCTGTACTACCGCGGACTCGGCGTAGTGTCAGTGCTCAGCCTGGCGATCGCAGCGGCTATCTCTTACCTGTCGGTTGTGCTGCTGTCCAGGTACGAGAGCTTCACCCTGAGCCTGGCCGGCATCGCTGGTCTGATCGTCGCGATCGGCATCACCGCCGACTCGTTCATCGTCTACTTCGAGCGATTGCGCGACGAGGTACGCGAGGGACGATCGTTGCGGACCGCGGTGGAGCGCGGCTGGGCGCGGGCACGGCGGACGATCCTGGTGTCCGACACCGTGTCGTTCCTGGCCGCATTGCTCCTGTACATCCTGTCGCAGGGCGACGTTCGCGGCTTCGCGTTCACGCTCGGACTGACCACGCTCGTTGACATCATTGTGGTGTTCCTGTTCACCAAGCCGATGATCACACTGCTGGCCAGGACTAAGTTCTACGGTCAGGGCCATCGGCTGTCCGGTCTTGATCCAGGCAGGCTCGGCGCCAGGGCGCCATGGCGCGGCGGCCGGCGACCGGCCGCCAGCGCCGGCGCTGCGGCCACTGCGGTGCGCACCTCGACCACCACCAGGGAGGCGTGATGTCGCGGCTGGGCAACGTGACCGGGCGGCTGTACCGCGGCGAGGTCTCGATCAACTTCGTCAGCAGGCAGAAGCTCTGGTACACGATCTCCGGCTTCATCCTGCTCATCAGCATCCTGGCGCTGATCTTCCGCGGGCTCGACTACAGCATCGATTTCAAGGGCGGCTCGGAGTGGACCGTTCCGGCGACGGCGCAGGTGACCGCGCCGAAGCTCGAGCAGATCGTCACCAATGGCGGTGGTGTCAACGCCAGTGCCACGAAGGTGACGCCGTTCAACAGCAGTAAACCGTTCTGGCAGGTCCAGGCCGGCCAGCTGCTACCCGCAAAGGCGCTGGCGATCGATCGTCAGCTCGCCAAGGACTTCAACTTGCCGCTCAGGGACGTGCCAATCACGACCGTCGGATCGAGTTGGGGCTCACAGGTCACCGACGCAGCGATTAAGGCGTTGATCGCGTTCCTGATCGTGATCGTCATCTACCTGTCGATCGCCTTCGAGTGGCGGATGGCGGCCGCGGCTTTCGTCGCTCTCGCGCACGACATCGTGATCACCATCGGGGTCTACGCACTGACCGGCTTCCAGGTCAGCCCGGCGACCATCATCGGGCTGCTGACGATTCTCGGTTACTCGCTCTACGACACCGTTGTCGTCTTCGACAAGGTCAGAGAGAACACTGCGCCGATACTCGGCACCCGCAAGACCACCTACAGCAAGGCAGCGAACCTGGCGCTGAACCAGACCCTGGTCCGGTCCATCAACACCTCGCTCACCGCCCTGCTGCCCGTTGCGGCCATCCTGGTCGTCGGCACCTTGCTTCTCGGCAACGGCGAGCTCAAGGACCTGTCGCTCGTGCTGTTCGTCGGAATGCTGTCCGGCACGTACTCCTCGATCTTCATCGCGACGCCGGTGCTGGCGGATCTGAAGGAGCGCCAGCCGGAGTACAAGCAACTGACGAAGCAGGTGGCGCTGCGTGAGGCTGGCGGCCGCGGCGCACTACGCCGGGCGGCCAAGTCCGGTGCGGCGGTTGGTGCCGCCAGCAGTGGTGCGGCAAACGGCGGTGCGGCAAACGGCGGTGCGGCAAACGGCGGTGCGGCAAAGGGCGGTGCGACCGCGGTCGGCCTGTCCGCTGGCGGCCGGCGGCCGGGCGCTGCGGATCCCGACCCCGGTGACGCTGAGCTTGCTGACGTGGCTGATGAGGACCTGGAGGCCGGCGACGCTGTAACCGGTGACGAGGCTGTGGCGGCCGCTCAGCCAGCGGGGGCGGGCCAGGCACGGGCCGCTAGCGCCCGCCCGCCCGGCGCCCGTCAGCAACCAGTAAGGCGGCCGGCAGCGAAGCGGCGGCCGAGCGGCAAGAAGAAGCGACGGTAGTGCCTCAGCCTGCCGGGAGCGTTCACGGCGACGTTACCGAATTGCTCAAATCGACTATTCGCGACGTTATCGACTACCCGCAGCCCGGCATCGTCTTCAAGGACATCACTCCGCTGCTGGCCGACGGCGCCGCCTTCGCATCTGTCGTCACGGCGCTCGCGGCCGGGCACGAAGGTGTGACCAAGGTCGCCGGGATCGAGGCCCGCGGGTTCATCCTGGCTGCGCCTGTCGCCCTGGCGCTCGGAGCCGGCTTCGTACCGGTACGCAAACTGGGCAAGCTGCCCGGCGAGACTTACGCGGAGTCGTACGAACTGGAGTACGGAACGGCCACCCTCGAGGTGCATATCGACGCATTTGACGCATCCGATCGCGTCCTTATCGTCGACGACGTACTGGCGACCGGCGGGACCGCTGCAGCGACTGCCGAACTTGTCCGGCGTTCAGGCGCCGAAGTGGCGGGTGTGGTTGTACTGCTTGAGCTCGAATTCCTCGCAGGCCGGGGCAAATTGCCCGGCATCGCCGTCCGATCGCTCCTCCCTGTGTGACGCAACGTACGGAGCCCGGCACTTCCCGAATCGTCCACCGATAGACTTGTTGACACGGCGGACTTGAGGAGCGCATGTGGCAGGTGACATGGTGACGGCCAGGACGGCCGAACACGATGTCACCCAGGAGCTGCCCACGACGGATGGCGGGGTGACATCGCCCGCTGGCATGCCCGCTGCATCACCGGCCACACCGGCGAATAGCCGCACAGGTCAAGACACGGGCGGCCAGAGCGCCGCGGGTCACGATGGGCGAACTAGCACCGCGGGCGACACCCGCCCGATGGAAGCGGTGGAAGACGATGACGAGGTCGCCCCAGGCCCGGTCAGCCGGAAGACAGCCGGCCGCAGTTCTGTAGGCGCCGGGAAGAAGTCCGCGGCGCGAGCGGCCGCCAGCCGGGTCGCCCGGCGGTCGGCTGGGTCCGCGGAGATCGCTGGGAGCAACGCGGAGCCGCAGCCAGACGGCGCCTCCGGCGCTGCCGCGATGCGCCGGAGGCTGGCACGGCTCGGTGCTCCGCGCGTGGGAGCGGTCAACCCAGTTCTCGAGCCGCTCATCAGGACCGTGCGGACCACCCACCCGAAAGCGGACATCCGGAAGATCGAGCGAGCCTACGAGGTAGCCGCCCGGTTGCACGCGGGCCAGTCGCGGCGTAGCGGCGACCCGTACATCACCCATCCGCTCGCGGTGGCGACGATCCTTGCCGAGCTGGGCATGCCGCACGACACGATCTGCGCGGCGCTGCTGCATGACACGGTGGAGGACACGCAGTACACAGTCGGCCAGATCCAGGAGGAGTTCGGCGAGGAAGTAGCGTCGCTGGTCGATGGCGTAACCAAGCTGGACAAGGTGAAGTACGGCGATGCCGCGCAGGCTGAGACCGTTCGCAAGATGGTCGTCGCCATGTCGCGCGACATCCGCGTCCTGGTCATCAAGCTGGCCGATCGCCTGCACAACATGCGCACACTCCGCTACCTGCCGCGGCCTAAGCAGGAGCAGAAGTCACGCGAGGTGCTGGAGATCTTCGCGCCGCTGGCGCATCGGCTGGGCATGAACACGGTCAAGTGGGAGCTGGAGGATCTGGCTTTCGCGACCCTGTTCCCCAAGCGGTACGACGAGATCGCCCGGCTGGTGTCCGAGCGCGCGCCACGGCGGGAGATGTTCCTGCAGGAAGTGATCGAGGACGTCCAGGAGGACCTCAAGGACGCCAAGATCAAGGCGACGGTCACCGGGCGCCCGAAGCACTATTACTCCGTCTACCAGAAGATGATTGCGCGTAATGTCGGCTTTGATGACATTTACGACCTGGTGGGCATTCGCATTCTCGTCGACTCGCTTCGCGACTGCTATGCGGTACTTGGCACCGTTCATGCCCGGTGGAACCCGGTTCCTGGCCGGTTCAAGGACTACATCGCGATGCCCAAGTTCAACATGTACCAGTCGCTGCACACCACGGTGATCGGTCCCGAGGGCAAGCCGGTTGAGCTGCAGATCCGGACCTGGGGCATGCATAAGCGGGCGGAGTACGGGGTCGCCGCCCACTGGAAGTACAAGGAGGACATGGTCGGCGGCGGCGGCACCGCGGACATGGCCTGGCTGCGGCAACTGGTCGACTGGCAGCGGGAAACCGAGGATCCCGCCGAGTTCCTTGACGCGCTGCGGTTCGACCTGGGCGGCGCTGAAGTGTACGTCTTCACCCCGCGCGGTGAGGTGATCGCGCTGCCGCAGGGCGCGACGCCCGTCGACTTCGCCTATGCCATCCACACTGAGGTGGGCCACCGCACCATCGGCGCCCGGGTGAACGGGCGGCTAGTGGCGCTGGAGAGTGCGCTCAGCAACGGCGACACCGTCGAGATCTTCACCTCGAAGGCACTGGACGCGGGCCCGAGCCAGGACTGGCTCGGATTCGTGAAGAGCGCGCGAGCCAAGAACAAGATCCGGCACTGGTTCTCCAAGGAGCGGCGAGAGGCCGCCGCCGAGGCTGGCAAGACCGCGATCGCCCGGATGATGCGCAAGCAGAACCTGCCGCTGCAGCGGCTAGCTACTGCGGACGCGCTGAACGGGATTGCCACTGAGTTGCACTACACCGACCTGTCCGCGTTGTACGCCGCGGTCGGCGAAGGACACGTGAGCGCCCAGTCAGTGGTAGCCAAGCTGGTCAAGTCGGCTGGCGGGGTCGAGGGCGCGCAGGAGGATCTGGCCGAGGCCACCCAGGTCACCCGGCAGCCACGCCCGGCCACGCCGGTCAGCGACTCGGGGGTCGCGGTCGAGGGCGCGAACGACGTCTGGGCTCGGCTCTCGAAGTGCTGCACCCCGGTCCCGGGCGATCAGATCACCGGCTTCGTAACCAGGGGCAACGGGGTATCGGTACACCGCGCCGACTGCGTCAACCTCGGCCACCTGCTGGAATCGCAGCCGGAGCGGCTCGTCAACGTCCGCTGGTCGCCGCGGGAAGGCTCACAGTTCCTCGTGGCGATCCAGGTCGAGGCTCTGGATCGCACCGGCTTGCTCTCGGACGTTACCCGGACCCTGTCCGACCAGCACGTGAACATCCTGTCCGCCACCGTCAGCACGACTCGTGACCGGGTCGCGTTCAGCCGGTTCACGTTCGAGATGGGCGACCCCAAGCATCTCGGCGCCGTCCTGCGCGCCGTCCGGTCGATCGACGGCGTCTACGATGTCTATCGCGTGACGAACTTAGCTAATTAACGCGGATTTCGTACGCTGCTCTGCTAGCGGCGGCGGCTTCCTCGCGCTGCGCTGCTAGCGGCGGCGGCTTCCGCGCGCTGCTCTGCGGGCTGGCACCGGTCGCCGGTGCGCCGGCACGGTCATGCCCGAGACGCGCCGTCACGGGGTTCTGCAGGCCACGTTTACGCCCGCTGCCGCAGCGCGCGGAATCCGCCGCCTTGAGACGCACTCCGGCGGCGAACCCAGCACCCGCGCCATGCACAGTTTGCCGTTACCAGGCTCTCGTGTGCGCCTCGTCGGCCTCGGCCCTTGAGAAGGCGCTGCCTGGGTTCCGCGCCGTGCGGAAGCGGGCGTCACGTTGCCTACGGAGCCTTGGACTGCGCGTCTCGGGCACTACGACGCCAGCGCAACGCAAGCCGGTGCCAGCCCGCCGAGCACGGCGCGGAACCCGGCGCCGACCGCTTAGCTGGACAG
>DASXIA010000215.1:0-14283 GCA_036488155.1 Streptosporangiaceae bacterium | reverse complement strand
GAGAACCAGGCCCGGCAAGCTCTGGGCGAGTCGGCGTTCCAGGCCGCCTACCACCGTGGCCTCGGACTGTCCGCGGACGATGTCCTCGCCTACGCCTTGCAGCAGCCGACGAAAAAGATGCCGAAGAAGCCCCCGGAGCCGGCCGCATCCGATGGGGCGCCGCTGACGCCCCGGGAGCTGCAAGTGGCCCGCCTGATCGCCGGCGGCCGCAGCAACAAGGACATCGCCGCCGAGTTGGTGATCTCCCAGCGGACCGCCGAGAACCACGTGGAGCACATCCTCATCAAGCTCGGCTTCACCTCACGAGCCCAGGTCGCCGCATGGGTCGCCGCGTCACAACCGGACGGGTGAGGGCCGCTTAGCCGCTTTCGGTGTCCAGGTGCCAGTCTCGCGGCAGTACCCGGGCAATGAGCAGTGCTCTGAGCATTTGCCCCCTCCCCGGCCCGGTGCGCCGACAGGCAGGCTGGTCAAGGCGAAGGCCAATGAGGGTTTTGAAGGAAAAGCGTCACGCAGGCAACACAACCCAGAAGGCGGCCATGAGCGCCGCAGGCTCCTGTGGCACCGGCAGCCGCATCCGCCACTGCGCTGGCGACCGCCGGGGCGCCGCTTTCAAACAGGGATATGGATATGAACGAGACTTGTGATCGCAGCGGGCGCGCGTTCGTAGCGGTGCTCCGTTCGGAACGAAGCGGTCTATACAAGCAATACTTGCGCGGGTATTGCACGAATCGTGCCCGACTGACGCTTCCCGCTGAGCCGGGCGAGAGGAGGAAGCGACGGATCGATGCGACCGCGAGTCCGAGCGCAATCTTCTGCCCGGGCAGCGCCGCCCGGCCGAACGTTCCGGCCGGGAAGGAGAGTCCGTCTGACACCGAGCTGCTCAGCAGGCACGTCTCGGGCGATCCGCGCGCATTCGGCGAGCTGTTCAGGCGGCATCGGGACCGGCTGTGGGCCGTTGCCGTCCGTACCCTCAGCGATCCGGAGGAAGCAGCCGACGCCCTGCAGGACGCGATGATCGCCGCCCTCCGGCGAGCCGATAGCTTCCGCGGCGATTCAGCAGTCACGACCTGGTTGCACCGGATCGTTGTGAATGCCGCACTCGACCGCACGCGCCGCCGGGCAGCGCGCCCGACCACAGCCTGCCAGGACGAGGACAAGCTGGACGCGCTAGCCACCGGCCGCCAGTCGCTCGCGGATCCATCGGCCAGCAGCGACACCGCCATCGACGTGCGAGCCGCGCTGCAGCAGTTGGTCCCCGAGCAGCAGGCCGCGCTTGTCCTCGTGGACATGCTCGGCTACCCAGTCGCCGACGCCGCCCGGGTTCTCGGCGTCTCGGAAGGAGCAGTGAAGAGCCGCGCAGCCCGGGGACGAGCGAGACTGCGGCCGAGGCTCAAGCATCTGCGGCCCGGAGCGGTGTCGGAGCACGGCCGGCAGAACCGACCTACCGCGGGGCGGCTCCTGCCAACTCCTGCCAACTAGTCGGGAAGCAGCCGACGACAGCGGCCAGGTGTTGTTCCGCCACGAGCAACAACCGTCCGCACCGCCGATTCAGACGTTAAAGCGGAACTCCACGACGTCGCCGTCGCGCATGATGTAGTCCTTGCCCTCGATCCTCGCCTTGCCCGCCGCCCTGGCCGCCGCGACTGAGCCAGCCGCCATCAGGTCATCAAACGACACAATCTCGGCCTTGATAAATCCGCGCTGGAAGTCGGTGTGAATGACACCCGCGGCCTCCGGCGCGGTAGCGCCGACCGGTATCGTCCAAGCCCGCGCCTCCTTCGGGCCCGCGGTCAGGAACGTAGACAAGTTCAGCGCGGCGAAACCAGCCCTGGCCAGCTGCGCCAGACCCGGCTCGCCGAGTCCGAGCTCGGCCAGCATCTCAGCAGCGTCGGCAGGCTCAAGCTCGGCAAGCTCAGCCTCGGTCTTGGCGTCCAGGAAGATCGACTCGGCCGGGGCAACGAGCCCGGCCAGGTTCTTGCGCAGCTCGTCGTCGGCAAGCTCGGCATCGTCTTCGTTGAACACGTACAGGAACGGCTTCGCCGTCAGCAGCTGAAGCTCGCGCAGGTCAGCCAGATCAATCCCGGCCGCTGCCGCGCCCGCGAACAGTGTCGTCCCGCCGTCGAGCAGCTGCTGTGCCTTCGCGGTCGCCTCAGCCATCCGGATGCGCTCCGGATCCTTGCCTGACTTTGCCTCCTTGGCCAGCCGGGGTGCGGCCTTCTCCAGCGTTTGCAGGTCTGCCAGCATCAGCTCAGTGGCGATGGTCTCAATGTCTCGTTCAGGCGACACGTCCCCGTCCACGTGGCTGACGTCGGGATCGGTGAAGACGCGCACGACCTGGCAGATCGCGTCAGTTTCCCGGATGTGCGACAGGAACTGGTTGCCCAGCCCCTGCCCGGCGGACGCGCCGCGCACCAGCCCCGCGATATCGACGAATCGCACGGTGGCGGGCACGATCCGCGCCGACTCGTACAAGGCGGCCAGCGCGTCCAGCCGCGGATCCGGAATGCCGACAATGCCGACGTTCGGCTCGATCGTCGCGAAGGGGTAATTCGACGCCAGCGCATTCGCCCTGGTCAGTGCATTGAAAAGAGTGGACTTGCCGACGTTGGGCAGGCCGACGATGCCAATAGACAGGCTCACCGGGAAAGTCTAGTAGCCCGCGGGAACGCGCACTGTCCAGCACACAGCACGAGGCCGCGCGCAGCAGCCTGGGCCGACCGGGGAATTCGCTACGGTTTGCCGCTGGGGCCGGGCCGGGCGTGTCGGACACCGGAACTGTCGTGACCGGCTGCAAGCATGCTGGCTATGAACGCGATCATGTTGCTCATCGGGCTGCTGCTCGGAGCCGCGCTCGGCGCTGCCGTCGGCTACCTGCTGGCGCGCGGCCGGCTGGCCGGCCTGGCCGCTGACCTGACCGGCCAGGCCAAGGTCGCTGAGGAACGGGCCAGGTCGGCCGACGAGCGTGCCGACCTGCTCGAGCGCGCCGCACGGGAGAAGGCGGAGCTGATCGACGGCCAGCTCGCCGAGCGCTTCCAGGTCCTGTCGGATCAGGCGCTCGACCGCAGCACGAAGACGTTCCTGCAGGTTGCCGAGGGGCGGCTGAGCGCCGCCAATGCCAGGGCTGCCGGAGAGCTGGACAACCGCACGGCCGCGGTCGAGCAGCTCGTGCAGCCGTTGCGGGACACGCTGGCCCGGGTAGAGAGCCAGCTGCGCGACACCGAGGCGGCCAGGCGCTCCTCACATGCCGCGCTGTCCGAGCAGGTCGCCATCGCTCGGCAGAGCTCGGATCAGCTGCGCGCGCAGACCCAGGCACTGGTAACCGCCCTTCGTAGGCCCGAGGCCCGTGGCCGGTGGGGTGAGATGCAGCTGCGGCGGGTCGTGGAGCTGGCCGGGATGACCAGCAGGTGCGACTTCGACGAGCAGGTCGGTGTCGCCACGGCCGACGGCGCGCTGCGCCCGGACATGGTGATCCGGCTGGCAGGCGGCAAGAACATCGTGGTCGATTCGAAGGTCTCGCTTGCCGCTTACCTGGAGGCAGCCGAGACTTCGGACGAGGATGTGCGCGCGGCCCGGCTGGGCGCGCACTCCCGGCATCTGCGCGAGCACGTCGACCGGCTCGCGGCGAAGGCGTACTGGGCCGCGCTCGCCCCGTCGCCCGAGTTCGTCGTGCTCTTCATTCCCGGCGAGGCGTTTCTGGCCCCCGCGCTTGAGCACGATCCCGGCCTGCTGGAGCACGCGATGGTGCACAGGGTCCACATCGCTACGCCGACGACGCTCGTCACGATGCTGCGGACGGCGCAGTACGCCTGGCAGCAGGCAGCGCTGTCGGATAACGCGCGAGCCGTGTTCGATCTGGGCCGCGAGCTCTACGACCGGATCACCAGCCTCGGCAAGAACGTCGATGGCCTGGGCAAGGCGCTGACGAACGCGGTTTCGGCCTATAACAGGACTGTCGGCTCGCTCGAGAGCCGTGTGCTGGTCAGCGCGCGGAAGCTGAATGAGCTGGGCATCGTCGAAGCCGAGCTTGAGACATTGCAGCCAGTCGAAGAGGGCGTCCGGTCGCTGTCAGCTTCCGAGCTGATCGTGGAGGCTGGACCGGAGCTGGTGAGCCCGCCCAGGGATGCTGGGACACAGCAGCCGTTGTTCGGCGGCGGGCGCGCTATCAGCGCCGCAGGCTGAGAGCCGCTAGGCCTGGCCCGCTTGCGGAGCTCGCGCGCGGGCTAACCGGCCGCTAGGCCTGGCCCGCGGCGGGCTTGCGGAGCTCGCGCGGTAGGCCGAACACCATGCGCTCGCGCACCGCCTCGACCTCTTCAACGTCGGCGAACCCGTGGTCAGCCAGCCGCTTGAGCACGCCGTCTACCAGGTCCTCAGGCACCGAGGCACCGCTAGTAACGCCGACGGTATGCGCGCCCTCGAGCCACGACACCTCGACGCCAGACGCGTCGTCGACCAGGTAAGCGGCGCGGGCCCCAGCCTCTTTGGCGACCTCGACCAAGCGAACCGAATTAGAGGAGTTATACGAGCCGACCACGATAACGACATCCGACTCGGCAGCGATCTGCTTGACCGCCGCCTGCCGGTTCTGGGTCGCGTAGCAGATGTCGTCGCTCGGCGGGTCGAGCAGTTGCGGGAACCGCTTGCGCAGTGCCGCTACGGTCTGCGTGGTCTCGTCCACTGATAGCGTCGTCTGCGACAGCCAGGCAACTTTGGCCGGGTCTCTGACCTGCACTGAATCGCTGCCGGCCGGGCCGTCTACCAGGTGAATGTGCTCCGGAGCCTCACCGGTGGTGCCGATGACCTCCTCATGACCCTCATGACCGATCAGCAGGATGTCGTAGTCCTGCGCCGCGAACCGGCGTGCCTCGTTGTGCACCTTGGTCACCAGCGGGCAGGTAGCGTCGATGGTCCGCAGGCTGCGGCCGTTGGCCTCCTCGCGCACTTCCGGAGAGACGCCATGTGCGGAGAACACCACGACCGAGCCCTCGGGAACGGCATCGGTCTCGTCGACGAAGATGGCGCCGCGCTCTTCCAGCGAGCGGACGACATGAGTGTTATGCACGATTTGCTTGCGAACGTAGACCGGCGCGCCAAATCGCTCCAGCGCGATTTCCACGGTCTGGACGGCCCGGTCAACGCCCGCGCAGTAGCCACGGGGCTTGGCGAGCAGCACTCGGCGGGACTGGGCTGACATGCCGCCAGTCTAGGTGATCCGCACCCGGACGTATCCAGACACCGCGACCATCCGACACCAGGACACCGTCGGATACGGGTTGCAGGCCACTGCCGGCCTGATTGCCGCGGAATTAGGCCCTCCGTGCCTCGCGATCACCGGCGGCCAGCCACAATGATCCAAGAGCAGTAGCCTCGCCCAGCCCTGAGAGTTTCCCGAGCCGCCGGCTCGCCGCCGCCAGGGCTGCGGCCGGCTGAGGGAGAAGGTCCCGGATGGGCATCCCGCACGTCCCCAACCAGGTGAGGCGAGCGCCCACGCTGGTCGTGCGGGCCGTGTTTGCCGGGGTCGGCCGAATACTGCTGTCAGCCGAAAGGCCGCTGGCTAGTGCAGAGCCAGAGGCCACTCGCGTCGCTGGTGACGGCGAGCGGCCGCGCCGGGCAGCCGCCAGGCGCCAGCGGCCGGGCCGGGCTCCGGTCGCACCGCCCGGCTCGCGGTGGCGTTCGCTGGACAAGACTGGCAATGTCCGGCTGCTCTCGGATGAGGATGTAGATGACGACTTCGATGCACCGCCCGAACCGGGCAGATCCAGCGGTGGCCGCAAGTCCCCAGCCGATCCGCTAGCAGGCATGAGACCGCGCCCGGCTCCCGCGAAGCAAAGCTTGCCGCTGGCCAGCTATGACGACTTGTCCCTCGCCTCTATCCGCGCCCGGCTGCGCGGGCTCGACGTCAGCCAGTTGCGCATCCTGGCAGATTATGAGAGCAAGAACGCCGAGCGACCGGAGGTGCTCGGCATGTTCGAGCGACGGATCTCCAAGCTCGAAGCGGGCGAGTTACGGCAGGCGCCCGGTTCCGCCTGACAGCTGGCCCGTTAGCCGCACCGCCCACCAGCTAGCTAAACCCCCGGAGGATCTGTTGTGCCGCTAGAAACCTCCGAGCAGTCGCCGGTCCCGGTGCGCACGGTACTGCGGCTGGTCGGCGAGTGGATCGGCCGCCTCGGCAGAGTCTGGGTCGAGGGTCAGATCGCCGAGCTGACCAGGCGTGGTGGCACCGCTTTCCTCACCCTGCGCGACCCGGTCGCGGCAGTCTCGGCGCGGGTAATCTGCAGCACCGCAGTGCTCGACGCGACCAGCCCGCCACCGGACGTCGGTGCCAGGGTCGTCATCTGGGCTAAGCCGGAGTTCAACTCGGCGAAAGGCTCCTTCGCGCTCACTGCCTCCCAGATCAAGGCCGTCGGGATCGGCGAGCTGCTGGCCCGGCTGGAACGGAGGCGGGTAGCGCTGGCGGCTGAGGGCCTGTTCGCCGCTGAGCGCAAGCGCAAACTGCCGTTCCTGCCTGACACAGTGGGCCTGATCTGCGGGCGCGATTCGGCCGCCGAACGCGACGTCCTCAGGAACGCAGCGCGCCGCTGGCCAGCGGTCCGGTTCCGGGTCGAGCCGGTTGCCGTCCAGGGCCTGCACGCCAGCGAGGAGATCATCGGCGCGCTGCAGCGGCTCGATGCCGACCGCGCGGTCGACGTCATCATCATCGCCCGCGGCGGTGGGTCAGTAGAGGACCTGCTGCCGTTCTCCGACGAGGATCTGGTCCGCGCGGTGGCGGGCTGTGTCACGCCGGTCGTGAGCGCGATCGGGCACGAGCAGGACGTGCCTCTGCTTGACCTGGTGGCAGACGTCCGTGCTTCTACGCCGACTGACGCCGCCAGGCGAGCCGTCCCCGACGTCGCCGAGCAACTCGAGCTGATCGGCCAACTCAGATCTCGTGCGCGCAGATCACTGGCCGGACGACTCGACCGGGAAAGCTCCTGGCTGACGGCCATCACCTCACGCCCGGCCCTGGCCAGTCCCACCCGCGAGATCGACCGCCAGCAGGAAATGATCCTGGGCCTGTCGGAACGTGCCAGCCGAGCGATCAGCGGCGGGCTGAACCGGGCCACTGACGACCTCGCGCACATGAGGGCACGGCTGATTGCCCTGTCTCCGGCCGCGACGTTGCGCCGAGGTTATGCAATAGTCCAGCACGCGGACCTCAGCGTTGTGATGTCCGCGGATCAAGTGACCGAGGGCGAACTGCTGTCCGTGCGGTTCGCCGACGGCCAGCTGCCAGTTACTGCCGGACGGCACACTCCTGACCAGGAGGGCTAGCGGTCCGGCCGTCCTGGCCGCGCCGTTGAGTTGATCGGCGTGCCAGCCGCCGTGCTGCTGCCGCACTAGGCTGGTCGAGTGGCAGCGGCAGGTAAGGCGGGTACGACCGGGTCAGCCGCCGGCCGGGCGGCGGATCCGGCAGCAGGCAAGGCCGCACGCCCGCCGTACGAGCAAGCCAGGGACGAACTGACCGAGCTGGTTAAGCGGCTAGAGGCGGGCGGCCTCACCCTGGAGCAATCGCTCCAGCTTTGGGAGCGTGGTGAGCAGCTCGCAGCCATCTGCGAGGAGTGGCTTGAAGGCGCCCGCGCACGCCTCGCTACCGCGCTGGCCAGGCAACATGAGGCTGGCGCGGCGCCGGGGGCGCCATTCTGACCGCGTCCTCCGCTTGCGCCTGCCTTTCTGCACCGCAGATTGGACCCTCCGAGGCAGTCCGGGTTTGCGACCGACGAGACCGGTCATCTTCTTAGCATCAGCAACTCCAGGCGGTCTGCGGTACAGGCCCGGCCAATCATTCTGCGCGAAGCCCGGAGGCATGCCGATGGACAGGCTGGATCCAGCACGGACGGCTCTGACACTGGTGCATATGGGCAAGGGGGTGGCCGGGAAGGTCGACACTCCCTTCAGCCGGATCTTCCGCCCCAGGGCCGAGCAGACAGGGATCATCGGGGTCCAGGAACGGCTGCTGGACGGGTTCCGCTCCGCGACGGCGAAGGTGGTTTACACCCTGGTCACATACGAGCCAGGGTTCCCGGGGGTCAGGCCGAATTCCCCGCTATATCGCGCGGCCATCGACGCTGACGCCCTGCAGGAGGGCACTCCCGCGGTCGAGGTCATGGACGAGGTCGCACCCGGGCCCGGCGAACCGGTCGTCAGGGGGACAGCGGGCAGCGGGTTCGAAGGCACCCCGCTCGACACCATCCTCCGCTGGGAAGGTGTCGACACCCTCGTGCTCGCCGGCGTGGCGACCGACGTGGCCGTCGAGTCCACCGCCCGCGCTGCATGCGACCTGGGATACCGGACGGTCATCGTCTCCGACGCCTGCACAGCCGACAGCGACGATGCCCATGTCAGCGCTCTCGGCAGGCTCCAGAAATGGTTCGGCGAGACACCTACCGCCGACCAGGTCCTCAGCGCCCTGGGATAGCGACCGCCCGCGCCCACGCAGGCCCGCGGCGCTCCTACCGATTGCCGCCCAAAAGCGCGGACCTACGGGCGCAGTCATGCCGGTGACGCGCTGGTGCGATTGCGCTACGGGCGGACATGCAGCCTGGACAACACCTCGAGCACGCCGTCGGCTAGCTGGCGTGCGCGCGCTGCGTCGGGGGCAAGCGAGACCTCAGCGAGCGCGAGCATGATCGCGCCCGTCATGACGATCGCGGCGGCGTCGCCCAGCGGCTCGCCGCTGCGCGCGAAGAGCTCGGTATTGCGGCTCACCCAGTCCGACACCCGCCGCCGCCACATCACCTCGAAGCCGGGCGGCCCGTCGCCGCGGGCGAACATGCCGACGAGCTCGCGCCGCTCGATGCAGACATCCAGGTAGCCGCGCGCGCCCGCCAGCAGCAGCACCATGGGATCGGTGACCCCCTCGTCCCGGCAGTCCCTGACGGCCTTACGCGTGCGCCTGTCGTGCTCGTCGTGCAGTTCCTCGAACAGCGCGAGATACAAATCGGCCTTGCCGGAGAAATGGTGGTACATGCTGCCGACGCTGGCGCCCGCAAGCGCGACGATGTCGGTAACGCCCGCTTGCGCGTAGCCCTCGAGCATGAAAACCTCGCGCGCCGCTGCGAGCAGCGCAGCCCGGGTAGCTGCGCCGCGGTCTGCGGCACGGCCCGCGTGCGTTACCTGATCAGCCGTCATGCGCTCCGCGTTCTGGGCTACCGGTGCGGGGTGGGCAGGCCGGCCAGCCAGCCCGCTACATAGGATTCCACCAGGGCCACCGACAGGGAAGGTGCTGGCGATGAGCGACCAACAGGCGGCCGGGATACCTGGCGTGCCAGCCGATCCCGTCAGCGATGGCGGGTTCGCCGGCGTGGCGGGCGCCCCCGGCATTCCCGGGCCGGTCGGAGATCTGGCGGCCGACCCAAGCCTCGCAGCCCCGGAACCGGGCATACATGCCCCCGACCGCAACCTGGCACTCGAATTGGCCAGGGTCACCGAGGCCGGCGCCATGGCTTCGGCGCGGTGGGTCGGCAGAGGCGACAAGAACGGCGCAGACGGCGCCGCGGTCAACGCAATGCGACAGCTCATCAACACCGTGTCGATGAACGGCGTCGTCGTGATCGGTGAGGGCGAGAAGGACGCGGCTCCCATGCTGTACAACGGGGAGCAGGTCGGAGACGGCAGTGGCCCGCTCTGCGACGTGGCTGTCGATCCCATTGACGGCACGCGCCTTACCGCGAACGGCATGCCGAACGCGATCTCGGTGATCGCGGTGAGCGCCCGCGGTTCGATGTATGACCCGTCAGCCGTCTACTACATGTCCAAGCTCGTCACGGGCCCGGAAGCGGCAAACGTCGTCGATATCGACGCTCCGCCTGCCGCGAACATCGCGGCCGTGGCGCGAGCAAAGAGTTGCTCACCCTCCGATGTGACCGTCGTGATGCTGGATCGCCCGCGGCATGCCGACCTCATCAGCGCGGTCCGGCAAGCTGGTGCCCGGATAAAGCTGCTGACCGACGGTGACGTGGCGGGCGCGATCATGGCGGCTCGCGATGGCACCGGTGTCGACTTGCTGCTCGGCATCGGCGGCACTCCGGAAGGGATCATTGCGGCCTGCGCCGTCAAATGCCTCGGCGGCGTCATTCTCGGCAAGCTCGCGCCACGGGATGATGCCGAGCGGGCTAAAGCACTAGAGGCCGGACACGACCTCGACCGGGTCCTCAGTACCGATGACCTGGTTACGTCCGACGACGCGTTTTTCGCGGCAACTGGCATCACGGACGGCGAGCTTCTGGCCGGCGTCCGGTATCGCGCCGGCGGAGCGGTCACGCATTCGCTTGTCATGCGCGCCCGCTCCGGCACCGTGCGCAACATTCACAGCGAGCACCAGCTCTGGAAAGTCGCGAAATATTCGGTCGTGCAGTACTAAGGCCTGTCCCGCGGATCTTGCTGTGGTTCGTTTGATAGATCCGTTCTGTGGATGAAGAACGGTTGAAGCGGCGCGATCTGACCGACGAGGAGTGGGCACGGCTGGAGCCGCTGCTGCCCTCGACCAAGCCGCGGCGGGGCGGCCGGTGGACCGACCACCGCACCGTGATCAACGGAAACTTTTTCCGAATCCGCGCAGGTCTCAAGCGTGGCTCGGCCGGGGGCCGACCTCCGGCGTTCGATCCCGAGCGCTAAAGGAACGCAACACCGTCGAACGTTGCGTCAACAAGCTCAAGAACTTCCGAACAGTGGCTACCAGATACGACAAGCGCGAACTCATCTACCAGGGCACCATCGACGTCGCCTCGATCCGGATCTGGCTCCGCGACCCGATGAAATGACACCCCGACTTATCGCAGCTGAGGGCGTCGCGATGCCCTCATACCACGGCCAGATGGCCGCGGTGGTGCCGTGGGGTCTCGGCCTCATCGAGCAGGACGAGGGCGAAGTCCGCATAAGAGATGCGGGCCGCGGTGTCACCGTGTTCGCGGATCTCATAATGGCCGGTGCGCTCCCCCTCGTGGTCGAAGTCGCCGGCTGGGCTGACATACACCCAGTCCAGCGTTCCGCCTTCGACACGAAGCGCTTCAAGACCGGCAGCGTGGGCCAGGCAGAAGGGCCGGAACTCTGCGGGGAAACCGGGCATGTCCAGCAGGCGGGTCCCATCGGGGCCCGGCAGAAGCGATGCGAGCCCAACCGTGACAAGCCTGTTCACCCCGGCCTGCCGCAGGCCCTTAATGAGGGCATGTGCGGCGCTGGTGAAGAAGGTCTCCGGGTCGATTGCCGCCGCCGTATTGATCGCGGCGTCGTGCCCAGCCGCGAGGGCGGCGACGTCCGCCGCGTCGTTGACGTCCCCGGCGGTGATCCGTACGCCGCCATCCGCCAAGCCGCCGTAGCGGGACGGGTCGCGGACCACCGCGGTGACCTGGTGTCCACGCCGGCGCGCTTCAGCGACAGCCTGCCGGCCGGCCCGGCCACCAGCCCCGAAAATCACGAACCTGCCCATCGTTGGAATACCTCCCGTTGACTCGATGCTCCCGAAAGGTATCCGCAAGGGCGGTTACCTCCTGGATACCGAGACCAGCTACCGGCCCGCCGACATGCAGGAGACACCATGACACGCCAGCAGGCGCTGCCTCCTGACATGTTCGACGAACTGTGCCCGTCCTCGCTGTTGCCATTCCGCTTCGGTGACAAGTGGGCAGCTTTGATCATTCGCTGCTTGGAAGGCGGTCCGCGCCGATTCTCTGAGCTCCGCGTGCCACTACACCGCGTCACCGCGAAAGTGCTCACACAGTCGCTACGCGGCCTGGAACGAGACGGGCTCGTCTCACGCACGGTGCACGCTGACCCGAAACCGAAAGTAGAGTACGCGCTGACGCCGCTGGGCCGCAGCATGCTGAAGCCACTGGATTCCGCATGCGCGTGGGCAGCAGAGCACTGGGACGAGCTACTCGATGCACGGGAGCAGTACACTGCCCCATAACCAGCCGACTCACCGCGCGCAGCCATCACCAAGCAGAGTCCACAACACGCCAGAGCCGTCGTCCGAAACCTGCCGGACTGGCCTAAAAAAAAGCCCGCCCACGAGGTAGCGAGCACGTAGTGGGACCTCGGTCGTGATCCACGGGACAGGCCCTAGTCGCGTCCGGCTTCCGCAGCGGCTAGCGGAGCTGCCCGCCGCGGCGAAGCCCGCCGAGACGGCGAGGCCGTTTCGGCGACGTGACCTTAATCGTGCCGCCGAAGCCGACCGTGCGAAGTTCGATGACCGGCTGATCCGGGGGCTCGCTCCGGCCGGCCCGACCGAAGCCGGGTGCTGCGGTCCGTTGCCCCGCTGGCCGGACGGTGCGGGTAATCCTGCGGGTAAGAACACTGCTACCGGTCGTCTCGACGACCACTCCGTCCGGCACGATGAGGTGAATTGTGCCGAGGATGAGCGTCGCGTAGATGACGATCCGGCCGCTTTGCAGCACCGCTTCCCTGAGATTGAGTTCGACCTCGCCACAGATCGCGACGACCGGCAAGCTCGCCGGCACCACCCAGCAGCCGTCCCTGCTGTCGTGGCCGAAGACGCCCGCGACAGGTCGCCGTCCGTCCAGCCGGATCGGCTGAGCGGACGGGCCAGCCAGGTCCGTTGTCAATGCAGCGAGTTCGCCGAGAGTCCGCGCCTGGTATGCGCGCTCTACCCGCTCAACGTGCTCGGCAGGCGTCAGCCTTCCGTCGGCTGCGGCCTCGCCGAGCAGCGTGACAACCCGGTCGCGTTCGAAGTCGGAGGCACGAAGATCTCGCGGTGCCGGGCGATAACTCACTCTCTGAAGATACTCCAGCCGCAGGTCACCGACGCGTTACCGAGGAAGCGCTGCCGGTTCCGGGCGGGTTGGCCGACCCTGGATCGGGCAAGGTATCTGGCCTCAGACCCAGGTCTCGATCAGGCCCAGGTATCGCCGTAGTTGCTGGTGGTTATTTCCACGGTCGCGCCTGACGTCTCGATGTAGTACATCGCGCCGGCGCCCTTGCCGGACGCAGTCAGGGCGAGAGTGCCTTTGGCCTTGGTGGGGCTTACCTTGGTCCAGGCTCCCCAGCCCTTGGCGGAAGACCACGTCCTGCGGTACACGAAGGAGTCGTTGCCGATCCCGGCCACGACGATCTCGCCGTCCGGCCATACGGTTGCCGCGATAGCTGACGAAATCCCGCCAAGGTCCCTCACGTCAGGCTCCGATGTTGTTTTCTTGCCGAGCGCCTTGAACATCTCTGACTGATTAGCGTAAGCGGCTACGTCACGGTCAATATTGGCAGTTGTGGCATATTGGTGGATCGCCCAGGTCTTCCAGGGTTCGGGAACTACCGGATGGCCTCGCGGGCTGGACGGATCAGCGATCCACAGCGGGTAGCCGCCTAGGCCCGCGCAATTGCCCTGCTTCACGAAATCGATGAACGTGTATACCAGTGGCGCCCGATCGAGCCTTTTGTGCAACTGAGACTGCACGTCGACTGCCCAGGCGGCAACCTTCTGAGCCGGCAGGCCGTCCGTCGTTTCAAGATCCAGAGCCACAGCGTCCGTGTCATGCCGACCTATGGTGTTGAACTGGGTCACGAAGAAGTCGACGGTCTTAGTCGCGTCCACCGACGGATGTCCGAAAAAGTATCCGATCCGGCCTTTGTGGTTGCTGCGCAACCAATCCATATCGGCTTTCGCGTCTGGATTTACGTACTTGGTCCCATTAGGCTCAAGCTCGGTGATCTTGACCGCGGCCCAGACGATATCGCCGACGACATTGGTCCACGAAGCCGGCGAACCCTGAAAGCTAGCGACGTCAACACCCTCAAGCATGAGCCAATAGTAACGCCAGCCGATAATAACGGCAATGAATGTCCATTTACTATTCTTTTGCTATATGTCGCAACCGCGCAGCGCCGGACCGGACGGCCAGCGCGCCGGGCTCCTGCCCCGGCAGGCTATGCCGCCTGTTAGTTTTCTCGTAGCAAGTAATTGGATCCGAGACCGGGAGCCAGCAGGTGAGCGACGCGACCGCACCGAGGGCTGCAGGTCGGCCCGGCGCGACCGACGGGCGTTACAAGTGGGTCGCACTCTCCAACACCACTCTGGGCATGCTCGCGGCGACGGTTAACGCGTCGATCGTGATCATCGCGCTGCCCGCAATCTTCCGCGGCATCAACCTCGATCCGCTGCAGGCCAGCAACATTAGCTACCTGCTGTGGATGCTGATGGGGTACCTCGTCGTCTCCGCCGTCCTAGTCGTCACGCTTGGCCGGCTGGGTGATATCTACGGCCGTGTGCGGATGTACAACGCCGGCTTCGCCATCTTC
>DASXIA010000143.1:0-6702 GCA_036488155.1 Streptosporangiaceae bacterium | reverse complement strand
TATGACCAGAACAACCCCGAGCGCGGCCACGACCACTGCCACGACCACGGCCAGTCGGCGCGGAAGGGGGCGTCTGCGCATCCGGGGGCTCCTGCTGTGGTTTGTCGCTGCGTGACTCACGCCGGCCGGTCGGCGCCGGGCTGTTCCGGCTGGGCCGCGGGCCGCGCTGACTCGGACTGGACTGGCTCGGACTGGACTGGCATCGCGGCAGGCTGCACTGGCCCGGCAGCAGGCTGCCCGGCCGGCACATCGCCAGGCCGCGCTCTCGTGGGATTGGTGTCCAGGCTCTGCCGCAGATCGTCAGAGATCAGATCGACACCGATGCGGCCGGCCCGGCCGTCCAGGTCGCGGAAGATGCACTCGCCGTTACCCAGGGCGCGAAGCACTGCCTTGTGCTCCGCGGACTGCTCGAGGCCGAGGAGCGCAAGCACGCTGGCGACCTCGTTCTGCTCGGACGACCGGAACGCGAACACGCTGGAAATGCAGTTCGTGACCTGCTCGTTGAGCAGATCTCCGGCGTTCTGCGAGACCATGATCAGCGCGGTGTTGCGTGACCGGCCCATCCGGGACACCTCGGGGATGAGCTTGGCGCCCTGCGGGGTCGAGGTGATCGCCCACGCTTCGTCCAGGAAGATCGCCTTCGGCAGCCGCCGGTCCATGCCGTTGAGCAATCGCCTGGCGAACTGGGAGACCAGGTACAGCAGCGCGACGGACAGCCGTTGCTCGTAGGAATAGTCGTCTCGCCGGACCGCGTTGTCCGGCAAAGTAAGGCCTGCCAGGGTGAACACCGTCGTCCAGCCCGCCGCGTCGATCCGCTGACCGCCGGACGGCGCGAAGCACAGTCTGGCCAGCCGCATCTCGGACATCGACCGCAACACAGCGCCCAGGTTGACCGAGGCCGCGTCGCCGGAGTTCTCCAGGTGACTAACCACTTTGCCAAGGCTCGGCTGGTCGTCCGCAGCGACCGCGGCGACAGCCTGGATCATGGCGCTTTCGCGTTCCTCGCTCATCCGCGGCAACAGCAGCCGGAGCGTCTCGGTTGCCATCGTGCGGCGTTCGGCCAGGTCATCCCCGAAGGAGAAGGGATCGAGCAGACCGGGCGCGGCACTGCCCAGCGGAACGACCCTGGCCTGCCGGCCACGCCGGGACAGCCAGCCGGCTAGCGACTCGGCGTCCCCCTTCGGGTCGATCACGGCAACGGTCACGCCGCGGAACGCGAGCTGCAGGATCAGCAGCAGCGCGAGAGTTGTCTTGCCACCGCCCGGCTCGCCGGTGATCGCCACCGCGGTTGGCCGGTTCCTGGCGGCCGCAACCAGCGGGTCAAAGTGCACGACCGCTCGCGCCCGGCCGAGCGTCTCGCCGATGTAGGGGCCGATCCAGCCCGACTCCTGGACCGCGCGGTCGCCCAGATCGACGGTCGCAGTCGGCATGCCGCCAGCGACTGTGTACAGCGGCTGGCGCTGCAGATAGGAATTCAGCCGTACCCGGTCGCCCGGCAAGGACTCGCACAGCAACGAGAACTGGTCACCGGTCGAGTTCACGACATCGATGCCGGCGTCGCGGTAGTGCTCGATCAGCGCCTCCGCCCGGCGCATGCACAGGTCACGATCCGGGGCCGCAACCATCAGCCGGTGCCAGCCGTAGACGAACGGCAGCCGTTCCTTCGTTATCCCGTGCTCCAGCAGCCTGGCCGCCTCGATCTGCTCGGCGAGGGCGATCGGCATATCGGCCCCGGCCTCCCTGATGTGCGCGTCCATGTCCCTGGCGTGCGCGAGGCGACGGCTGACGTCCTTGCTGGCCCTGGCCGGCGCGATCAGCTTCATCCGCGACGAGGCTTCTACCGGGAACGGCAGCGCATCGGCGTAATGCAACCAGGGCTCGCCGTCCGGGAAGTACATGACATCCGGGAACCGGGCGAATGACAGGAACGCCGCCCATGACTCGCCGGCTGGCTGGGACAGCCGCAGCATCGTGCGGCCGTTGTCTACCTGCCCTTCCAGCAGCGACTCGATCTCCCCGGCGCCCCAGGTGCGGCGGCGGGAGGCTGACGGAGGCGATTCGGCCGCGGTTCCGGCCAGTGCATGCCGGAACAGCCAGGCAACCTCATCGGAGCTGGCGTGAGCGGCTGCGAGCGCGCTGGCCGACAGTGCCCGACCGAGGCGCTCGGCCTGGTCAGCCCAGCGGGCGATTTCGGCGGCGGGGACGGCCTCGTCGATCAGGCCAAGTGCGTGCTCGGCACTGCGGTTCAAAGTAGCGAACTGGCCGAGCAGGCCACCGGACAACTGCGCCCGCACACCGCGCTGGCCTAGCCGGACGCCCAGGTAGACCTCTTTGGTCCAGAAGTCTTTGGCCCAGACGTGCCGGTACATCTCCTCCAGGTAGCCGAGCCAGCCAGGGCCGCCGTCCGATGTACCGTCGAGCTTCGTCGCCCACTCCGCGGCCGGATAGGGCCGCTGCACGATGCGCAGGTGCACCTCAGCGTCGGTCATCCGGATCGCGGCAAGCGCGACCGTGATGTTGGTAGCGAGAGCCTCGCGTTCGACCGGAGTGGTGAACTCGTATGACACGGTCGGGAGCCGGTAGTACGCCCATGCGTGTGCCTCGGTGAGCACTATCCGGTCGTCGAAGTACCGGACCGACAGGCGGGTACGCGCAGTGGTCCGCGCGCTCACTGGCCGGCGCTCCACGATTGTGCGCTCCGTGACTGGCCTGCCGGGCTGGCCGCCACGTCAGCAAGGCCAGATACGAGCACGCCAGCCAGCGCCGTATACGCATGAAGGGTGGCGACGCCGAGTGGTCCGTGGCCGCTAAGTCCGCTGTCCCAGGGCACGCGTACGATCGCGCGGCACCAGCCGGCAGCGACGGCAGCCGCGCTGTCCGTGTATGCCGCGCTGTTGACGCTGACTCCGTTCAGCACGGCAACGGCGCGGCGCGCTAGCTCGGTGTGGCCATGCCCGTCCAGCCACTCCAGCGTCATGGCCAGGGCACCGGATGCATCCGGACCCGCCGGAGCGACCAGCACCAGTTGATCCGCGACGTGCAGGGCGCGCGGCACTTGCGCGGCCGCCGGATCGGCCAGCGTCAGCGGGTAGCGGGCAACGACAGCGTCAACAAGCGTCCCGGCGTCGGCGGGCTCATCGGCGTCGCCCGCGGCAGTCACCACCTGCAAGCCCCGTTCCCGGTTTGGTCCTCGTTCTTGGCTCCCGGCCGAAGTTCGCCTGCCGGGCAGCAAGCGCGGGATCTGGCGCGCCTGCTCGGTCAGCGAGCCGGGCCCGGGACTGAGGTCGAGCACGGCCACCGCCTCGCCGCGCAGGCCGGACAGCAGGTGGCCGGCCAGCAAGGTCGTCACCGTCTGGCCAGCGCCCGCGGTGCAGCCGAGGACGACGACGCGGGCTGGACCGGCTAGCGGCAGGCGGGCCCTGGCCTGGTCGCGCTGGACCTGATCGGGCTTGCCCGGCCGGTGGCCGCCGGGTACCACGACGACGCGGTCATTCCAGCCGCTCGCCGGACCGCTGCCTGGCGACCTGCGCAGGGCGCGCTCGACGAGGTGCAACGGCTCTGCTGTGCGCCCGTCGGTCGCGACGGTGAGCCCTGGCCTTGCGGTAGGCACGGGCGGAACGGCACGCGCGGGCGAAGCCGCCGGCCCAGGCGGAGCGGTCCGGCTAGGCGGAGCGGTCCGGCTTGGCGGCGCGGTCGGCCTAGGCGGCGCGCTCGTTGCCGGCACGGCGATGGCGGGCTCACTGGCAGCCGGAGCGATGCCGGCCGACGCGGTGGCTGCGGGCGCTGTGGCTGCGGGCGCTGTGGCTGAGGGCGCTGTGACCCTGCGGGCAGTGACATCAGGCGCAATTACGACACCAGGACCGCTGGCAGGCATGCGAACGGCGGCTGGCGCAGCGCCGGCAGCAGGCGCGTGGATGGCCGGACTACTGGGCCAGACCGGGCGCGCCGGAACGTCGTTTCCGTCGTCGGGCGCAACTGGCTCAGCCCCGGCAGCGACGGCCGCTACGGTCCCCGCCGCGACTAGCTCGGCGCTAACCGTCTCAGCTTCACCGTCCTGCAGGTCATCGGCGCGCACGTCCACGGCTTGTACGCCGACGGCAAGCGCGTCAGCCGCCGGTGCGGTGGCCCGGCGCCAGACTCTCGCGAAGACCGTGATCTCGTCCTTTTCCGCGAGCGGCGCCATGCGGCACCAGGTGCGCGGCTCACTGAGATATCGCAGCTGAGACAGTACGAGTTCGGGCAGTCGCTTGCTCTCCAGTACCGGGCGCGTCACCAGCCAGGCCAGCACACCCGGCGGCAGCACGTACAGCCAGACCCACGTGTGGCTGAACGGCATCCCGGCGATCGTCAGGATCAGCATGTAAGGGACCGCTATGGCCACGAACACGGCCACCTGGCCGACGGGCAGCGGCATGGGCAGCCGGAAGTCATAAAGCTTGTAAAGCCGCTTTTCGATCTTCCAGATGTTCGTGTAGGTCGGAAGTTCCACGTGCCGCCTCCTTCCGTCCGCTCGCCCGAGATCGCATGAGATGCGGTCGTGAGGTCCGCGCGCTGCGCTGGTCAGTGCACCCCGAGCGCGTTCGCGATGCCGGACGCGATCGTCTGAATGATGCTCGGTGTGTAGAAAATGACCGCGATAGCGATAGCAAGCACGATGAACTGTACGAAGCGAATGATCTCGCGGGTGAACAGAAAGAAGATGGCAACGATCCCGACAATGCCCAGGAACAGCGGCCCGAATAGCCCCTGAAGGTATGAGACAAGGCCCGTTGTGCTAAGTGCCAGGGGATGGGCAGCGGCGAACAGTTGAGCCGACATCGGATCTCCGGGGGTGAGTGAGCGCGGCCGTCGGGAGCGCGTGCTGGCTTTGTATGTCGTCGCGGGCGTCGCTTTCCCGGCCTGCTTCCTTGCAGGCCGGCTCGCCATGCGCTGCGCGGTCGCGTCACGGTGGCCCCTTGGCCAGGGCCCGGGTAGATGCACCGATCGACCGGATGTCCCAGGTGCCGCCGCGCCTGACGACCGTCATCTGGTATGTCATCTGCAACGTGGCCGACGCGATTGACTTGGCCGTAATCGCGGCTGCCGACGGCAGCCGCCAGGTGATGGTCACCGAGATCTGCCGGGTCGAGCCGCCAGCGGGAGCGTAGACGCTGTCGATGCCACCGAAGCTGACAGCGTTATGCAATCCGGTGATGTGCGCGCCGCGAGTTGTGAACCTGGACAGCGTCCCCTGGTCGCCGCTGGCGTAAGCCTGGAAGAAGGCGGGCAGCTGGGCTTGCAGTGCGGCCTGGGTGGACTGATCCGAGGTCTGCTGGCCCGCGGACGGCGGGATCGCCTTACCAGGGCCGGGCAGCCAGGCCGGCAGGCCGGAGACGCTCATGCCACCGGCGGCAGTGTAGATGGGCACGCCAAGCTCGATCAGGCGGCCGTTGCTGAGCTGGGCGAGCAAGGTCACGATCGCCGCGTGCCTCCCGGTGACGGAGACATTAGCTACCTGCTCGCCGAGCAGCCGCTGCGTTCCGGCGCCGTTCCAGCCATCCGCCGGGTCGGTGCCCGGCGGCAGGAATTTAGCCAGCGCCTGGCTGCGCAGCGCGGCGCCGGCCGGGCTGAAGTTCAAGTAGACGTCACCGAACTGCAGCGCATAAGCCTCGGCGACCGTGACCGGGAACTGCGAGCTTCCGCTAGACAACTGGGCGGAACCAGCCGCCGCACGGGGGGCGGGCCCCTGGACGATCGCCAGGACTCCCCGGTAACCGATGAGCAGCAGCACAGCCCAGGCGATGGCACGCGCAACCCAGATCAGCCATCTGCCGCCCGCGCCGCGCCAATGCGAGGTGGCCTGATCGGGGCGGACGGGATGCGGCTGGCGGGGCATAACCTCATCGTCGGCAGTGAGCGGTGCACTGCGTTCGAGGAGTGCCCGACGGGCCATCACACCTCCGCCCTTTTTAACCCGCCTTAGGCGCCTCGGCGCTAAAGCGTCCGGACGCGACGATCTTGACGATGTTCCTGGCGCAGACCATTCTGCGGCAAAACGCCCACCCTTCCGGGAAGCCACGCCGGGAGTCGCGCTGTAACGCTGCGAAAAAGGTGAACTTTGGGCCCGTGCTGGCGCGTTGTCCAGTTCATCGAGCAGCCAGTCCAGCCCGTCCCGCCTGCCCTGCGCCTCATTGCGGCCCGCGGACCCGGCGATTACCCTGCGGCCGCTGACCGGACTGCCCGCGGCACCAGCGCGGCCGCTCGCCGCCGCGTCGACGTAGCTCGGTCCCGGCGACCACGACTCGGCGGGCGGCCAGCGCAGTCCCTGCTGATCAGGCCGCTGCTCGTCACCGGCCGGCCATGGCTCACCGGCCGGCCAGAGGTCACTGGCCGGCTGGCTCTGCAGCCGGGCCGACCTGCCCGGCGCGGGGAAGGCGCGGAGGGACGCGGCGGCAAGCTCGTCCGGCCCGTCGGGCTCGCAATCGTGCCAGTGCTCTTGCATCAACTGTCCTTACTCGCGGCTCGCCGGGCAGGCCGGCGCGGCTACAGCGAGCAGGAAACCCGACGGGGCGTGACACGCGTGTGACAGACGAAAGCGCGCAGCACCCGACCCCTATCAAGCCAGTGCGTCCGCAGCTGCCAGTCCTGATCGGCGAGCCGGGGCTGCGCTCACGGACGCTTCAAGAACCTCAGATAAAAGGCCCCGAATACCAGGACGATTCC
>DASXIA010000090.1:0-9556 GCA_036488155.1 Streptosporangiaceae bacterium | reverse complement strand
CGGTTTAACTGGTGTTGCTTGTCACCGCGCGGATCGCGGCCGGGATCGCGCCGATCAGGTCACTGGCGCCGATCGGGGCCTCCCGCGCGGCGAGCCGGCCGGCCATGCCATGCAGGTACGCCGCGGCCGCCGCAGCCGTCGCGGCATCCAGGCCCTGCGCGAGCAGCGACCCGGCCAGTCCGGACAGCACGTCGCCTGAGCCCGCGGTGGCGAGCCAGCTTGTGCCGGTCGAGTTGACCAGCACCGGCTGAGTATCGTCCGGGCTCGCTATGACCGTCGTGGAGCCCTTGAGCAGCACGGTGGCGCCAAGCTCCGCCGCAGCGGCCCTGACGTAGTGCAAGCGGCGCGCCTCGATGTCGTCGCGGTCCGCCGACAGCAGCCGGGCCAGCTCGCCAGCATGGGGCGTTATCAGTACGGGTGCGTCGCGGCGCAGCAACTCGCGGCGTTCGGCGAGCACAGTGAGGCCGTCCGCGTCGACCAGCACCGGCACGTCGCTCGCCAGGACAGCCCCGAGCAGCCCGGCTGCATCGGGCCCGGTGCCGATCCCTGGCCCGACGGCCCAGGCCTGTACCCGGCCAGCGGTTTTGATGGCCTCAGCCGGGTGGTCCGGGTCGTAGGCGGTCAGCACTGCCTCCGGCCAGTGCTGGCGCACCACGCCCACCGCGACGTCCGCCGATACGAAGCGGACCATGCCCGCTCCGCCGTGGATCGCCCCGCCGCAGGAGAGCACTGCCGCGCCGGTGTACTGGTCGCTCCCGGCCACCAGGCCGAGCACGCCGCGGCGGTACTTGTCGGACTCGGCTTGCGGCCGTGGCAACACCGCCGCCACGTCGGCAGCCTGCAAGGAAACGACCGCCGGGGCAGGCAGGTATGCGGCGAGGCCGATGTCGATGAGCTCGGTCAGGCCGGCCAGGCTGGCACCCGGATCGATGAGCAGACCGGGCTTGATTGTGCCGAACGTCACGGTCACGTCAGCCTGGACCGCGTCGCCGTGCACCTCGCCGGTATCGGAGTCGATGCCGCTCGGTACATCCACAGCGACCACTACCGAGCCGTTGTCGCGAGCCCGGGCGATCAGTCGCGCTAGCGACGCTGCAGGCTCGCGCAGGCCGCCGTGACCGCCGATCCCGGTGACACCGTCAATGATCAAGCCGGCGGCTGCGATCGCCTGCGCGGCCGCTGGCGCGATCGCCTGCGCGGGCTTGTCTTCGCCGTCAGCCGACGGGCCCGCGGCGTTCCGTGCCGTGGCTTGCGTAATGCTGCCACCGCGGGCCACGAGAGCTGCCGCGGCCGCTTCGTGCAGCCTGGGGCCGGCCGCGATCGCCGTCACGGCAGCGCCGCGGTCTGCCAGCCGAGCGCCGGCGTAGAGCGCGTCGCCGCCGTTGTCGCCGCTGCCCGCGACCACCGCCACCGGCGAGCCGTAGACCTGACCGAGCAAGCTCGCGCACACTGAGGCGAGCCCGGCCGCAGCGCGTTGCATGAGCACCCCTGCCGGAAGCTTGGCCATCAGCTCATGTTCGGCGGCGCGGACCGCCGTCACCTGGTGCGCGTTCCTCATCGCCCCGTCCTCATCAGCCGGTCCTCGCCGCCGGTCCTGATCGCCCGTCTTCGCCGCCGGTCCTGATCGCCCATCCTGGCCCGTGCGGCGCCTTGCGGTCGGCGGTCCTGTTGCCAGGGCCAGATAGCGGACGAAATCCATGAAATGTCGGGCGAACTATCGGGCATTTGCGGCTTTCATTACGAACTGGGGCATCCGAGCCTGCCGCTCGGGCATGGCAGCACAGCACGAACCTGCCCTGATCATCGCTCGGCAACCACCATGGCGACGCACACGCCAGCGTCATGACTGATGGAGACGTGCCAGGCGGTTACCCCGAGGCTCGCCGCGGCAGCGGCGACAGTTCCGCTGACCCGCAGTACCGGCGCCCCGCGTTCGTCATGATCGATGACGGCGTCCGTCCAGCAGAGCCCGCGCGGAGCACCAAGTGCCTTAGCCACTGCCTCCTTGGCGGCGAAGCACCCAGCCAGCGACCGCACCGGGAGCGCGCGTTCACTCTCAGCGAACAGCCTCGCCGCCAGCGCCGGCGAACGGGCGAGAGCTCGCTCTAGCCGGGAGATCTCGGCCACGTCCACGCCGATGCCCACGATCATGCGCTAAGCCTGCCATGCAGACGGAGGCCGCCGTGTACGCCGGAGACGACGACGGCCTAGCCCAGGGCGCGCCAGTGTGCGTCTGACGGCACGCTGGCGGCATCTGACCGGACCCTTTCACGGGATTGGTGGCCGCATATCAGACATAGCGGGCGTGAAATTGCCACGGACTCATTAAAGCGCCGGTGCACTAGCACGGCGCAGTCCACCGCGCTCGTTTGGCGTCAGCGGGTTACCGGGTCGGCTAGCCCAGCTCCCTGATGGCGTCGGCGAGGCGTGAGGCGAGCCGGTCGGCCTGGCCCGCGTCCTCGGCCTCCACCATGACCCGCACGGCTGGCTCGGTTCCGCTCGGCCGGACAAGCACGCGCCCTGCGTCACCGAGTTCCGCCTCCGCGGCGGTCACCGCGTCCGTCAGCGCCGGCGACGAGGTGACCCGCTTCTTGTCCACGCCGGGCACGTTGATCAGGACTTGCGGATACCTCGTCATGACGCTCGCCAGCTCGGCCAGCGGCCGGCCCTGCCTTGCGGTCTCGGCGAGCAGGTGCAGGCCCGTGAGCATGCCGTCGCCGGTCGTCGCGTAATCGAGCATGATGATGTGGCCGGACTGCTCGCCGCCGAGGACGAATTTGCCGTCCAGCATCGCGGCGATGAGATACCGGTCGCCCACCGGCGTCTCTACGACCTCGATGCCCGCTGAGCGCATTGCGTGCCGGAAGCCGAGGTTCGACATCACGGTCGCCACCACCGTCTTGCCTGCCAGTCTGCCCTCGGCGTTGAGCGCGACAGCCAGCACAGCCAGGATCTGGTCGCCGTCCACCACCTGCCCGGAGGCGTCGACCGCGAGGCACCTGTCTGCGTCGCCGTCATGCGCGATTCCGGCGTCGGCTCCCGCCTCACGCACCGCGGCTGACAGCACGCTAAGGCTGGTCGATCCGCAGCCCGAATTGATATTGAGCCCGTCGGGGTCGGCCCCGATGGCGATCACGTCCGCTCCGGCGCGGCGCAGCAACTCCGGCGCATACCTTGACGCCGCACCGTGCGCGCAATCCACCACGACCCGCAGTCCGGCAAGCGGCGAAGCAGCATAGCCCGGCCGGCCCTGCACCGTGCTCAGCAGGTGCGCCAGGTACTGCTCGCCTTGATCCGGGGCATCGGTAACGCGGCCGAAGCCGCCGGCGGGGACTCCGGACGGACCACCACCGTTGCTACCGTCACCGGGAAGACCGTGACTGGACGCGCCGCGACGCTGCGCACCGTGACTCTGGGCACCGTGACCGGGCAATCCCTGGCCCCGCAGGCCCGCCAGCCTGGCCTCGATCGCGTCCTCCACGGCGTCCGGGAGCTTCACACCGCCGCGGGCGAAGAACTTGATTCCGTTGTCCGGCGCCGGATTGTGGCTCGCCGAGAGGACGACGCCGAATTCGGCACCCATCGCGGCCGTCAGATAGGCGACGCCCGGCGTCGGTATCACGCCGAGCCGCACCACGTCGATGCCGCCTGCCGCAAGGCCAGCGACAACGGCCGCTTCGAGGAACTCGCCGGACGCCCGCGGGTCCCGGCCGACAACGGCGAACGGACGCTGCCAGGAACCCCGCGAGCTGCCCGCGTCACCCGCCGCTGTGCCGCCAGCCGTGCGGTTACCAGCCGCGGGGTCACCAGCCACGAGGCCGGTGACAGCGGCGCCGGATTCAGTGAGCACGCTTGCCGCCGCGGCCGCGATGTCCATCGCGAGCCCCGCCGTCAGGTCAAGCCCAGCGGCGCCCCTGACACCGTCAGTACCGAAAAGCTGGCCCATGGCGCGCTAAGACCTCCATGCCGTACTGGCCGGCCGCTTAGCGCTTGGAGTACTGCGGAGCCTTGCGGGCCTTCTTCAGGCCGGCCTTCTTGCGCTCGATCACCCGGGCATCCCTGGTCAGGAAGCCCGCTCGCTTCAGAGCGGGACGGCTGTCCGGGTCGACGAGGGTCAGCGCCCTGGCAATGCCCAGGCGCAGCGCGCCTGCCTGCCCGCTGACGCCACCGCCGTCGATGCGCGCCACAACGTCGAACTGCTCCTCAGCACCCAGCGTCACGAACGGCTCGCTGATCAGCTGCTGATGCACCTTGTTCGGGAAATAGACGTCGATCGACCGGTCGTTGATCTTCCACTTGCCGGTGCCCGGCTGAATCCGGACCCGCGCGATGGCCTGCTTGCGCCGGCCTGTTCCCAGCGCCGTGCCGGTCACCACTGGCTTCCTGGCAGCCGGCCTGGGCTGGGCGTTATCGCCGGTCGATGTGGTGTACTCCGACACATGCTCCTCTGGAGCGTCGGCGCCTGTTCCAGCTTCCAGCGTCTCGGCGGACTCGGCCACGTTGTCTTCCTCGTACTTCCGCTTGAATCTTTCGCCTGGCTCTGACGTTACCTGGCGCCGGCCTGCTGCTTGACCTGCGTGATCTCGAACGGCACCGGCTGCTGGGCCGTGTGCGGGTGCTCCGGGCCCGGGTAGACCTTGAGCTTGCGCAGCATCTGGCGGCCGAGGGCATTCTTGGGAAGCATGCCCTTGACCGCCTTCTCGATGACGCGCTCAGGGTTCGCGGCCATCAACTCGGCGTAGGAAACCGAGTGCAGCCCGCCCGGGTAGCCACTGTGCCGGTAGGCCATCTTGTCGTGCAGCTTGTTCCCGCTGATGGCCACCTTGGCGGCATTCACGATGACGACGAAGTCGCCGGTGTCCACGTGCGCCGCGAAGACGGGCTTGTGCTTGCCGCGCAGCAGCGTCGCCGCCTGGCTGGCCAGTCGGCCGAGTACGACGTCCGACGCGTCGATCACATGCCATTGGCGCTGGATGTCAGCAGCCTTCGGGCTGAAAGTGCGCACAGTCATAAGCCTTCGCGTGTGAGTCCTGAATCTCTGGCCCGCGCCGGGACATATCTGCCCGAACGCGAGAATCCGCAGGTACTGGCCGCAGCTCACCTGCCGCTGGGGCACGACGGGCATGCCGGTACGCATGGATGCCTCAGCAGGATACCGGCCTCTACCTGCCCGGGTCAAAGCGAGCCGGCGAAGCAGCGCTGACGTGCCAGCGCCGGTGCTGGGGGGCAGAAACGCCCGACCAGCCGAACTTCGGGGCATAGGGCGATACGCTCAACCGCATGCGCATCCCGACCAGCGACGGTGCAGGCCAGCGGGGCACCCGTCGGCGCGGGCGGGGGGCGGCCAACCCCGGCAGCGATCGGGACACCGCCCGTCCCGACGCCGACCGGGACGCCGGCAGCCGCGACACCGGCAAGCGACGTGCCGCCGGCAATCACGCCGACGGCACCACCGGCGGCACGCGGGGCGCGGGAACGCGCACCGGCTCAGCGCAGTATCCCGCCGGGCCGGCCAGCGGCCAGAGCATGGGCCGCGGTGGTGCCGCGGCCACTTCCTCGGTGTTCGCGCCAGGCTACGATGCCAGCCCGCCGGGCGGCGGCGCTGCCCCGCCGCGGGCCGGGGCGCACGGCTCCTCGTGGTACGGCTCAACCGCTGGCGGCGCGGCCGGCAAAGGACCGGTCCGCGGGTACCCGCCTGCACCTGGCCAGCCGCCGCCGGTGTACCCGCCGGGACAGTTCGATGCCTGGAACGTCGGCCAGGACGGCCCGTCAAGGCCGGGTTCGCAGGGCCGCAGCCAGCCAGACGGCGGGTTCCCCGGCCGTTCGCGCCGCGACGGCAGCCAGCCTGACGCGGCCGGGTGGCCGCCAGCCGAGCCGGCCGCTGACTCGCGGTACTACGACAGTTCCGGTGGCGGGCCTAGCTATTCGGTGCTGGCGGTCAGCGACCCGGCGGCGGACGTCACCTCGACGCAGACCTGGAAGGCGGTCGGCGATGGCCGGTCGACCGGGACCTGGACAGCTCCTGCCATGCCCGGCGCGGGGCCTGGCGGCCAGCCCGGCGGCCCGAGATCGGCCTCCGGGCGGCACAGCGCCCCGCCTGGCGCCGTTAGGCCGGGCACTGCACGCCCGTACCCGGCAAGCACAGACCCGGCAAGCACAGACCCGGCAGGCCTGGACCCGGCCCGGCTTGAGGCAACTGGCCCTGCCGCTGGCAGGGCAGGCCGGGCGGCACTTGACGCTGCGGGACCTGACGGTGCCAGCCGCGACAGGGCCAGCCGCGAGGGTGACAGGCAGGACGGCGAGCAGCGCCGCGCTCTCAGCCAGAGCGGCGCGGGCCGAAGTGGTGCGCACAGCAGCCCGCATGCAACGGTGCGCAGCGAGCAGGGGCCCCCGGCCGAGTCCAGGCCGTCCCGCGCGAAGAGCCCGGCCAGCGGAAAGCGCTCAGCCCGCCGCAAGCGGCCGGCCAGCGTCAAGCTCGCTATCTCCGTGGCCCTGCTGCTTGTCCTCACTGCTGCCGCGACGCTCGCCTACACCGTCCTGCACACCGCGGCCAAGCCGCAACCGACCCCCGCCGCCGCGCGCTCAGGGCAGCCCAGCGTAACGCCCAGCGCGTCGCAGAGCCCGTCGCTGGGCCCGTACGGGGACATCGCCTCACGCCAGTCAGACTCGCAGCCGCTGACCATCGGGCAGCTGTTCCCGGCGAGCTTCACGATCGGCGGCCAGGCCGTCACGCGCACGGCGAGCACGATCACCAGGCACTGCGGGTCAGCAGTCAGCGGTGCGAGTCTGCAGTCTGCCGTCGCCTCCGCGCACTGCGACCAGGCCGTCCGGGCCACCTACCTGGCCAGGTCTAAGGGGCTCATGGGCACGATTGGCGTGCTCAACCTCAGCACCGCCGCCCGCGCCGTGAAGGCCGCCAAGGCCGCCGACGCGAGCGACTACATCAGCCAGCTCAAGGGGAAGCGCGGCCCGACGCACAGGATCGGCACCGGAACCGGCATCGAGGAGGCCCTGGCGAAGGGGCACTACCTGATCCTGATCTGGGCCGAGTTCACCAACTTGCACAAGCCCAAGGGCGCGGCACAGCGAAAAAAGGTCGTGAGCTTCATGACCGAGATGCTGCAGAAGTCCGCGAACGTCAGCCTCGCCACCAGGATGCTCACCGGCTCGCCATAACGACAGGCGGCCGAGGGAGCAACCGCGCAATCCAACCGGGAACGCCCGCGTCCTGGCCAATGCAAGCACGCCCGGCCAGCGCGTTCCGGCTTATTCGGTTAGGGTCCTGATCCGTCGCGTCGCTGCCGCGCGGCCTGCCATCCCGGCGGGCCCGGGGTAGCCGACTTCCTCCAGGCACAGCGGGTGCGGCGGCGCCACCCAGGCGGCCGGGTCGCGCCGACGGGCGGCCAGCAAGTCTCCTGGCCACGCGACTGGCTTGCTACCGTCGCCGACCGAGAGCAGCACGCCGGTCAGCGCGCGGACCATGTTGTGGCAGAAGGCGTCGGCGATGACGGTGGCGGTGGCCACGCCGGGCTCAGCCCTGGCCCAGTCCAGCCGCAGGAGCTCGCGGATCGTGGTCGCTCCCAGCCGGCTGCGGCAGAACGCGGCAAAGTCGTGCTCGCCCAGGCAGGCCATGGCTGCCTCGTTCATCCGGTCAAGGTCAAGCCGCGCGGAGTACCAGAGGGTGTCATGCCGGCGCAGCGGGTCGACCCACGCGGGATCGTCGCAGACCCGGTAGGAGTACCGCCGCCAGAGTGCGGAGTGGCGCGCATCGAAGCCAGCGGGTGCCGGACCAATCGCCGTTACCCGGACGGACGGCGGCAGCAGGCGGGCGAGTCTGCGTCCCGCCGATCCGGCTGCGGCCGTCCAGCTCTCGGCCGGGACATCGGCGTGCGCAACCTGGCCGCGCGCGTGCACCCCCGCGTCGGTTCGTCCCGCCACCGTCAGCGACGGCGCCTGAGGAAGCCGCAGCACCCGCCATAGCGCCTCTTCGACTGTTTGCTGAACGGTGGACTGACCTGGCTGCCTCGCCCAGCCGTGGAAGGCCGAGCCGTCGTAGCGCAGGTCCAGCCGGAGCCTCAGGAAGTCGAGTCCCGCCGGTGTTTCCTGGCCCCCAGATTCGGGCCCGGCGCAGTCGAGCCCGGCCGGGTGATCCCGGCCGGGCTCGCTTGCTGCGCGCTGGTTATTCGTCGGTCGCCCGCTCGTCGCGGGTGTCAGAATCCTCGTGCGCAGACTCCTCGTCCTCCGCTTCGGCGGTGGCAGCTGCCTCGGCTTCAGCCTCGACAGCGGCGTTCGCTTCGGTGCCGGAGTCGGCGACCTGCTCGGTACCGGTTTCCTCGACCTCATCCGGGCCTAGCTCGGCGGCTGCAGTCGCCGCTGCCGGGGCGGCCTGGCCACGGCCAGGTCGTCCCGCCGCGGCCGGGGCCCTGCGCGGGCGGCGGCGGCGCGTGCGCTGCTCCGCCTCCTCGCGCACGAGCTCGATGACCGCGAGCGCGGCGTTGTCACCCTTGCGCGGCCCCACCTTGGTGATCCGGGTGTAGCCACCGTCCCGGCTGGCGAAGCTCGGCCCGATCTCGGCAAACAGCGTGTGCACCACGCTCTTGTCCGTCATGACCGTGAGCACCTGGCGCCGCGCGTGCAGGTCGCCACGCTTAGCGAAGGTGATCAGCCGCTCGGCAAGCGGCCGCAGCCTGCGGGCCCTTGCCTCGGTCGTTGTGATCTTGCCGTGCTCGAACAGAGCGGTGGCCAGGTTGGCCATCATGTGCCGCTGATGGGCAGGGCTGCCGCCGAGTCGGTGGCCCTTAGTGGGCGTGGGCATCGAAGGATTCTCCCGGTTCAGTACTGTGCATCGCTGCTTGCTTGCGGCACGGTGCTGGCAGGCGGGCGCCTGTCAGTATTGCTCTGTCTCGACGTAGTCTTCCTCGTCGTCAGCCCCGTAGCTGTCGGCCGCCGAGCCCGGGTCGAATCCGGGCGGGGAGTCCTTCAGGGCGAGGCCCATGTCGATCAGCTTCTGCTTGACTTCCTCGATCGACTTGGCGCCGAAGTTGCGGATGTCCAGCAGATCCTGCTCGCTGCGGGCGACGAGCTCACCCACAGTGTGAATGCCCTCGCGCTTGAGGCAGTTGTACGAGCGAACGGTGAGGTTCAGTTCCTCAATGAGGAGTGCCAGGTCGGCGGCGAGTGCGGCGTCCGTGGGCGACGGGCCGATGTCGATGCCCTCAGCGTCCAGGTTCAGCTCCCTGGCGAGGCCGAACAGCTCCACCAGCGTCTTGCCCGCGCTCGCGACCGCGTCACGTGGGCGCAGGCACTGCTTGGTCTCGATGTCCAGGATGAGCTTGTCGAAGTCAGTCCGCTGCTCCACTCGGGTCGCCTCGACCTTGTAGGTAACTCGCAGCACCGGCGAGTAAATCGAGTCGATCGGGATGCGGCCGATCTCCTGACCCGGCTGCTTGTTCTGCGCCGCCGAGACGTAGCCGCGGCCGCGCTCGACCGTCAGCTCCATCTCCAGCTTGCCCTTGCCGTTCAGGGTCGCGATGTGCAGGTCAGGGTTATGCACCTC
>DASXIA010000080.1:0-8951 GCA_036488155.1 Streptosporangiaceae bacterium | reverse complement strand
GCTCGGTGGTCAGCGCTTCGGGTCCGACGTGCACTATGACCTGGTAGATGTCGGGGTTGAAGGCGCGGGCGATCTTCCCGCCCAGGAATACTCCCGCCAGGTCCACCAGCGCGTCGGCCAGGCTCGCCGACGTCTGGTGCTGCGGCGTTTCGGCCGCCTGGCTAATCCGGGCAGGGTCGTCGTCGTGCGGGCCGTGAGGATGTTCCAGGTCTCCGCACGCCGCGCACAGCGCTTGCAGCACGACCGCGCCGTCGGTGGCCGGCAGCCGCACCGACATCACCAGTGACCCATCGTCATCGACCCGGTAGGACAGCCGGCGCTCAGTGATGGCGTCCTTTTCATCGGCGCGGGACACCCGCCGGCGCGCGGCCACGAACCGCTCCAGCTGCCCGGCGGTCATCGGCCCGGCGAGCCCGGCCAGGTCTGCCTCGGTCTGCGGCGCGGCGATCCGGGTCAGCGCCCGCACCTTGGCATACGACATCCGCCCGGCGGCAAACTCGGCGGTGATGACCGGCAGCGCGCGCAGCGCGCGGGCGACCCGGACATGCTCGCGCGCGGTGCCGGGCGCCACCTGGCACTTCCACGCCAGCCACGCCGCACACGACGGCAACTCCCAGCTCGCCCAGCCCTGCCGGGCGTCAAAGTCACCGACGCCCGCCAGGAACCGGCACGTCGCCGCGGCCAGGTGCCCGGCCAGCTGGCAGATCTCAGCTTCCAGCCGCTCCAGCGGCAGGGCCTGCTCGTCCGGACCGACCGCCGGGCCGGCGCCGGACGCCGTGTCAATGTCGAAGGCAGAGCCAGGTGATTCGATCATGTGTTTGATCGTAGACCTGGGCACTGACATTCTGCCCTCGCCACGACGCGGGCGTTCCCGCGGAAACGCTTGGAATGTGAAAGCGCCAGGCCGTCAGTTTCGTACCCGGCCAACCCTCGCCAGCGGGCAGGCGTTTCCGCGCGGAAACGCGGCACGCTGCCCAGCGGCGATCTAAGCGAAAAGGACAGCGCCATGGAGGCGGCGCTGCCGGGGCTCATCCGCCAGACCGTTCTTCCACTGGCAGGCCCAGACCGCGAAGCAGCTCGCCCAGGCTGCCGAACGACGCCCCGTCCGGCAGCGAGGACACCAGGTCAAGCAGTCGCTGCCCGACTTCCTGCGCGTCCAGGACAGCCAGCAGGTGCGACCGCGTCGCCGGGAAGGCGGTCCGGTCTAGCCTGCGAGCCAACTCGCTGCGCAGCTCGATGGCCTGCCAGTCCTCCAGCGGCCGCGAGCCAGCGAACCTGCCCTCCGGCGCCCAGACCGCGCCTGCCTCCGCCTCCGCTGACTCCGGGTCCGGCCATGCCTGGCTGCGGGCCTGCAATTCGCTGCGGTCCTGGCGCTTGATCGCGTCGTCCTCGACTGCCCCGTGCTTCGCGCTGACCTCTTCGCTCATCGGCATACCCTCGCTTACCTTGACAACCCGGACGAAAGTCCGGGGCTGCTTGGCGGCTGGCCAACCGCTCATCCCCGCTGAGGGCCGACAGAAACGTCCAGATGCCGCGATGCCGGTCAGGCGAGACGAGCGGCCAGCAGCCGGTACAGGCGCGGGAAGCTGGCTTTCATCCGCGCCGGAAAGGTCAACCACGGCGGCACGACGACGTCGTCGCGCCCGCGGCAGACCGCGTCAACGATGGCGTCCGCGGCGACCTCCGC
Source organism: Streptosporangiaceae bacterium (assembly GCA_036488155.1). GTDB lineage: Bacteria > Actinomycetota > Actinomycetes > Streptosporangiales > Streptosporangiaceae > JAJYUU01. The sequence goes on along the minus strand of DASXIA010000080.1, from coordinate 7,264 downwards.
GCTCATCAGCTTCGGATGCCGTCGCTGGTACGGCTCGTTGCGCCGCTCGAAATAGGCGGTATCGACGACACCGGGGCTGACCAGTGTCACCCCGACGCCAGCCGTCCTTAGCTCGGCGCGAAGGGCATCCGCGAGGCACGCCAGGCCCGCCTTGGTGGCCGAGTACCATGCCTCGCCCGGCACTCCGACCAGCCCGGCGATTGACCCGATAAATACCAGGCGGCCCCGTCCGCGCTGCAGGTGCGGTATTGCCGCGCGCGCCAGGTGAGCTGCCGCCCGCAAGTTAACGTCGAGCAGCGAGTCAATATCCGTCTCGGTCATTGAGGCAAACGGGCCTGCCCAGCCGATCCCGGCGTTGGACACCACGATGTCAAGACCGCCAAGTGCGTCCACGGCCGTGTCGACAGTGCGCCTGGCACATCCCGGCTCACCCAAGTCGCCGGGCAGGCACACCGCGTTTGTGACCGCGGCAACCCGCTTGAGCGCCGCTAGATTGCGGCCGGCGATCGCAACCCGGCTGCCGCGGGCGGCGAATGCCCTCGCGGTAGCGGCCCCTATGCCGCTCGATCCGCCGGTGATTACCGCTCGCAGCCCGGCCAGGCCCCCGGACCCGATCGTCTGCCCAGCGCCTGCCATCCGTCACGACCTCCCCATCGGTCACGGCCTGCGCAGCATTGGGGGATGGACATACAGTTCTTTCCGGTCGGGCACCGTCACCGGGTGCTCGGCGGGTGGAGGCAACTGATACTTGACCGGCTGGAGATGCTCGGCGTACTGCCGGTCGGCGTTGTACACCTTGTCGAACTTCCAGATCATCTTCGCGAAGTTGGTCTGGCCGCGCACGAGCTGCCGCGCGATGATCCCGGTGGTCTTGGCGAGCGCCGCTGCGCCGAGGTGCTTGCGAGCCAGGACCGCCTGTGTCTTGACCAGCTCGGAGTAGAACCTGTGCAGCGGCAGCCGGGTGGGGAGAACCGCGTGCTGCACGTCAAAGAGGCGGTAATCGAGCGTGGTCAGGCGCCGCGACTCGGTGAGCCACGTCTCGGTGCCTGGATAGGGTGTCTGAACGGTGATGTTCACGATCTCGGGCACACTCATCGCCCACTGCCGCACGAAAGCGAAGTGCGCCTCGTCCCAGTCTGGATCGGCGATGATGTTGATCGCCACAGACAGCCCGATGGACCGGGCTACTTCAAGAGCCTTGTTGTTGACTGACGGGGTAGTCCGCTTGCGAAACGCGGTGAGGCCCTCCTCGTCCAGCGCTTCGAGGCCGAGGAACATGTAGTTGAGGCCCAGCCGCTTCCAGCGGCGGAATACCTCCTCATTACGGATAAGCACATCACAACGGGTCTCAAGGTAATAGTGCTTGCGGATCCCGCGGTGCTCAAGTTGCCTGGCGATCTCGTCACCCTGCTCCGCCTTGATGAACGCCACGTCATCGACGATGAACACGCCGGGTTCGGCGATGCGGGTCATGTCCTCGACGGCTGCGTCAGGTGACAGGCGGCGGTAGCTGCGCCCGTAGAAGGTCCAAGCGCTGCAGAACGAGCAGTCCCACGGGCACCCGCGGGTGAACTCGATCGATGCCGCAGGGTCCATCACCCCGATGAAGTACTTGCGGCGGCGACCGCCGAGATGTCGCGCCGGAAGGTGGTCATCCAGGCTGTGCACCATCTGCGGCGGCCGGCCGGCCCCGTCGGCGGTGACGGCTCCGGGCACCTCCGCCAGCGCCCGGTCCGGCATCGCGGCAAGAAGGGCCGGAGCGCCCGTCTCGCCTTCGCCCTTCAGCACCACGTCAATGGCCCCTTCGGCGTGCGCGAGCACCTGTTCGGCGACGAACGACACGCTGTGCCCGCCGGCGAAGACAAGGCAGCCCGGCAGGACGACCTTGATCCACTTCGCGAGGTCCACGACCTCGGGCACGTTGGCCAGGTAATTCAGGCTGAATCCGACGGCGTCAGGCCGGAACTCGGCAAGCTCGCGCCTGAGCTCTGCGTGCTGGTAGACCTGCAGGTCGACCAGCCGGACATCATGGCCGTCGGCCAGCAAAGCTGACGCCACTCGCTCCAGGCCAAGCGGCTCGAGTCGCAAGAAGATCTCGGAGTACATCAGGGCGCTCGGATGCACGAGCAGCACACGCATGGATTGCGTTTCCCTCCTGCGGGCCGACCCGGACTCAGGCCCTCCAGAGCCGACGCCGGCAGGCCGCCTGCTGCCGGTCACTGTGCTGCCGGTGACTGTGCTGCCGGTGACTGTGCTGCTGGTGACTGGGGGGCGGGCGCGCGGCCGCGGCGCCCCAGGAACCGGACGAACTCGGCACCCTCCCGCAGTCTCCTGCCCGCCATGCTGGGCTGACGGATCATCTCCGCCGACATCTCGGCGAGTTTGGCGGCCCTGAAATAGAACCGCTTGTAGAAGTCGTCGACCGAGTCCAGGATTTCGGTGCGGCCAAGATGCGGATAGGACAGCGCCGCCAGTTGTGTGCCCGCCTCGCTGACCAGGGCGCCGCCGTCGTCTTCAGGCAGCCAGTCGTTCTGGATGGCTCGCTGGTAGAGCTCGGTTCCCGGATAGGGTGCCGCAACCGAGACCTGGATTGTGTGCGGATTGACGTCACGGGCGAAGCGGATCGTCTCCTGGATCGTCTCCTTCGTCTCGCCGGGCAGGCCGAGGATGAACGTGCCGTGCACCGTGATACCCAGGTCCTGGCAATCCCTGGCAAACTGGCGCGCCCGGTCGACCCGCAGGCCCTTTTTCACGTTGTTCAGAACCTGCTGGTTACCCGATTCATATCCGACCAGCAGCAAGCGAAGGCCGTTGTCGGCCAGTACGCGCAGAGTCTCTCGCGGCACGTTGGCCTTGGCGTTGCACGACCAGGTGATACCAAGCCGGGCCAGCCCGCGGGCGATGGCCTCCGCCCTGGGGCGATCGTCGGTGAAGGTGTCGTCATCGAAGAACAGCTCCTTCACCTGCGGGAACAACCGGAAGGCCAGCTCGGCCTCGGATAGCACGCTCGCTACGCTGCGGGTCCGGTAAAGGTGGCCGCCGACGGTCTGGGGCCAGAGGCAGAACGTGCACCTGGACCTGCACCCCCGACCGGTGTACATGGACACGTACGGGTGGCGCAGGTAGCCGATGAAGTAATCCTCCGGCCGCAGGTCCCGCTTGTACACCGGCACCACGAACGGCAGGCTATCCATGTCGGTAATCATCTGGCGGTCGGCGTTGTGCACCACCTCACCGCTGCTCGTGCGGTAGCTGATGCCGTCGATGGAGGCCAGCGGCCGGCCCTCGGCGACTTCGGCGATCGTGAAGTCGAATTCCTCCCTCGCCACGAAGTCGATGGCAGCCGACGCTCGCAACGAGGACTCGGGCTCGACGGCCACTTTGGGACCGACGAATCCGACCTGCAGGGACGGGTTCGCTTCCTTCAGAGCCTCCGCTACCTTGACGTCGCCGCCGAAGGTCGGCGAACTGGTGTGCAGAATCGCCAGGTCATGCTGGCGTCCCAGGGGGGCGACGTCGACAACACCGAGGCCAGCCGGGGGAGCGTCGACCAGCAGGCTGTCAGGCACGATCGCTGCTGGCTGGGCCAGCCACGTCGGATACCAGAACGAGCGGATCTCGCGCTTGGCCTGGTAACGCGCGCCAGCACCGCCGTCGAACCCTTCGTAGGATGGAGGATTCAGGAACAGTGTGCGCATACCGGAGATTCCTCCTGTTAGCCGCGGATGTCGTACTGAGGTGCCGCCAGGGCCCCGTGGTCGGAGCCGCCGTGGTCGGAGCCGCCGTGGCCGGTGCCGCCGCGGTCGGGGCCGCGGTGGTCGGATCCGCGGTGGTCGGATCCGCGGTAGTCGGATCCGCGGTAGTCGGATCCGCCGACGTGTGCGGCAACCGGGACTGCGGCATCTGGACGATGGTCCGGGCGCAGGTCCAGGCCGATCTGGCGAAAAGCAGCAATGGCGGCGGGCTCCCAGCGCGGCACCGGGCCTGATGACGGCACCGGCCGGGATGTCTTGTCGAGCAGTGCCAGCGCGCTGGCAGTGATCCCGGCAACGGACGGACCGCAGACGTCGGCCGCGCCCAGCTCCAGTTCGTGCTGCAGATTGTCCCGCCAGTGCCCCGGCATTACGTCGAGCAGCAGCAGGCGGCGGCCGACGACGCGAGCCTCGCCGCAGGTATTGGCGCCGGGCAGGGCAAGGACCACATCGGCTGCCGCCATGAGCTCCGGCACCCTGTCGGTGAAACCGAACGGCTTAACCTGCGGCAATGTGCGGGCCAGCGCTCGCAGCTGCCGCTCGATCGCGGGCTGACGCCCGGCCACGGCCAGCACGTGCACGCCCGCCTGCGCTAGGGCGGCCACGCTCTGGACCAGCGGGCCGGCCCCCCACCCGCTGTCGATCATCAGCAGGCAGGGCTCACCGGGCGGAATCCCGAGCGCCTGCCGGGCATCGCGCTGCGACGGCGCGGCGTAGAAGGCTGCCCTGACCGGCGGCGGCACGACCGATACCAAGGCACGCGGGAGGAACCGGCGGACCGACGCCGCCGCGGCAGGGGAGGTCACCAGGAACAGGTCGGTGCCTTCGCAGACCCAGATCCGGTGCGGGGTCACGTCGGTACACAGCACCACGGTCCGCCGCGCTGGCGCGGCGGCCTTGAGCTTGGCGGCCGCTGTTGCCCCGGTGGCAAACACGCTGAGTACCAGGTCGGCGGGCCGCCGCTCCAGGTCCGCCGCGAGGGCAGGTATCAGCCTGGCAGTCGCTTGGCGGCTCATGAAATCAGCCAGCCTGCTCCCGGTGCGAAGGTGCGCGAAATGCAGCCCGTCATAGATGCCCGGTCTGGCGATCAGACCGCCGAACAGCCGCTCGGCCGCCGCCCCGCCGCGCGGGCCGAGCAGAGCCATGCTGTCGAGGCTGCGGGTGCGCCACCCCGAGCGCTCTAGCAGGCTCGCGCTGCTGCGCATCATCATCTCGTGTCCGAGACCTAGCGACCCGGATAGCAGCACTGCATCCGGCACCCCGTCACCCCCCGTGACCGCATTTGCGCCGGCCGGGAACGCTAGATGTGGCCGGTATCGCGAGCAACCTGCCTCAGATATGCCCAGGCGCGGTCAGGTGACTCCTGCCTGAGCCAGCCCGGTTAAGGCCGGCCCCAGAGTCAGGCGGCGACAGTCAGGCCGCCGCGGTCAGGCAGCGGCGAACCGGAAGCCCAGCCCGTGCCTGCGGAGCACAACCCGGAGCCACAGTGCCGACGCTGCGGCCCCCGCGGCGATCAGCACGACAGTAGCGACAGTCGAGATCACCAGGAAAGTGGCAGTGGGCTGGGTGGCGAGCAGGAGCGCCAGGACGATGGCAAGCAGCAGGAAGATGGCCGCCCAGAGCCAAGTCGCCCCCTGGAAGAAGCGGAGCAAGCCGGGGTGCGGAGTTGCGGGCTGCCTCAGGGCCACTACCTCAGCGGCCAGCCGGGCAATGATCGGGTTCGGGCCGCTGGCCGTCCGGGCGAACAAGATGCACAAGGCCAGATTGCCTGCCGGGAAGTGCAGCAAGAAGATCCACAGCTGGCCGGTGAAGATCGCCACCGCGGTCTGGAGAGTGAGCAGGATGGCCGAGATTATCAGCAGGCTGGGCACCGAACCGCTGCGGATTTTCCGCACCGCCGCAGTGATCCACACGACTCCCAGGCCTGCCAGCAGACCGGCATTCCGCCCCCACAGCCAGGCGCCGAGTGCCAGCACCAGGACGGGCAACCCGACAGACTCGATCAGGCTCCAGCCCGTGGTTCGTACCAACTGGGCTGGCCGGGGCATCTCCAGGTGGTCGGCCATCGCAACAGCTTAGACGGCCACCCTCACCGGATGGTTCCGGCTCGGGTGGCCACTCAACATAAGTGCTAGAGCTCCTCGACGATCCAGTCGACCATGACTGCCAGCAGGCAGCACGTCCCAGCTAGCAGCAGGCCAACGCGCGCATGTTTCCCCACAGACGATCCCCCCTGAGCTGAACCGATGATGTGGCTGGGCATCCCCCGAGCGGTGCCGTTCAAACTGCGGCCAGCTTGCTCCCAGGTCCGCCGGCCTAGCGTTGTGATGCAGATCACAGGTGGCAATTTTAGGCGTTTATGACCCGCCTGGCCGATTTTCGTAATTCACTTGCATCACAAGAATCCCAGGCGTGCATGTGAATGGTTGCCACCGAAGCAACACGTCGCCCTGACCCGCGTCACATCCTCGTGCTCTTCCGGTCTCTGGCTCTCAGCTGCCAGCCGGAATTGCCCTGGGTGACACCGAGCGCAGCCTGCGCGTCGACCCAGGGCCAGTCTTGCCTTCTCGTACCCGAGCACAGCACCGTCCCCGCCACGCGGCCAGCCATAGTTACCGCGGGCGATTCCGTACCACGCCGGGCGCTCCCGGTCGCAGCAGCCGCTCCGGGCTGACGCTAGGCGTCGTCGCAGCGACGACCGCAGGTGCGGCAGCCATTGCCGGCATAACCGTCGGGGTGTCACTAGGCGTGATCCCGGGACGGTCTGCGCCGCGGCCTGCGGCAGCGCTCTCCGTGTCCGAAACCCGGCCCTCGGCGGGAGCGAACCAGCAGAATCACCCCGCTGCCGAATCGCACAGCCGGCTCAAGACGGGGCGGACCAGTACCCGGTCGCCGGCTCACAGCGCATCCGCGGACGCCCAGCGGACGCCGTCGCCGAAATCATCCGCAAAGCCGAGCGCAGCTGCCCGGCACCAGGCAGCTGCCCAGCACAATGCAGCCGCCCGGCCGACGGCCAGCGCCAGCGCCGCCCCGTCCAAGCCGTATGAGTTCTACGACTCGGTCGAGCCCCAGGCCGTCCCCGCCGGGGCAATAGTGGGCACTTACTCGACCGGAGCGCGTCCGATTCCGGCCTCTGCCGTAGCCGGGCGGAAAAAAGTTCTGTGGATCGACACCCTGGCCACCGATCCGGCGGGGTCTGGAGCCCTCGACGTCGAGCCCGGCTGCGCGACGCCATCCCAGGTCCCCGGCTGGGTCTCCAGCAGGCTCCGGTCGCACCCGGACCAGGTTGCGATTGTCTACATGTCGCTGTCGGAATGGCCGCAGGTGCAGGCAGATGTCGCCTCACTGCCAGCCTGGATGCGGTCCCGCATCCGGTGGTGGGTCGCCGACCCGACCGGAGTCCCGCACATCGTGCCCGGCTCCCAGGCGACCCAGTGGTACTGGGGATCGACCTACGACGAATCGATGGCCGTACCTGGCTTCCAGCCAGATCTAGTAGCAGGCCCCAGCTC
>DASXIA010000072.1:0-2269 GCA_036488155.1 Streptosporangiaceae bacterium | reverse complement strand
GCCCGGGTCTGGATCTCCATCACGAACAAGACATACACGCGCTGAAGCAGCACGGTGTCGACGTGCAGGAAGTCACACGCCAGGACGCCGGCCGCCTGGGCTCTCAGGAACCGCCGCCATGTCGGCGACACCCGGCGCGGCGCGGGTCCGAGCCCGGCGGCTGCCAGGATCCGGCCGATGGTCCCCTCCCCCACCCGGTACCCCAGGCCGGCCAGCTCGCCCTGAATGCGCCGGTACCCCCAGCGCGGATTCTCCCTGGCCAACTGCTCCACCAGCCCCCGGACCTCGGCCGGGACCGGCGGGCGTCCCGGCCCGCTCGGATAGGTCCATTTCTTCCTGACCAGGCGCCGGTGCCAGGCCAGCAGCGTGCCCGGGGTCACGATCCGGTGCAACCGCAGACGCCGGGGCAGCAGCCCCACCTTGGCAGCGATCACGGCACGGTCAGCCCAGTCCGGCCTCGGGCGACCGACCTGCCGGCGCAGCACCGCGACCTCATGGCGGAGCACCAAGATCTCCGCGTCTTTAGCCGCGGCACTGCGCGCAAGCAGCACCAGCCAGCCGAGCACCCGGACCATGAGCAGGTAGACAAGACGGATCAGCACGAGCGCCGAGCGTAAAGCAGCAGATCAAACCATGCGCAGGGTTTTGGCACAGCACAGGCACAAACTGTCCAGCGGAAGGTGTCCAGCCGGGGCGGCATCCAGGTCGCCGGCCAGCGCATTCAGGTCGGCTTCAGCTACGCCCGTCAGACCGTCACCGTCGAACTCGGCGACACGAACATGCGGATCATCGATCCGCACGGCGAGCTGATCACCACGGTGCCGCGTAACAGCAGTAGCGAGATCAGCCGGTTCAAGGCCTGCGAAACGCGCACCGGCCCGGTAGCGCGATACACAGGCAGGGTCCTGGCTGTCCTGCTCGCGCTCGCATCCTGTCGCCGGACGAAGATCACAGTTTAGGGCGCTGCTCCACCCGTGAGTGTGATCTTCCAACGGCAAGATCATGGCACCGTCCGGACGACGCAGCAAAGCTGAGCACTCCGTGCCAGCCATCAGCCAGTGCCAGGCATCAAGGCCAAGCGCCTCGTACCACGGTCATACTGTGACGCCTGGGCATGGCCGAGCACTGTGCGGCGGTCGGCCTGTCCATCCCAGGTGTGCCCGCGCGTCGTTGTAGTGACATGAACAGTGCGGGCGGCTTCCCCGCTCGGCGCGCATGCAGAAGAGGAGATGACGGTGAATATCGTCAGGTCGGCCGATGGCACCACGATCGCCTACGGCAAGCACACCGGAGGGCCGGCCCTGATACTGGTTGACGGCGCCATATGCACCAGATCGACGGGCTCCAAGCCGGAACTGGCCAGACTCCTGGCTGCGCACTTCACGGTGTATTGCTATGACCGGCGGGGCCGGGGAGAAAGCGGGGACAGCCAGCCCTACGCGGTCGAGCGGGAGATCGAGGATGTCGCAGCCCTCATCGATACTGCGGGCGGGACGGCTTGCCTGTACGGGCACTCCTCTGAGGGGTCCCTGGCCCTCGAAACGACTGTCGCGCTCGGCACGCCGATCACCAAGCTCGCCATGTATGAGCCGCCCTACAACGACGACCCCGATGCCCGCAAGGCGTGGGAAACCTACATCAGTCAGCTCACACAAGCGCTGCCAGCCAACCGCCGCGGGGACGCCGTAGCCCTGTTCATGGCGTACACCGGCGTGGCCGCCGACCAGATCGAACAGATGCGCAACGCGCCAATCTGGCCCGACATGGAGGCCATCGCGCCGACGCTCCGCTATGACCACGCCGCCATCCTGGGCAAGGACGCATCGGTACCCGTCCAGCGGGCGGCACAGGCCGAAGTGCCCACGCTCGTAATGCATGGTGGCGCGAGCTACCCCTTCATGGCCGAGACGGCCAGGGCGCTTCGGCAGGCGATACCGCATGCGCAGCTGCGGACCCTGACAGGCCAGAGCCACGTCGTCAGCCCCGAAGTTCTCGCTCCCGTCCTCGTCGAATTCTTTACCTCGTGAGGAACTGCCGCCCGCATCCGCAAGCCCCCCGGCAGTTCTTCGATCGCGGCGGCACCGCTTGTCAACGCGCAACACGGTCGGGGCAACGCCACGGCCGCCACGCTCGGCCTGACCAGGGTGGTGGCGACAACGCTCACGACTGGCCAACCACTACCTGCCGTAGAAGCTAATCCCTATAAATCGTCAATCATCACATGAAGACGATTCGTCAACGGTCACTTGGACCTAGCTGCCTGGAGACG
>DASXIA010000059.1:0-12893 GCA_036488155.1 Streptosporangiaceae bacterium | reverse complement strand
GGTGTCATGCGACGGTCCCCCCTCCGCGCGGGAACCAACCGCGTCGCCGCCGTCGACACGGTATGGGCGCTGATGGACCCGGTGATCTTCTCCCGTCTCACCAGCGACAGGCACTGGACCACCTCACAATTCGAGCGCTGGTTCACCGACAGCGTCCGGCGCCTCTTGCTGCCCGCTCCGTAATCCGGAAAATGAAGATGGATGGGCCCCGAAGACCCCGCTAGTGAGCAGATCTCAACCCACACGAGAACAAAGGCGCAGGTCAGCGCCACGGCTGCGCTGGGCCCGGCGCATGTCCTGCTGGACTGCAACGAGCTGAGCCTGCCCGCCGAGAGGCTAGCCTGCCGGGCGGCGCCGGTTGCCTGGGCGCTGCTGAGAAGCACCGGCCCGGTCGGCCAGAGCGGGCCGCGGCCCTCGTGCCCGATCGGCCATTTCTTCCCAGAACTGCTTGAGCTGCCGGGGCCGCATCTGCTGCCATGGTGCGCGGCCGGTTCGCGGGTCCCGCGGCCGGGTGATGATGGTCTGCTGGCGGCGGCAGAACGCTTCGCTCATCTCCACTCGGGGCTGCGCGCCCTTGGGGGGATAGGGGCACAGCTCAAAAACGCACCCGTCGACACAGCTGACGCCGGGGACAGCCGACACCGCGGTGCCGACAGTGCGGCCTGGCTCGAGCGCGTCGCGATAGTGAGTAATGCACGGGGGCAGGTCGTTCCGGTTCGACCGCTTGAGCCGGCGCTCACGCTCGGCCGGCTGGTCTCCGCGGTCGGCGAGATTCAGCAGAAGCAAGACATCGGCCACGAGTTGCTGTGCGCGCCCGTCCAGCGCGGTCCATCCGGCGGACGGCGGGATCCAAAGGTGTTGCCGGCCGTGCGGCGTCCCCGGACTGAAGCTTCGCGACCCCACCTGGCCGACGACGCCGCTCTCGTCGATCCAGCAATACCGCTGCGGTCGCCCGGTCCTCAGTGCCTGCACGACGAGTTGCGCAGTTTCCCGGACGAACGGATGCAGCGGTTGCGTCGCGCCCGGCGCCCGGAGACGGTGATCCCGGCCCGCCACGTCGAGCCAGTGCTGGACGATTGCCTCTGGCCTGGCCCTGTGCCGGCCATCGGCGGACCGGCCGTCAGCCGGCCGAGAGCCGTCAGAGAGGTTCAGCAGGCAGAGCGCGTGAAACAGGGTCAGCTGAGAGAACCAGTAGCGGGCACCCTTGAGCATCTCCAGGGCCTGCTCCGCAAGGTACATGCGGGCCTCGCGCAACGTGTCCGGATAAGCCGGGCGGCTGTTGGCCGCGTACTTGAATCCCTGGGCCAGGGCGATCTCGAGGGATATCGGCAGGTCCGCCTCAGCGGATCGGCGGTCGTCGGCGCCGACGTGCCGTAGCCATTGCGCTAGGTCCGCCTGGGCGTGCTGGGCAAGGTCCTTGTCTGCAGCCGAGTTCCCGCCGCCAGTGACGCCGACCAGCATCGGCGCCAGCCAGGCGCTCACCGTCGCGGCGCGCGACACGTCCCGGGCCGGGTCAGGCGTGACGGCAACGGCATCCGGCCCGCCCGGCCAGCGCGCCGCTCGCTCGTCCCGGCAGGTCTGACACGGCGCCTCGAGCTGCCACCGGAGGGCCGCGTACGCGCCGCTGCCGCTGCCGATCTCCTGGGTCGCCGCGAGGTGGACCGGATACGATCTCTCGCTGCAGGCGATCGCGTACAGCTGCGGGTATGCGGCCTCAGCCGGGCAGTCCTCACCGCGGCTCCGCCGCTCGTCAATGGTCCGGACGGCGTCGCCGAGACGGTGGACGACGCCGCGCTTGCCTTCCTCGAGGGTCCTCGGGTCCTGCGCGTGGATCCGCGACCACTTGTCACGTAGCTCCGAGGCGATGCTGGCATGCTGCGGCGCCGGGGCAACGGAGTCGATCTCCAGCGCGGCTGCATATACATCCAGGACCTTGATGTCGTCGCGCTTCGCCAGGGCGGCACGCAGTGGCCCGACACAGCTAGGCCCGGTGCGCTGGCTGCCGCGGGAGCGCAGTACCAGGGCGATGAGGAACTCGCGGCCTGGCTTCGGCCGTTTGACGGCCTGCTTGAGGTAATCGGGATCCTCGAGCGCCGTGTCGAGCAACCGCGAGCCAAGGTAAGCCTGCATCAGGCTGTGCGGGAACCTGACGCTGTTCCCGCGCAGTTCCACCAGATCGAGCTGGGCTGCCCACGCCCCGGCGAGCCGGACGTCGACGTTGTGAACGCCGGGCGCCTGGCCGGCCTGCTGATCAATCGCTGCCAGCCTGCGCCTGACTTCAGCCAGCAGCGCCTTGTCTCGATGGGCGTCGAACTCCACTTCGAGTTGATCGAGCTTCAGCCCGACACAGGCGAGCGCGGACATGTGCTCAATAGCGGCTTGCCGCTCAGCGCGGTTGAGCGGGACTTCCTCCCGCAGGTGGCCCGCGATGACCGCGCGCTCCCAGGTTTCGAGCAGGCTCAGCCGCAGCTTCGAGCGGTCGACGCCGCGAGTGTCTACCACGCCGCGCTGTCCGGCAGAGGCGGGCTCAAGAAGTCCCTGGACCTTAAGCTCACGGGTGATCTGGAGGTAGATCGGCGCCTCTATGACTTCGGCCGTCTCGACGATCCAGGCGAGCCTCCGCTCGTCTTCGCCTGTTCCGCTGCCTCCGATATAGGCGAGCGCGGCCTCGTAGCTCAGCGGTTCAAGTGAGAGAATTGCGGCGTCAGTGGCGCGAAGCGGGTCATGCGGCCGGGAGGCGATGACGAGCGGCAGATGCTGCTGATGCGCCTTGCGGATCGCTGCCCGGATGATGTTGTCTCGTTCCGGCTCGGCGCCGAGTGCCTCCTCGAGGCCATCAGCCAGGACGATGACCTTGCCGTCCTTGAGCAGGCGCCGCCAGATCGTCTCGCCCTCGGCGAACGAGATTAGGCCGGGATTCACCTCGTTGAGGAAGCGGTCGCGCGCCAGCGTCTCGAAGTCAAAGTCGGGCGTGGCGTCGCGCAACCGGATCGGCACCGGTATCGCGTGCTTTTCGGCCAGTAATTCGGTCAGCCTGACCAGGACAGCCGTCTTGCCGGTACCCACGCCGCCGGCGATGATGTGCGGCCGGGTTCCGCGATCGTGCAGGTCCGCCATGACTGCCTTGCACAAGTCATCTCGTCCGACAACCCTCTCGATGATCGCGCCCGCCGTCGGCACAAGTTCGCGTGAGTCGATAAGCGCCCTGATCCGGTAGCGTCGCTGGAGCCCGAAGAGCCGCCAGAGCACGAATGACGACGCCAGCGCTACCAGCACGCCGGACGCCAGGATGTTTGTGACAATTCCGCAGGAGAAACTGAGCGACGAGCACCTGCGGTCAGGGTCGAAGGTCACTGCCGACGGGCCTCCGCGGGCGAAAAACAGATAGGCCACCCATGCGAGCCAGAGGACGAAGACGAGTACCGCAATCGCGGTTATGACCGTTACCAGGCGCAGGAGCCGCCGGGAGCGCCATTTGGCCGGCTCGTCGACGCCGCCCCTGGTTGCGCGCCGCGTGGCCGGGCTGGCCAGCAGTTGCAGACGCCGGAACACAGTACGCCGGCTGCCCGTGTCCCTGCGATTTCCGGCAGCTGCCATGCTTCGCCACCCCCAAGTGATCCCGCGCCGCATAGCGACATTCTCGCCACGTATGTCACTTCTGTATAGGCCGCGGTGCTAATCCCCGGAATGGACGGGGCATTGTCACCACGGGACGCAGCAGGCACCATGTGCGCAAGGCAAATCTGCCGCGGAGGGTGAAAGTGCCTAAGGTGCCTGGCGAAGCGGCGGCGGTGGACGGTGCGTTCGCGGACGACGGCACGATGACGTTCCGGGTGGCCGACCCGGGCCAGGTGCTGTCTGGCGTGCGGCTGCAGGTAGATGTGGGCATACCAGCGGGCCGGCTGGACTTCCGCCGCGCGGGGGACAGCTGGGAGTTGCAAGTTGAGCGCCCGCCGGTCGATCGGCTTGAGTACCTGCTCGAGTTGCGGTACGCGGGCGGCAGCAGCAAGGTGGTGACCGACCCGGCCAACCCGCGACAAGTGGGAGGGGCATTCGGGCGGAAGAGCGTGCTCGAGTTCACTGGCTATGCCGAGCCAGCCTGGCTCCGTGGCCCTGCTGATCCGGGTACCGCCACTACCTTCGAGATACCCGCGCCCGAGCTGAACTGCCCGGGACAGACATGCGCAATCGCGGTGCGGATCTGGTCGCCGGCCGGTTCGCGCGACGATGAGCCGCTGCCGCTGCTCGTCGTACACGACGGGCCAGAGTACGACGCGCTGGCTGGACTGACCCGGTACCTCGGCGCGGGTGTGGCCGGCGGCTGGCTGCCGAGGATGCGGGCCGCGCTGCTCAGCCCTGGACAGCGGAACAACTGGTACTCAGCCAACTCCCGGTATGCGCGCGCGCTCGCCGACCGGGTGATCCCGGTGGTGACGCAGACAGTCGCCAGTACCGTCAGGATCGGCATGGGTACCAGCCTTGGCGCGCTGGCGATGCTGCACGCGCACTGCCAGCATCCTGGCGTCGCTGACGGACTATTCCTGCAGTCCGGCAGCTTTTTCGTGCCCGCCCTGGACAGTCAGGAGCGGCGGTTCCCCTACTACCGCAGGATCACTGCGTTCACCGCGGCACTGCAGGCTGGCGGCGTGCCGGACGTGCCCGTTCCCGTGGCGATGACCTGCGGCGAGATCGAGGAGAACGCAGCGAACAACCGCCTCATGCTGGCGTCGCTTCGATCGGCGGGGTATCCCGCGAGCCTGCATGAAGTCGCTGACGTGCACAACTACACGGCCTGGCGGGACGCGCTCGACCCGTGCCTCACCGAGCTTGTGCGGCTGGTGACCAGGTGAGCAGGTTCGTGGCGGAGCTCTCGTCGGACTGCATCGGCGGCGCCGGCACCGTCATCAGGTACGGGCGCTTCGGCCGGCCGGTGCTGGTGTTCCCGGCCGAGGACGGACGCGCCTCGGATTTCGAGGCGGGCGGCATGGTGGATGCCGTCGAAGACCTCATTGGCAGCGGGCGGGTGAAGCTCTACTGCGTTGACAGCTTCGACGCTGCCTCGTGGTCGAACCGCGCGATCTGCTTGGAAGAACGCGCCCTGCAGCACGGCCGGTATGAGTCCTGGGTCGTGCACCACGTGCTGCCGTGGATCTACGGCGACTGCGGCGGGCCGCTCGAGGTGGCGACTCTCGGCTGCAGCCTCGGCGCCTTCCACGCGGCGAACTTCGCGCTGAAACGAGCTGACCTTTTCCCGCTCGCCATGTGCTTCTCAGGCAACTTCGATCCATCGACCTGGCACGCGTGGGGCGAGCGCGGCTCCGAGGCGTACTTCAACAACCCGGCTGACTACGTCGCGCACCTGAATGGCGATCACCTCGACTGGCTCCGGTCCCGGCTCAGCCTGCTGCTCGTCTGCGGACAGGGCCAGCGGGAGGACACCACCGGATCCCTGGACAGCACGCGAAAGTTCGCGGCAATGCTCGCCGCCAAGAACATCAGGCACGAGCTCGACTTGTGGGGCCACGACGTCCCGCATGACTGGCCGTCCTGGCGCGCGCAGCTAGCCCACCACCTGCCCCGGTTCTGCTGACGACGTCCCGCTGTACCAGATTGTGATGGCGAGGGGAGAAATGTTATGGCCGCACCGACGGCACCGCGACGGCACCTGATCGGGCTGCTGCTCGGCACCGAAGAGGACTGGCCGCGGGCCTTCGAGGAGATCATGCGGCGGCTCGGGCCGGTGACCGGGCCCGGCGGGACCCGGCACGAGTTCAGCTGCGAACGGATCACTATCGAGCCGTTCTGGCTGCGGGCCAAACCCAGGTACAGCCTGGTCATCGACCGGCTCGCGTACTGGTATTACGTGCCGCGCGAGTGGCTCAAGAAAGTCGCCATGATGGACAGCGTCTACCTGCTGAACAGCCCGTTCACGTTCCAGTCGATGGAAAAGCACGCGGCGTACTGCGCCATGATGCGGCTCGGCCTCAACGTGCCGGAGACCGTGCTGGTGCCATACAAGAACCCGGTCGACAACGCCCGGTACGCCTACACCGCAGCCAAGTACAACCGGCCGTTTGACCTCGACTCGATTGCCGAGCAGATCGGCTATCCGCTGTTCATGAAGCCTTACGACGGCGGCGCCTGGCGCGGGGTGTCGCGGATCAGCAACCCGGCCGAGCTGCACCGGGCCTACGACGATAGCGGCGAGATGCTCATGCACCTGCAGGAGGCGATCGAGGGCTACGACGTGTTCGCCCGGTCATTGTCGATCGGTGCCGAGACGATGGTGATGAAATTCCGGCCGGATCAGCCCATGCACCTGCGTTACGCGGTCGACCACGCGTTCTTGTCCCCGCAGGCCGGGGCTGAGGTCGTCACGATCGGCAGGCTGGTGAACGCTTTCTTCCGGTGGGAGTTCAACTCGTGCGAGACGCTGGTGAAGGACGGTCTGGTATACCCGATCGACTACGCCAACGCATGCCCCGACGTCGCGTTGACCAGTCTGCATTACTACTTCCCGTGGGCGATCAAGGCCCTGGTCAAGTGGTGCGTCTTCGCGCTGGTCACCGGACGACGGCCGCGGCTGGACCTGGCCACCGAGGAGTACTTCGACGTCGCCGACGACGCGAGCAGTTCCTACCCGCAGAAGCTGGCTGCCTACCGGGAGCTGGCCGACAGGTACTTCGACACCACGCGGTACGAGGACTTCTGCGCCGGCAGCCTCAGCCATCTGGATGAGGTCGTGCTGGACTGGGTGGCCGGCCCAGATTTCGACCAGCTGCTGATCGAGACCGTGCGCTCGGTGTACCCGGCGCACGAGCAAGATCAGTTCATCGCGCACCTGCGCGGCCTGCTCGGCGCGTGGGTCCGGGACGAGAGCGGCCGATTGCACGCGGCCTGACGAGATCGCCGCTGGTCAGCAGCCCTGTGCACGTGCGAACCTGTTGTCAAGGTGCCCGTGGAGGTACCCGGTCTGCTAGGCAGTACAAGCGAGGCCAGATGGGTCGGGAGATTGAGGCCGTCAAGATTACCGGCGAAGACCGGCGCACCTACCGGGCGAAGCTGGCGCGCTCGCTGGACGTGTTCGCCCGGATGCTGCGTGAGCGGCTGTTCGAGACCGGCCCGTCACTGGTGGGCCAGGAGATCGAGCTGAACCTGGTCGACGAACAGGGCGCGCCGTCGATGCGCAATTCCGACGTGCTGGCCGCGATCGCGGACCCGGCCTGGGCGACCGAGGTCGGTCAGTTCAATCTGGAGATCAACGTGGCACCGCGGGAGCTGAGCGGCGACGCATTTGCAAGCCTGGAAAGCGAGATTCGCGACAGCCTGAACGCGGGCGACCAGAAGGCTCGCGGCCTTGGCAGCCGCCTGGTGATGATCGGCATCCTGCCCACGCTGTCCAAATCCGACGTGGACGCTGGCGCGCTGTCGGCCAGTGAGCGGTACCGCGTGCTGAACGAGCAGATCTTCGCCGCGCGCGGCGAGGACATGCAGATCCAGATCGATGGCGCCGAGCAGATCCTCACCCATGCCGACAGCATCACGCCGGAGGCTGCCTGCACCAGCGTTCAGCTGCATCTCCAGGTCAGCCCGGACGCGTTCGCCAGCTACTGGAACGCTGCGCAGGCCGTCGCGGCGGTGCAGGTGGCACTGGCTGCCAACGCGCCGTTCCTCTTCGGCCGGCAGCTGTGGCATGAGACCCGGATCACGCTGTTCGAGCAGGCCACCGATACGCGACCGGACGAGCTGAAGCGGCAGGGCGTGCGCCCGCGCGTCTGGTTCGGAGAGCGCTGGATCACGTCGGTCTTCGATCTGTTCGAGGAGAACATCCAGTACTTCCCGGCGCTGCTGCCCATCGTCGAGAACGAGGACCCGCTGGCGATGCTCGAGCGTGGCGAGTGCCCGCTGCTGGCCGAGATGAGCCTGCACAACGGCACCATCTACCGGTGGAACCGCCCGGTCTATGCAGTATCTGGCGGCCGGCCGCACGTGCGGGTGGAGAACCGGGTATTGCCGGCCGGGCCGTCGGTTGCTGACGTGATGGCGAACGCGGCGTTCTACTACGGCGTCGTGCGCGTCCTGGCGGAGTCCGAGCGCCCGATCTGGACTCAGCTGTCATTCGTTACCGCTGCGGAGAACCTGCACGAGGCGGCGCGCAACGGCATGGGCGCCAGGTTGTACTGGCCCGGCCTGGGGGAGGCGGACGTGGCCGAGTTGGTGCTGCGCCGCCTGCTGCCGATGGCCTATGACGGCCTTCGGCGCTGGGGTGTCAACCCTGCGCTTGCGGACAGGCTGCTCGGCATCATCGAGCAGCGCTGCCTCACCGGCCAGAACGGGGCTGCCTGGCAGATCGGCACGGTCGCCAGGATCTGCGAGAACAGCGGCGCGGACCGTGCCGAGGCGTTGCGGCAGATGACGCAGCGCTACATCGAGCACATGCACACCAACGAGCCAGTGCATACCTGGCCGAAATGATGGCGAGTGGCTCCGGCCGCCGTGTCTAGGTTGTCTATGCGGTCAGTCGGCTGTCCTGGTCAGTGACTGGCCGGCGAGGATGGGGGATAAGCCGAGGCCCGGGGCAGATGCGGCTGGGGCGGCGGGCAGGTCCCGGTGGCGGGTGAAGTCGCGGCCGAGCAGGAGCACTCCGGAGACCGCCAGAACGGAGAGCACGACCCACAACGCGTTGCGGGGACCGAGCCAGGTGCCCAGGGTGCCGCCGGCGAGCGCGCCGAACGGACTGGTGCCCAGGGCCACAAACCGCATCGTGGCGGTGACCCGGCCGAGCATGCCCGGCGGGCAGTAGACCTGCCGGAAGGTGACCATGATGATGTTGCCCATGGTGATCCCGGTCGCGGCGACAAGGACCCCGGCGGCGTAGAACACCAGCCGCAATCCCTGGCCCGCTAGCGGGATCAGCAGCGCGAACGGCAGGGCACCGACCGCGGCGAGTAGCAAACCACGGGCGCTGCCGATCTTGGCGATGATTGGCCGGGCCGCCAGTGCGGCGAGCAGGCCGCCAAGACCGGGCAGGGCGGTGAGCAGCCCGGTCACGCCCGGCGCCAGTCCGACTACGCGTACCAGGAACACCACGACCAGCGCGGCGAACGCATCGAGGGCGAGGTTGGCAAGGCCTCCGAATAATGCCAACGGCCGCAGGTAGGGGTCGCGAGACACCAAGGCCATCCCCTCGGCGACTTCCCGGCGCAGCGTCGAGACCTGCCGGGCTGAGGCCGGGCCGGTCGCGGGAGTCTGGATCGCCAGCAGGCAGGCCGCAGACACCAGGAAGCTAGCCGCGTTGAACACAAGCGCTGTGGTCGCGCCAAGAATCTGCGTCACTAGCCCCGACAGTCCCCGGCCTCCCAGCGCAGCCGCCGATGAGCTAGCTTGCAGCTTCGCGTTGCCCTCGGCCAGTTCCCCCGATCTGACGAGCGACGGCAGGTTGACCTGATACGCGGTCCCGAACACCACAGCAGCTGCGCCCGCCAGCAGCTGGACGATGAACAACTGTCCGATCGTTAGCTCGCCGATCGCGTAGGCAACGGGCACGCTGGCATACAGTGCGGCCGAGGCTGCATCGCAGGCGATCATGACGGGGCGGGGAGATAGCCGGTCGACCCAGGCGCCGGCGGGCAGGCCGATGACCAGCCAAGGCAGATAGACCGCTGCGGCCAGTGCGCCGACTTCGAAAGTGGTGGCGCGCAAGAACAGCACAGCCAGCAGCGGCACCCCGATCAGTGCCATGGCGCAGCCGAGCTGGTTGACCGTCTCCCCGATCCACAGCAAGCGGAAATTGCGCTGCCACAGCAACCCGCCGAACCGCCGCCTTCGCTCACCCTGCGCGGCCTCGGATGCGGTCACTGGTCTTTCCTTCCGCCAGCCGATCGTTATGCCGCGCAGGTTACCGAGGACCCTGGATCCCGAACTGACGATCTGCTGGCAGCAGAGCCAGCCCGGCAAGGCGGCAGACGTCAGAGTGAGAGCCGGGTGCTGGTGGTCGAAGCCACCGGGTTCAATCCAGCTAGGCAAATAGCACCAGGTAGCACCCAGTGCTACCATGATGCATGACCTCTCAGCCAGAGATCACGCAACGCGACCTGAGACTCCGGTCGCGGGAGATCATGGATGCCGTCGAGAGTGGCCAGGCGTTTACCGTCACTCGCGATGGCCGGAGCATCGGCGAACTGGTGCCACTCCGGCAGCGCAGGAGGTTCGTGTCGAGGGCAGAGTTCGCGGCAATGTCGCGAAGCGCATCGGTTGTAGACCCAGACGCCTTCCGAGCGGATCAGGAAGCGGCGGCCGAACGGGCCGGAAGCGCTTATGACAACTGACAGCCTTCAGCGCGGCCTTGCGGACACCAACATCTTGATTCTCCGCAGCTGGATCCTGCCGGAGGAGCTACCGGAGGAGCTAGCGATCAGCGCGATCACACTCGCCGAGCTCTCTGCCGGGCCACACGAAGTGAGGCCCGACAACGAACAGGATTTCTACTTCGAGGGCGCTGAGCGCGCGCGGCGACTCGATATCCTGCAGCGCGCGGAGCATGAGTTCGATCCGATTCCATTCGACGCTGATGCCGCGCGGGCATACGGGCGCGTGGTCGCGGCTGTGCTTGCAGCCGGCCGCAAGCCACGTCGGAGAGCTACAGACCTGATGATCGCGGCGACAGCGATGGCAGCTGGTCTGGCCTTGTACACGACCAATCCTGATGACTTCGTCGGACTCGACCGGCTCCTCGCCGTAGTGCCCGTAACGAGACCAACAGTTCCGAGCGACCGGTCAGCAGCTCGCTGAGTACCTCAGCGGAGGTTCAGCCGCGCCGTCACCCGCTGTCCGTCCACGGGCCCGGATGCTCGCGCATCGCCAGCCTCGTTCGCAGGTCCTCTCAACGGGGACGGCGGCCAGCTTGGACGGAAAAAGGGCCGGTTACAAGATCGTAACTGGCCCCTCAGCTGAAGCGGAGCACGTGAGCATTCCCCTCCACTTTCAATCTATAGCTCACCGGGGGGCTTGCCGCAAGACCCGGGTTATGCCGCATAATCGCTGGCCGAGCCCAGAATCCTGGGGAAAATTGGGGGTAGTGACCTGACTACGAGCGCGTTTGATCTTCCCGACCGCCTCAGTGCCAAGGCCGACCGAGCGCTGATCGCGGGCGACGAGCAGCATTTCGCGGCCATCGCGGAGAGCCTCGAGCAGTCGATCGCCGAGCTGTCCGACCGCCTCGATGCCGAGCGCAAGGCGCCCGGCGGCATAGACCAGAAAGCCCTAGACCGGGACGTGGAGATCCACCGCCTGACCGCTCGGCTGCGCAATCTGCGTCGCTTCGGTCTCGACCTGTGTCTCGGCCGCATCGTCAGCGCGGACAACCCCGAGCCGGTGTATGTCGGGCGGCTCGGCCTCAGGGACAGCGCGGGTCGACAGTTGCTGGTCGACTGGCGTTCCCCCGTCGCTGAGCCGTTCTTTGGAGCGACCCACGCCAACCCAATGGGTCTGGCAAGCCGTCGCAGATATCGCTGGTCCCGTGGCCGGATCAGCGATTACTGGGACGAGGTGTTCACCCCGGACGGGCTTGCCGGGCACGCCGCGCTCGACGATCAGTCCGCCTTCATCGCCAGTCTGGGCGGCAGCCGGTCGGCCCGGATGCGAGACGTACTCGGCACCATCGCGGCCGACCAAGACGCCATCATCCGCGCGGGATCCCGCGGCGCTCTCGTCGTCGACGGCGGTCCAGGTACGGGAAAGACCGTCGTCGCTCTGCACCGCACGGCCTACCTCCTCTACTCCGACCCTCGCCTGGGTCACCGCCGGGGCGGCGTGCTGTTTGTGGGTCCGCACCAGCCCTACCTGGCCTACGTCTCCGACGTGCTCCCCAGCCTCGGCGAGGAGGGCGTGCAGACCTGCACTCTGCGGGATCTCGTCGCCGAGGGAGCTTCTGCAGGGATCGAGGCCGACCCGGATGTGGCCCGCCTGAAGTCGTCCGCCGACCTGGTGAAGGCGGTCGAGGCGGCCGTCAGCTTCTACGAGAAGCCGCCCGCCCAGGGGATGACAGTCCAGACCCACTGGTCCGACATCTGGCTCAGTGCCGACGACTGGGCCGAGGCGTTCGAAGCGACAGAACCCGGTACTCCGCACAACGAGGCGCGCGACCAGATCTTCGACGAGCTGGTCGCGATCCTCATGGACAAGCATGACGCTGACGCTCCGGCTGAGGCGTTCCGCAAGTCGCTGCTACAGAACAGGGAGCTGATCACGGCCCTGTACCGGCATGGCCGCTGCTCGAAGCGGCTGACCTTGTCGGCGACCTGTGGTCGGTACCCGCCTACCTACGGATGTGCGCTCCCTGGCTGAGCTCCGGTGAGGTGAAGCTGCTGCAACGGCGGGACGCCGAGGCCTGGACGATGTCCGACCTGCCGCTGCTGGACGTAGCACGGCAACGGCTCGGTGACCCGGAGGCGTCACGACGTCAGCACCGACATGACGCGGCTGTCGCCGCCCAACGGGAGCAGATGGCACGGGTCGTGGACAACCTCGTCGAGGTGGCCGACGACGAGTACGGCGTCGGCCTGGTGACGATGCTGCGCGGCGAGGACTTCCAGGACGCCCTGGTCGACCAGGCCGCGCTGGAGCGCACTGACCCGGATCTGCTCGCCGGACCGTTCGCGCACATCGTCGTGGACGAGGCGCAGGAACTGACCGACGCGGAGTGGCAGATGCTGCTGCTCCGCTGCCCGTCCCGGAGCTTCACCATCGTCGGGGACCGTGCCCAGGCCAGGCACGGGTTCACCGAGTCGTGGCAGGAACGGCTCGAGCGGGTCGGCCTCAGCCAGCTGAACCTGGCCCGCCTGAGCGTCAACTATCGGACGCCGGAAGCGGTGATGGCGGAGGCCGAGCCAGTC
>DASXIA010000021.1:0-2166 GCA_036488155.1 Streptosporangiaceae bacterium | reverse complement strand
CAGCGGAGCCGCGGGTAACCGATGTGCTTGTGAGGCGCCCTCTTTGGACCAGACCGCCGACGGGATGGCTCAGGACTCCTCGTGGTCCGCGGGCGATTACGACTTCGTGGTGGTCGCTTGCCGGCTTCCCGTTGATCAGGCAGAGAGTCCTGGCGGCAGCCCTGAGTGGCGGCAAAGTCCTGGCGGGCTGGTCAGCGCGCTGGAGCCCGTTATGCGAGAGGCTGACGGTGCATGGGTCGGATGGGCAGGCGCGGCAGGCGACGGGCCCGGTTCGTTTGATGTCTCCGGCATGCACCTGGTCGGGGTGGGACTGTCGGCTGAGGAGATCAGCGACTACTACGAGGGCTTCTGCAATGCCACGCTGTGGCCGCTGTATCACGACGTGATAGCCCCGCCGGAGTTCCGCAGATCGTGGTGGGATGCGTACGTCCGCGTCAACCGCCGATTCGCCAGCGCCGCAGCAGAACAGGCGGCTGTCGGCGCGACCGTCTGGGTGAATGACTGCCAGCTTCAGCTGGTGCCTAAGATGCTCCGGGAACAGCGCAGTGACCTGCGCATCGGTTTCTTCAATCACATTCCGTTCCCTGGTTATGAGATCTTCGCGCAGCTACCTTGGCGGCGGCAGACCGTCGCAGGCCTGCTCGGCGCGGACCTGCTCGGATTCCAGCGCGATAGTGATGCGACCAACTTCCGGCGCGCGTGCCGGCGGGCGGCCGGCTTGGTGACCAGCGGGTCGCTGGTGCGCGTACCGGCCGAAGAGCACTTCCCGGCTGACGAGACCGCCGCCGGCCAGGCGGCAGACGCGGGCAGGGTGCGACCGCCCCCGGCTAGCCGGCAGGTGCGGACCGCGACGTTTCCGGTCTCCATCGATTCGGCTCGCTTCGCTGAGATCGCCAGCCGGACGGAGGTGAGAGTGCGGGCGAAGGGATTCCGGCGGGCGCTGGGAGAGCCGGACGTCGTGCTGCTCGGCATCGACCGGCTCGACTACACCAAGGGCATCCTTCATCGGCTGACCGCCTATGGCGAGCTGCTCAGCGAGGGACGATTCGGATCCCTGCGGACAGCGCTAGTGCTGGTAGCCAGCCCCAGCCGGGAGCGGGTCGAGCAATACCGGCTGCTACGCGAAGAGGTCGAGGGCGCTGTGAGCCGGATTAACGGCGAGCATGCCAAGCTCGGCAGCCCTGCTATTCACTACCTGCACCAGACATACCCGGCCGAGGAAATGGCCGCCATGTACCTGGCCGCCGACGTGATGCTGGTGACGTCGCTGCGCGACGGCATGAACCTGGTTGCCAAGGAATACGTCGCTTGCCGCGACGATGACACTGGCGCGCTGGTACTCAGCGAGTTCACCGGCGCGGCCGACGAGCTCAGCGGCGCGTTTCTGATCAACCCGCATGACATCGAGGGCATGAAGGACGCTATCGTCCGAGCGGCGACCGTTCCGCCGGCCGAAGCCAGACGGCGGATGCGCGCGATGCGGCGCAAGGTCCGCGAATTCGACGTAAGCCACTGGGCAGCCTCGTTCCTCAGCGCCCTGCAGCGGGCATCCGAACCCAGCTAGGCTGCGCAAACGTGCACGCTGATATCGGCGCCACCGTGGTCGGATACGCATAGGCTCCTGGTATGGCCGCACTGACGCAGGACGAGATAGCAGCAAAGATCGCAACCGCAGAAGACGGCCTGGCCAGGGCAACATCGCAGTACGACCGGAACATGTTCACCCAGATCCGCGACGAGTACCGGCGTTACGCCGATCAGCGCGCCAAGGACATAGCGAAGCTGGCTGCCGCTGCATCGTGACCTGACAACTGGCTTCGCCAGTTGCGACCGTGATGACCGCCGGCTGCACTGGTCGCCGCCAGGCGGCAGATGCTCAGGTCCCAGCATTATCAGGGCAGCTGGCGTGTCCCGTGCCGCCGGCCCGCGCGGTCGATCATCGCCGCCCCAGCCGCCGCGGCCGCTGCGACGATGGCTATGGCGGAGACGAATGCCAGGTGGGTGCCGGTTGCCCAGATCCCATCGGGCAACCCTAGGAGCACTGCCAGGCCGCACGCCCACACACCGGTGATTGCGGCCGGTAGCCACCTTCCGGTGAGCAGGGCAATGCAAGGCCCGACAGCAAGCAGCCCGATCAGCACCACCCTGGGGCCGGTGGCCGCGTCA
>DASXIA010000505.1:0-15079 GCA_036488155.1 Streptosporangiaceae bacterium | reverse complement strand
ATCCGTAACGACTGCACTGGAAGTAGCTGCCTGATACCGGTGACTGGCTGCACACCGATCGGCCGGCTGTTCAACGACCGGTGCGTGACCTGCGGAACCTCACCTCGCGGCAGGGTCGCAGACCTGACGCTGGCCAGCTTCATCGCCCTTGGTGGCGAGCTCGAACGTGGCTGCTTCAATGTCACCATCACGATTGGCGAATGACGATGCTGCAAGCCATTCGCGAGGTCCAGATTCCGTTGCTCGCGGCCATCTTGCTGGGTGGCTGCCTCGCCAAAGTGCTGCAGCTGATGCGCGCGGGCTCCCCGGGCGAGCACATCGGCCCCACCGCGTTGTTTCCGCTGCACCTGCGCCGGCCACTGGCCGTCGTGCTGTGCGTGGTCGAGGGCGGCCTGGGGCTCGGCTTGCTCGTGACGGCCTTCAGGTTCGGCGCACACAACCCGGCGGATGGCATCCGGATCGGCACATGCCTGCTGTTCGTCGTAGCGACCTGCGCGCTGATCGAGCTCCGCCAGAGCCGGCCAGACGTCGGCTGCGGCTGCTTCGGCGACTTCAGCACATCGCCGATCAGCGGCCGGACGCTCGCCAGGTCCGCGCTGCTGGCGATCGCCGCCTTGGCCACGGTGGGGCTCCGTCCGATCAAGGCACCTCCGACACTGGCCGACGGCCTCGGCCTGCTTGCCATCCTCGCCGCCGAAGTGCTGCTCATCGGGGTGCTGTCGCCCGAGGTTGGCGAGGGCCTCATCCGGCTCGGTTACTCAGAGCCGTGCGAGCTGCGGAACGTGCCGGCCGCCCGCACGCTCACGATCCTGCGACGCAGCAAGTACTGGCGCCGGTACGCCGGGCTGATTACCTCCGAAGTCCCGCAGGACGTGTGGCGTGAGCTGTGCTGGCGCTTTGTCGTCTATCCGGCTCGCTACCAGGACCGGCAGACCGAGGTTGTCTTTGCTGTGTTCTTGCAGCACCGCCGGCCCGTTGTGCACGTCGCTCTTGTCGACTCAAGCACCGGCGCGCCGCTGGAGCGGCCAGCCGGGAAGCAGCGGTCACGCTGGCCAGGGCTAGCCGCCCTGCTAGGCCCGGCGCGGAGCCTGTCGCCTGCGTTCGACGCGGCGCAGGCCCGGCCGGCACCGGCTGATCTGCCGTTGTCTACCGATCTCTAAGTTGAGTCCTAGACAGGCCAAGATTTCGTCATAGCCCACGGCAACCTCAGGCGGGCTGCGTGCGCAGGAACCGGCCGAAGTGCGGGACCGTGAACGCAATCAGCCCGCGTTCGGAGCTGTAGATCAGGCCCTTCTTGATCAGGTTGTCCCTCGCCGGGGACACGCTGGACGGCTTGCGCCCGAGTTCCTCAGCGACCTGCGCTGTCGGCACGGGGTCGTCGCCGAGCGTGGCCATCGCGCGCATGTACTCCCGCTCAGCTGGCGTGGCGCGCTCGTACCGGCTGCCGAAAAAGCCGATCGCCAGCTCGCTGGCGGCGACCGGACCGGCCACGCTGACGTCGTGCGCGGTTACCGGGCTTGCGGCCGCGACGTCCCAGGTCACTTTTCCGTAGGCCTGCACGAAGTACGGATAGCCGTCGGCTGCCGCGTAGAGCGCGTCGAGCGCGCCCGCCTCAAAGTCCGCGCCCTCCCGCCTGGCCGGGGCAAGCAAGGCGACATCGGCAGATTCCCGGTCCAGTCGGTCGATCGCCACATACCTGAAGAGTCGTTCGGAGTAGCTTTTGCTCGCCGAGAGCACAGACGGCAGGTGCGGCAGCCCGGCTCCGACGACGATCAGCGGCCCGTTGCTCTGGGACAGCTCATGGCAGGCGGCGCACAACGCCGAGATGTCGGGCGCCGGGATGTCCTGCATCTCGTCGACGAACAGCGCGATGCCAACACCCAGGTCGGCTGCGACTGAGGCGGCGTCGGCGAATAGCTCGGTCAGATCAACCTCGAGGTCGCCCGAGTCGGCGCGGCCGCGCACCGCCGGGGCGTCGATGCCGAGCTGGGTGATGATCGATCCCTTGGCCGCCTTGGCGTCCCTGGCAGCGAATGCCTTCAGCACGCCGAGAAAGTGGTCGATCCGATCCGGTGCGCGGTGCCGCGGCGCTAGCTCGCGGACCGCCATGTGCAGCGCGCCAGCCACTGGCCGCCGGATTGACTGGTCCGGCCTGGCCTCGAGCTTGCCGGTGCCCCACAGCCGCTGCATCGCCATCGACCGGAACGAGTTGAGCAGCACTGTCTTGCCGACACCGCGCAGCCCGGTGAGCACCATGCTTCGTTCCGGCCGGCCGCGGGCCACCCGCTCCAGGACTACTTCGAACTGGCCGATCTCCCGGTCACGGCCAGCCAGTTCGGGTGGCCGCTGACCAGCGCCGGGCGCGTAAGGGTTCCGCACAGGGTCCATGCACAGGAGAGTATGAGCGGATCTAGCACATTCCTTAGATTGGCGTAGAAACCGCTACCGGCGTGTCGCGCCTGGCCGGTCAGGCCAAGACAAATCAGCCCGCCGGGGCGCAGCAAACGGGGCCATTAGTTCGCTGCGCTCACCGGCGGGCGGCGCTCCGCGTCAACGGGTGCGGCCACGACGCGGTGCCGCTTATATGCACGGCTTGCCTACCGCTGCCGGTTCAATCCAGGGCCAAAAATCTCCGGGAACGCGCACGTGAGGCCGGCCGCTTTCAGCGCCGGCTGACATATCACCCGGTCCGTGCCGGGTGCGCCGGGCACCAGTTAGCTTGGCGCCCCGTTCGGCGGATGCTGATTCAGCCGGGCCAGGTATGCGTTGTAGGCAGCTAGGTGCTCGTCGTCGTCAATACCACCGCGGGCGTCGGTCACGGGCTGGCCGGCCATCGCCGAAGGCTCCGCGGTGATTACGCCCGCGCCCGGCGCCGCCGGCTGATGCGAGGCGACCAGCGTGGCCAGGTTAGCTTGCCTGGCCCGCTCGAAGAAGCCATGCCCGCTGACGGCCGCACGGTCGTCCCTGCTCCACATCAGGAACACGAGCATCATCAGCACGAACATGATCCCGTCTCCGCCGATCCACATCACCGCGCCGCCCAGGTGCAGGTCCGAGACGGGTGACGGGGCCCAGGCGGGCCGCGGTCCGGCCGGTATTCCGGGCGAGTTGGCGCTGCCATAGCCGAGCGCAAGGCCGGTGAACGTGTCAACCGGCATAAGCAGCACCAGTGCGACGAACCGGACCGGATAGGACAACCGCCACTTGATCGGCTCGCGGCCAAGCAGGGGCAGGTAGAACAGGTAGCCGATGATCACGAATAGCACGTGCTCGGCGTTATGGGCCGCCTGGTTGCGGTCGAAGTAGCCGGCCAGGCTGGTCAGGTGGGCGGCAAGCACGGCGAGCGCATAGGCAACCGCGCCGAATACCGGCCAGGTCAGGAAGCTCGCGACTGGTGACCGGAGCACCCGCTTGACCCAGGTGTGCAGCGGGTTCCTGCTGGCATGCAGCAGCAGGGTCAGCGGCTGGCCCGCGATGAAGAGCGGCGGCGCGACCATCAGCAGCATCAGGTGCTGCACCATGTGATCGTAGAAGAGTAGATCGTCGTAGCTGCCAATGCCGCTCTGGGTCGCGAGCACCAGGACCAGCATGCCGCCCGCGAACGCCGCCGCCCGCCAGGCAGGCCATGGCCGGGCCGGGTGACGTCGCGCCACCCTGAAGACGCCCCACAGATACAAGCCGACCGCAACCACGGCGGCGGCGGTCACGACCGGTGCGAACTGCCACTGCGTCAGCACCGCCGACAGCCCGAACGGCGGAAGCATGCTGTCTCCTTTCACCGGTGAGCCTACTTGCGAACTGGCCCGGTGCTATCGCGGCACTGGCACCGCTATCGTTGTCGGCGGAGGGTTCGCCTAGTGGCCGAGGGCGACGGTCTTGAAAATCGTTGTGGCGTGCAAGCGTCACCGTGGGTTCGAATCCCACACCCTCCGCTCGGGGACCGCATGGACGTCCGGCGCTCGGCAAGCCGAGCCAGGCAGCTACTTCAGTGGCGAGCCGCCGTCCGACCGGAACGCCGCGGGAGGCCAGAATGCGCGCCGTCGTCATCGAGCAGCCTGGCGGGCCCGAGGTTCTCCGGCTCCGCGAGGTGCCCGACCTGACTCCTGCGCCGGACGAGGTCGTGCTGGCGACCACGGCTGCCGGGGTGAACCGGGCCGATCTGATGCAGCGCCAGGGCTTCTACCCTCCTCCGCCGGGCGCGCCGCCGTATCCGGGACTTGAGTGCTCAGGCCGGGTTACCGCGGTGGGCTCGGCCGTGACTGGCTGGCGGCCAGGCGACCAGGTCTGCGCGTTGCTAGCCGGCGGGGGCTACGCCGAGCAGGTCGCAGCGCCAGCCGGTCAGTTGCTGCCGCTGCCGGCCGGCGTCGGCCTGCTGGACGCGGCCGCGCTGCCCGAAGCCGCCTGCACCGTCTACTCCAACGTCGTGATGCATGCCGGGCTGGCGCCGGGCGAGACGCTGCTCGTGCACGGCGGCTCCAGCGGCATCGGCACTATGGCGATCCAGCTCGGCCGCGCTCTCGGTGCCCGGGTGGTGTGCACCGCCGGTTCTGCCGAGAAGCTCGCCAGGTGCCGTGAGCTCGGCGCGGACCTTGCCGTCAACTACCGCGAGGAAGACTTCGTGGCCGCCGCCCTGGCGTTCACCGACGGCCGCGGCGCCGACGTCATCCTGGACATCATCGGTGCCGCCTACCTGCCTCGCAATGTCACCGCGCTGGCGACCGGCGGACGGCTTGTCGTGATCGGGCTTCAGGGCGGCGGCACCGGCGAACTGGACCTCGCTCAGCTGCTGCGCAAACGGGCCACCGTCCACGCTTCGACGCTGCGCTCCCGGCCGCCGGCGGAGAAGGCGGCGATAGTGTCGCGTGTGCACGCCGAGGTATGGCCGCTGGTCAGTTCGGGCCAGATCATGCCCGTAATCGAGACGACGCTGCCGCTGGCGGAAGCGGTGCGGGCGCACCAGCTGATGGAGGCGAGCGGGCACGTCGGCAAGATTCTGCTGTCAACCGAGAGGTCGGGCTTGAGCTAGCGCGCGGCCGCCAGCGGATCTCGGCTCCGGGCAGGTGAGCCGGCCCCCGATGTGCGCATCGGGCCTATCGCCGGCAGACTAGGCAGCATGAGCGAGCAGAGCAACGGAGAAGTCCACGACAGTCCGCGGATTGTCGTCGTCGGTCCGGACGGAGTGGCGACGGAAGCCGATGCGGGCGAGGAATCGCGCGAGCGGCCGGTCACTGAGATGATCGAGCAGCCGGCCAAGGTTATGCGGGTCGGCAACATGATCCGTCAGCTGCTCGAGGAAGTCCGGGCGGCCCCGCTGGACGAAAAGAGCCGGGCCAGGTTGAAGGAGATCCATGCGAGCTCCATCAAGGAACTCGAAAGTGGCCTGGCCCCGGAGCTGATTGACGAGCTGGAACGGCTGTCGCTGCCGTTCGCCGAGGACGAGGTCCCCAGCGAGGCCGAGCTGCGGATCGCGCAGGCCCAGCTAGTCGGATGGCTCGAGGGACTCTTCCATGGCATCCAGACCACACTCTTTGCCCAGCAAATGGCCGCCAGGGCGCAGCTTGAGCAGATGCGCCGGGCGCTACCGCCAGGGATGATGCCCGCCCAGGCAGAGGGTGACGAGGCGGCACAGCGGCCCGGCCGGGCATCGGGACCCTACCTGTAAGCCCGGGCAGACCGGCGCGCCTGGTTACACCTGACCTGACCGGATCCTGGCCAGCCAGTCGACCGCCTCGATGAACTCGGCGTCCGATTTGTCGTCTTGGCCAGCGTTGCCTGCCAGACCAGTCACAGTCGCGATGGTGGCTGGCCCGCCGCTGGGCGCGGCTTGCGGGTAACTGCCGAGGAAGCGCACCGCGTTGCAGACCCGGCGCAGCCCCATCAGTGCTTCACCGAGCCGTGCTTGCGCGACATGCCCCTCGCAGTCGATGAAGAAGCAGTACCTGCCGATGCCGTCGCCGGTCGGCCGGGACTCGATCCTGGTCAGGTTGACGCCGCGGAAGGCGAACTGGCCGAGTATGTCCATTAGCGCGCCAGGGTGATCGTCCATCAGGAATGCGACCACAGATGTCTTATCTGCGCCGCTAGGATCGGGCA
Organism: Streptosporangiaceae bacterium; assembly: GCA_036488155.1. Taxonomy (GTDB): domain Bacteria; phylum Actinomycetota; class Actinomycetes; order Streptosporangiales; family Streptosporangiaceae; genus JAJYUU01. Next base: position 8,986 of record DASXIA010000505.1, on the reverse strand, counting down.
GCTCGCCAGGCAGCCGGACCGCGACAAACCGCGTGACTGCGTCGTCCCGGTCGTGCACGCCAGTGGCGAGCGGCACCAGGCCGTAAAGCTCGGCAGCGAATACTCCGGCGAGCGCCGCGTCCAGCGCGCCTTCGGCCACCTGCCTGGCAGCGTCGGAGTTCGAGGCCGCGGGCAACCAGTCGGCCTGCGGCAGGTTCGAGGCCAGCCAGTTGCGGCACTGCGGCTGGGCCACCGGATGACCGCCAACCCGCCGTATGTCGGCAAGGCTAGTGCCAGGCCTGGCAAGCAGCGCGAACTCGACCGGAACCAGGACCTCGGCGCAGATCACCAGCTCGGTGCCACCGGACAGCTCGTCGAGCGTGGCGGTGACGGCGCCCTCGACCGAGCTTTCGATTGGCACTACGCCGAGCTGAGCCCGGCCACCTCGGATCGCATCAAGCGTGGCCTGAATAGATCCGCAGGGCAGCGCGTCCGGCTCCGTGCTGCCGCTCAGCGCGCGGACCGCAGCCTCGGTGAACGTGCCCCGCGGACCCAGATAGGAATACCGGTAGGTCATGAGGCTTGCCCGCTCGCTGGTCCGCCTGGCCGGAGCGACCGGCCTTGCCGCAATCGCGCGAAGGCCGGCTCCCTGACCAGCAGCGCACGGCACACGTCGGCCAGCTGATGCAGACGGTGCAGCTGGCTGCGCCAGTCGGTCCCTGTCGCCCGGTGCGACAACGGGACCTCGACTTCGGTTACCCGCATGCCCTGGCGGAGCAAGTCGATCGTCATGCCCGTCTCTGCCCCCCAGCCCGCCGCCAGCGGTAGCGCCGCGGTAAACGCTGCCCTGGTCAGGCACCGCTGTCCGTTGAGCGGCTGAGCGGGCCGCCAGCCGGTTGCGCGCGCGATTCCTGCGCCCGCCGCAGCGGTAACTACACCGAATCCGCCGAGGCGGACCCTCGTGGTGAAGACAGCGATGGTCATGTCAGCCGTGCCTGCCCGGACTGGATCAGCCAGCGGGCCGGCCTCAGTCGCGCTTTCTGCCAGATCGGCGTCAAGGAACAGGAGGTGGCGCGGTCCGGCAGCGAGAGCTCCGGCTGTACCTGCCGCAGGCAGCCGGTCAGTCTCTATCAGCCGCACCGCTTCCGCGCCGGTCTCCATGGCCGCTGCCTTGCCGCGGTTGCGCGGATGCCGGACGACCCGGGCGCCTGCTGAGGCTGCCAGCGCGGCAGTGTCGTCGGTTGATCCATCGTCGACGACCACGATGATGTCCGCACCACTGAGCTTGCCGGCTGCATAGACCGTCGCGGCAATCCGGTCAGCCTCGTTCTTGGCGGGAATGATCACGGCTAGGTCGCCCGGCGGCATGGCTGTGATCTTAGTGCCGGCGCATCCAGCGCCGGTGCCGCGGGAAGCGACTGACTACTGGCCAGTGACTCCTGCCGGGTCATCGAGCACGGTGAATACCGTCTCCAGCCCGGTTACCTGGAGCACCTTTCTGGTGGCGGACCCCGGCCCGGCCAGTTGCAGTTCCCCGCCGCGTTCACGGGCCTGCCGGTGGGCGGCAAGCAGCACGTTGATCCCAGTCGAGTCGCAGAACTCAACACCAGACATGTCGACGATCAGCCGCGCCGGGCTCCGGCTCAGGGCCGTCATGAGCTCCGACTGCAACCTGGGCGCGGTATACAAGTCGATCTCGCCCGCAACGGAGACAACGGCGTGATCGCCTTGCGACCTGGTCGTGACCTTTAGCTCCACCTGCCGCACACTACCGGTCCGCGGCTAGGCCGGCTAGATGGGCATATCCAGTCGGCCAGTTAAGAACGATTTGCTACGAAGATTCCAAATGATATGACCGAAATAGGACGATCTCCGGGCCGCCCGACGCAGGCCAGAGCATCCTGCCCGGCTTCCCGGACAGCCGGCTGGCCATCCCAGCGGACGGCGACGTACCGTGGAAACATGCTTCGTGCAGTCCTAGTGCTCACCGCCGCCATAGTGATTGTGTTCGTAGCAGCCACCGTCGTCAGGACGCTGTTCTGGCTGGCCCTCATCGCGGTAGTCATCGCCTTTATCAGCACGTCACTTGGTTTCGTCCGGTTCGGCCGGCGGTCGGCGCGCCGGTCACGCAGCCGTCGTTACTAAGCTCCCGGCTGCAGTTAAGTTGCTGGTACTAGCCTGGCGCGATTGCGCTCGGCGCGGCCGACCAGGAGTACGGGCGGCGTCGTTTCCGGGCGTTCCGCGATTTGAGCTGCCGGGGCACGGCTGACGGGACAGGTCATACAGCGCGGGCCGCCACGCAGGCTGCCCAGCTCGCTGCTCGGGACCCGGATCACCGAAACGCCGGCGTCCTCAAGCCGGCCGTTCGTCTCGGAATTCCGCTCATGGCTCACGACAAGCCGGCGGCTTAGCGCGAGCACGTTGCTACCATCGTCGCCCGGGCCGGACTGACCCCAGACCGGGTCCATCCCCGAGGGTATGACGCGGAGTCGGCCGATGCCCATTGCCTGTGCCGCTGCCTGCAAGAATGGCTGCGCCTTGGACACTCGCAGGCCGTCGCCCTGGGCTGAGATCGTGTGCGCGGTCAGCGCGTACGCGACACCCGGATGCATGAGCACCGATTCGGTGTCGACAACGGCGCAGAGCGTGTCCAGGTGCACGGCACAGCTGTACTGACGGATTGGGACCGCAAGCACGGCATGGGCCAGCCTCGCGTCAAATAGCTGCCGTGCGAGCCGCTCTGCGCCGGCCGGCGTTGTCCGATCGCTCACTCCGATGGCTACGACGCCCGGCGCCAGCAGCAGCACGTCACCGCCGTCCAGCGGCTCAAGGTCACCCTGATATATCCAGGTGGTACCCGCGAACCGCGGGTGATGCCGGTACACCACGCTAGCCAGGTCGGTCTCCCGGCGCCGGTGCTGCGCGCCAAGGCTGGCGATGGCGATCTGGTTACCGATCCAGAAGCTGGAGTCCTTTGTGAAGACCAGGTTCGGCAGCGGATCGAGTACGAAGTCGTGCCGGTCCAGTAGCTCGTAGACCACGCCGCGGCCGATCTTGAGCTCGTCCGGCTTCAGGCCGGCGATCAGTACCTGAGCCAGCTCCTCCGGATTCTTCTCCTCCAGGTGAGCGCGCAACCGCGCGCGCAGCTCGTCGCCGAGCCCCGCATCGGCGACGGCACGGCTGACTGCCTCCGCCCTGGCAGGCTCGTATTCGAGGGTGTCCTGCAGCAGTTCGGTGAAGTAGAGGACTTCAGCGCCGGAGTCTCGGAGGACCTGGCACAGCACATCGTGTTCCTCCCTCGCCTTGCTGACCCAGGGCAAGGCGCGAAGGAGCAGGCCGCCGGACTGCCGTGGGGTGATCCGCTGCAGCTCGCCGCCAGGCCTGTGCATGAGAACGGTCCGCAGCTGCCCTGTCTCGCTGTCGACGCCGTGCGTCTGAGTCACGACCATTCCCCCGCTCTGACCGCCGTGCCCGGCGGCGCTGATGACCGCCAACCGGGCTACACAGCGTCCCCGGTGACGGCCACGCGATTGCATCCGCTGGGGGAGGTATTACCGCCGCGGCACGCGCTTACGCCTGCCGGGCCCCCGCACAGGTGCAACGCAACACGGGCCCGGCCGGGCAGCCGGTGCGGCCATCACAGCCCAGACAGTCAGTCCGGTGTCGTCGGTCCTGACACCCCAGCTCCTGGCCAGGTAGTCGACGATGTCGAGGCCACGACCACCCAGCGAGGAGACGGTCGCCTGCGCCGTCATCGGCCGGGTAGCGGCTCCGCCGTCAGTTACCGCAATCTGGACAGCACCATCAGTCAAGTCCCACGAGAGGAGCAGATTCGAGCCAGGCAGCGGTCTGGCGTGCCGGATGGCATTGCTGAGCAATTCGCTGACAACCAGCACAGCGTCTCCGACAACACCGTCGAATATCCCGGCCGCGGTCAGCTCAGCCGCGAGGAGCTGGCGAGCCATCGCAACACTCGCCGGGGCGCACGGCAGGGCTACGGTGCCCGCTATTCTCACCTCCCGCGCCCGCGCCCGGAGTGTGCGACGGGTAGCACGGGTCTGCCGCGGAGATGCCCCGCACGTGCGGGCCCGAAACCGCCCGCAACCGGGCGCCCACCGCAGCCAGGCTGGCGCCAGCCTGCCCGGTAATTCCGTTAGCGGTCGCCGGCGGCGGCCTGATCGAGCAGCGACTCGGCTGCCAGGACGCGGACCAGGCCGCCCAGGCCAGCCGACAGACCTGCTCGCTCATCGGCAGACAGTGCAGCCAGGATCTTCGCCTGCCGCGATCGCCATGCCTGCCAGAGACGTCCGGCAACCTCGCGCCCCTCGGGCGTCAGGTAGAGCCTGACGTAACGCTGGTTGTTCTCGTCGCGGCCACGACGGATCCAGCCTTTGCGCTCCAGTCCGGCAGCCAGCCTGCTCACGGTACTCTTGTCGAGCGCCAGCAGCCCGGCCAACTCACCCTGCGCGATACCGCGAGCCGACACAAGCTCGACCAGCGCGCGCGCCTCCGACACCGAGACCACGGGCAGCGCATCCTCGTCATCCGGGCCGGACCCGGGCCGCGCGTCCGCGCCCGCTGTTGTCAGCGCAGGGGATAGCATTCGGAGCAACTGAGCCAGCACGTGCTCAAGCTCGGCGCCGCCAGGCGACTCGTTGGCCATGCAACAGTTGTATAGCACAACTGGACTAATGGTACAGTCTCGGGCGTGAAGGCAGCCCCGCGCATCCCCGAGTTCCGCAGGAGTGCCGCGTGACCGACGCGAAGGTGCCGTTGCCGACCCTGCTGTCGGCCGACGGCGATCCTGAGGCGCAGGTCCCGGTCCTTTCGCCCGAATTCGCAGGCGAATCGCTCGGTGCTTATGCGGTCCGCCACGGCCTGCGGCCGAGCGCAGAGCGGCCGCCTGTCCTCGCCTACGTCGCAGAAGTCTGGCGCCGGCGGCACTTCGTTATGGCCTTCGCCACCGCGCGCAATATCGCGATGTACACCGAGGCCAAGCTCGGCCAGATCTGGCAGGTACTCACGCCGCTGCTCAACGCCGGCGTCTACTTCCTGATCTTCGGGCTGCTGCTGCATATCAACCGCGGCATCCCGAATTACCTGGCCTTCCTGGTCACCGGCATCTTCGTGTTCAACTTCACCCAGCGGGCTTTCATCACCACCTCCTCGGTGATCACCGAGAGCCTGCCGCTGATCCGGGCGCTGCAGTTCCCACGTGCCGCCCTGCCGCTCGCGTACGTGGTCGTCGAGCTAGAGCAGATGGCCCTGTCCATGGCGGTCCTGGTAGTGATCGTGCTGGCTTCCGGGGAACCGATCACCTGGTACTGGCTCCTGGTCATCCCGGCGCTGCTGCTGCAGACGATCTTCAATATCGGGATCGGACTATTCGCGGCACGGCTCGGATCTCAGGTCAACGATTTCAGCCAGCTACTGCCGTTCCTGATGCGTACCTGGCTATACCTCTCCGGAGTGCTGTTCAGCATCCAGAACCTCGGCCTTGCGGGGCAAAGCCTTGCCCACGAGAAATGGGCGGTGCCGCTGCTGGAGATCAATCCCGCTGCGGTGTACATCACCCTGATCCGCGATTCAATCCTGCGTAGCCAGCGGCTGAGCGCGCCCGGCAGCCACCCGTACAACGCAGCGAGGTGTGCCCAGTGGCAGCATGCGGTAACGCACAATGCGACCGCTATGCCGTTGAACCTGCAATACGACAGCGCGTACTGCCATGCTCAGGTCGCAGTCGCTCATTTCTGGTATTTCGGAATCGGGTGGGCAGTGCTCGCCCTCGTGGTCGGCTTCTTCTTCTTCTGGCGCGCAGAGACGAGGTACGGCCGTGGCTGAGCCCATGGTCGTCGTGGACGACATGCACATCGTCTACAAGGTCTACGGCGCTGGCGGCGACCGCGGCTCTGCAGCTACGGTCTTGCTGCGCGCGCTCGGCCGGAGGACCCGCGGCAACATCCGCGAGGTACGCGCCATCCGCGGCATCTCCTTCATCGCTTACCGCGGCGAGGCGATCGGCGTCATCGGCCGGAACGGCTCAGGTAAATCCACGCTCCTGCGCGCTATCGCTGGCCTGCTGCCGCCCGAGTCCGGGAACGTCTACACCACCGGCGGCGCGTCCCTGCTCGGCGTGAATGCAGCACTGCTCGACGATCTCACCGGCGAGCGGAACGTGGTACTCGGATGCCTGGCCATGGGTATGAGCAAGCAGGAAGCCAGGGCCCGGTACCAGAGCGTGGTCGATTTCTCCGGTGTCCGCGACTTCATCAACCTGCCGATGAAGACGTACTCGGCTGGCATGGGCGCACGCCTGCGGTTCGCGATCGCGGCCGCCAAGCACCACGAGGTGCTGCTCATCGACGAGGCCCTGGCCACCGGCGACGCCGAGTTCCGGGTCCGCAGTCACAACCGGATCAACGAGCTCCGGGCCGCCGCTGGCACTGTCTTCCTGGTTGCGCACGACCTGGAAGAAGTCGAACTGACCTGCAACCGGGTGATCTGGATGGACCGCGGCAAGATCGTGATGCAGGGCGACGACGTTATCGGCATCGTTGACAAGTACATCGAGGCATCCGGCGGGATACCCATCGAACGAGACCCGGTCACCAGGCGGCGGCTCCATCCGAGGATCGGCGCGGAGAGTTAGCCCGTCAGCTGGCCGCCGTCCTGGTTCCCGCGGCCCGCAGCCGCAGCCGCATGACGGTGCCACCGCCGTCGTGCCCGTCAGCGGCGATCTCACCCTCCTGTGCCCTGGCGAGCTGCCGGACGATGTAAAGGCCGAGCCCGATACCGCCAAACCGGCGCCGGTCGCCTGCCTCGCCCTGGATGAACCGCTCGAATACGCGCTCGCGGTCCTCGGGCGGGATGCCGACGCCCCGGTCAGTAACCTCCACCACGATCGCCTCGCCATCCGGCCGGGCGTGCACGGTGACCGCACCGCCCTCGGGTGAGTACTTGAACGCGTTCTCCAGCAATTGCCCGATGATGATGTCGGTGGCCATCGGATCACCGTTGGCCTGCGGCAGGTCGTGGGCGATATCGAGGTCGAGCGTGTGCTTGTCCGACAGCGGCCGGAACGCCACCACCGCACCGCGCAGGAGCCCGGCTAGGTCGAACGGACCGTTGCTGACCTGAAGCTGGTCAGCCCCGGCTCGCGAGCCGAGCAGGAGCTGCTCAACCAGCCTGGCTAGCGAGCCGGCCCGCTCGGCGATCGTCTGCACGGCCGCCCGGCGATCGGCATCGGCGAGTTTGTCCCAGCGGCTCGCCAGCGTGCTGGCAAAGCCCTGGACCACGGTGATCGGCGTGCGCAACTCATGACTGGTAGTTGCCAGGAACAGGTCCTTGGCCTCCTCCAGTTCCTTGGCTGCGGTGATATCCCGGAAGTCGAGCACCTTCTCGCCGCGGCCGCTCAGCCCCGTGCAGAGCAGATCGATCCAGCGGCCGTTGGCAAGCTTGTGGGTGAGCTTCTCGCCCGGCGCCGGCAGCGGGAACGGCGGCCGCCGGCCAGTGGCAACGTCCGGAGACAGGCCAGTCAGCCGGTGCGCCGCCGGATTCCACTGCCGGACGAGACCATCAGAATCCAGCACGGCGATGCCGTCCGCGCTGGCATCGATTACCGCCCGCTCGTGGGCGCGCTGCCGCACGACCTCCTCGAATGCGGTCACGTTAGACAGTGCCACACTGGCGTGACCAGCCAGCAGCTCGAGCAGTTCAAGCTCGACGTGGCCGACCTTGCGCCCGCTGTAGAGCGCGTACAGCGCGCCGAACGGGCGCCCTGCCACATGCGACAGGCTGAGGGTGATCGTATGCAGGCCCGGCAGCGCGGCCCAGATCAGGTCATCGAAGCCGCCCGAGTCGCTGGTTGCCATCAACACCGTCTTGCCTGACCGCATGAGCTGGCCAACCATGCTGCTTTGCAGGTCAGCCGTCCGGCCGCGCAGTTCGGCAGGCAGCCCGTCCAGGCTGACCAGACGCAGCCTGTCCTTTTCAATCAGTACGAAGCCACCCGCGTCGGCCCGGGTGAGCTCGCGCAAGCTTGCCGCGATGCGGTCGAGCACGGCCTCGAGCTCGAGCTGCGCATTCATATCAGCGACGACGTCGCCGAGACGGCGGACGACCCTGGCCCGTTCGGCCATATCGTGCCTGACCGGCTCGTCGTCGCGGCTGCGATGGCAGACACAGACCCAGCCGGTCAGCTCGCCTGCGCTGTCGACCATCCTGCTCGCGTCTATCCGCAGGTCGATCATGGAGCCGTCCTTGCAGGTCCGCCGGGTGGCAAAGGAGACTTGGCCACCACTAGCCACTCGCTCCAGTACCGCGTTGTGCTCGGCCCGCAGTTCCTCCGGAACGAAGGGCGGCTCAAGGCCAACCACCTCGGCAGCACGCCAGCCGAACAACGTCTCGGCGGCCGGATTCCAGACGGTGAGGCGACGGTCCGTGCCGAACGCGATGATGGCGTCTGCCGCGCACTCGATCACGGCGCGAGCGGTGCCGTCAATTCTGTCCCGGTCGCGCTGCGCCACGGAGAGCTTCCATCCCACCCGCCTCATGGTGCCATTTGCGTTAACCCTAGGGCCGGTGAACTGCGCAAACTCCCAGGTAGCGGAGTCGGCCCCAGGTCGCGTACCGTGCCTGGAACCGATTAAGGGGGAATGCACGTCTAATGCCTATGACGCCACCGGCGCACGACCGGCGCACGCGGTCTCATCCAGGCTGGATTCTGTCGTGCTGGGCGGCTGCGGGCGCGTGCGCGTTGCTCGTGACCGCTTGCGGCAGCGCAGCTGCACCTGGTGGTGGCACGCCGGCTGCTGGCGGGCCTGGTTCCAGCTCGGCGGCCGCGGGCAGCAGGGGGCCAGCCACAACTGCCACGGCAAAGATCTCGCTGGACGTGAGTTTCAGCGGGTCGCCCACCACCGCGGCCGCACATTACACGTTGCGCTGCGATCCGGCCGGCGGCACTGTCACCGATCCTGCCGCCGCCTGCGCGAGGCTAATGAGGGACACG
>DASXIA010000477.1:0-21864 GCA_036488155.1 Streptosporangiaceae bacterium | reverse complement strand
GTTCCCGCCACGCGACCCGCCGTCCGGGCCGAGGTCGATGATCCAGTCAGCGGTCTTGATCACGTCCAGGTTGTGCTCGATCACGATGACAGTGTTGCCGCCGTCGACCAGCCGGCCGAGGACCCCGAGCAGCTTGCGGATATCGTCAAAGTGCAGGCCGGTCGTCGGCTCGTCAAGCACGTAGATCGTTCGCCCGGTTGACCTCCGCTGCAGTTCCGACGCGAGCTTGACCCGCTGCGCCTCGCCACCGGACAACGTCGGGGCCGGCTGGCCGAGGCGCACGTAGCCGAGGCCGACGTCGACAAGCGTCTTGAGGTGCCGGTGGATCGACGGTACCGGCTCGAAGAACTCGGCGGCCTCCTCGATCGGCATCTGCAGCACGTCGGCGATGGTCTTGCCTTTGTAGTGCACCTGCAGGGTGTCGGTGTTGTACCGGGCGCCATGGCAGACCTCGCACGGCACGTACACGTCAGGCAGGAACTGCATCTCGATCTTGATGGTCCCGTCACCGGCGCAGGCCTCGCACCGGCCGCCCTTGACGTTGAAGGAGAACCGCCCCGGCAGGTAGCCGCGCACCTTCGCTTCAGTCGTCTGCGCGAATAGCTTCCGGACGCTGTCGAACACTCCGGTGTAGGTCGCCGGGTTCGATCGGGGAGTCCGGCCGATCGGTCCCTGGTCCACATGCACCACCTTGTCCAGGTGCTGCATGCCGGTGACCCTTGTGTGCTTGCCGGGCACGATTCTTGTCCCGTGGAGGTCCCTCGCCAGAGCGCTGTACAGGATGTCGTTGACCAGAGTCGACTTGCCTGACCCCGAGACTCCGGTGACAGCGATGAAAGTGCCCAGCGGGAACGCGACGTCGATGCCCTTGAGGTTGTGCGCTGCCGCGCCCTTGACCACGACCTCACGGCTCTTCGCCGGCTTGCGCCGCTTAGCCGGGATCTCGATTGTCTCGCGCCCGGTCAGATAGGCGCCGGTGATCGACTCCTTGCTGTCCAGTAGTTCCTGCAGCGGACCTGAGACCACTACGTTGCCGCCATGCTCGCCCGCGCGCGGGCCGATGTCCACGACCCAGTCCGCCGCCTTGATGGTGTCCTCGTCGTGCTCGACGACGATCAGCGTGTTGCCCAGGTCGCGCAGGCGCAGCAGGGTCTCCAGCAGCCGGTGGTTATCCCGCTGGTGCAACCCGATAGAGGGCTCGTCCAGTACGTACAGCACCCCCACGAGCCCGGAGCCAATCTGGGTTGCAAGCCGGATCCGCTGCGCCTCACCGCCAGCTAGCGTCGCGGAGGCGCGGTCCAGGCTCAGGTAGTCCAGGCCGACGTCCAGCAGGAAACCGAGCCGGGCATTGACTTCCTTGAGTATCCGCCCGGCTATCTGCATGTCCCGGTCAGACAGCTGTAGCGACAGCAGCGACTTCGCCAGCTCTCCGATGGGCCGGCTGCAGTAATCGGCAATCGAGCGGTCGTCGACCGTGACAGCGAGCGAGACCGGCTTGAGCCGCGCGCCGTGACAGGACGGGCACGGCACCTCACGCATGAATTCCGCGAACCGCTCGCGGCTGTAGTCACTATCGGCTTCGGAGTGCCGGCGCTCGATGTAGGGGATAGCCCCCTCGAAGTTGGTGTAGTACGAGCGCTCACGTCCGTACCGGTTCTTGTAGCGGACGTGCACCTGCTGGTCGTAGCCGTACAGCAAAGCCCGCTGGGCCTTGGCCGGCAGCTTCTCCCATGGCGTATTGACCTTGAAGCCGAGAGCGTCGCCTAGCGCCTCGATCAGCCGAAGGAAGTAGTCACTGACCTGGCCACCGCTCCACGCTCCGATCGCTCCGTCGGCCAGCGTGCGGGACGGGTCAGAGACGACGAGCTCCGGGTCAACCTCCATCTTGGTACCAAGTCCGGTGCACTCCGGGCACGCACCCCATGGCGAGTTAAACGAGAATGACCGGGGCTCCAGCTCGTCGAACGACAGGTCGTCATACATGCAGGCCAGGTGCTCGGAGTACATCCGCTCGCGGTTCGGGTCGTCCTCAGGCAGGTCGACGAAGTCGAGCACGACAACGCCGTTCGCCAGGGACAGCGCCGTCTCGACCGAGTCGGTTAGCCGGCGCCGCGCGGACTCCTTCACGTCTAGCCGGTCGACGACCACCTCGATCGTGTGCTTCTCGTACTTCTTCAGCGCTGGCAGTTCGCCCGACACCGCGGTGTCCAGCCGGATGACAGTGCCATCGACGCGCGCCCGCGAGTAGCCCTTGACCTGGAGGTCGCGCAGCATCTCGGTGTACTCGCCCTTGCGGCCGCGCACGACCGGCGCCAGCACCTGGAACCGGCTCCCCTCATCGAGCTCGAGCACCCGGTCCACGATCTGCTGCGGGGTCTGCCTGGCGATCGGCCGCCCGCAGACCGGACAGTGCGGCTTGCCCACCCGGGCAAACAGCAAGCGCAGGTAGTCGTAGACCTCAGTGATCGTGCCGACCGTCGACCGGGGATTGCGCCCGGCAGCCTTCTGGTCGATCGACACCGCGGGTGACAGGCCGTCGATGAAATCCACGTCAGGCTTGTCCATCTGGCCGAGAAACTGCCTGGCATACGCCGACAGCGACTCCACGTACCTGCGCTGGCCCTCGGCGAAGATCGTATCGAAGGCCAGGCTTGACTTCCCGGACCCGGAAAGCCCGGTGAACACGATCATGGCGTCACGCGGCAGATCGAGCGAGACATCCTTCAGGTTGTGCTCGCGCGCACCGCGGACGACAAGCCGATCAGCCACTTTGTGCCAGTCCTCCCGGTGTGGACGGTCAGCTAGAGAAGCGCTACACCGCCAAGTCATGCTATCCGGGGGGTGTGACAAAACTGAGGGCTTAGCTACCACCGCCTCGCTAATCCACCCCGGTAGCTCCACTACAACACCAAGCGCCCCGGCTGGATTCCCCTCCCGCCACAGCTAGGGCCAGGGCTACCCTGGTCCGGCGGACGCGAAAGGAACCGAATCGTGCCAGATGGCTTTATGGCGGATAAGCCGATAGATCCCGGTAATCCGGTTACACCCAGTAAGGTGGGCGACCCATTCCGCCTCGACGAGCGGATCGAGCCCGGTGACCCGGCCAGCACCGCCGCGCGCCTGCGCGCCAGAGTCGTTACCGCCACCAGCCTGCTCCGCGCGTCCGCTGAGCGAGTGAGCGATCAGCAAGCCCGCGAGCCCTCGCTGCTGCCTGGCTGGAGCCGCGGGCACCTGCTGACCCACATCGCCCGGAACGCCGACAGCCTGCGGAACCTGCTTATCTGGGCACGGACCGGCGTGCCGACGCCCCAGTACAGCAGTCTCGACGAGCGGTCACAGGGCATCGAGCGCGGCGCGGGCCGTTCAGCCGCCGAGCTGCTTGCTGATCTCGACGCATCGGCTTCAGCACTCGACGCAGAGGCGGCTCGCCTGCCTGACGTGGCCTGGGCTGCGCAGGTAGGCGTCCAGGGAAACGAGCACGCCGGCTGGTACACGCTGTGGCGGCGGCTGACGGAGGTGGAGATACACCACGTCGACCTCGGCGTCGGCTACCGCCCCGCAGACTGGCCGGGGGCGTTCGCGACCTACTGCCTCGAGCAGGTAGCCCGCAGCTTCGCGGGCCCGCACTCCCCTGCCGCCATGTTGCAGAGTTCCGACGCCGCGGTAGCAGTCCGGATCGGACCGGCCGACGATCAGCCAGCCACGACGGTGACCGGTCCGGTCCGTGCTCTGCTCGCCTGGCTCACCGGTCGCAGCGCAGGTGACGGGCTGACCGCTGAGCCGGCCGGCCAGTTGCCGGCCCTGCCGTCGTGGTAGTTATCTGGAGAGCGACGAGATGAGGGAGAGCATGAACTACACCGGGAACGTGGTCGTTGGAGGAGCTGCCGACACCAGGGAACTGCCCGGGCTGACCATCACCAAAGTGGCGGTGGGGCCAATGGATAACAACGCCTATCTGGTGCGCTGCACCCAGACAGGCGAGCTGGCCCTCATCGACGCGGCCAACGAGGCCGGCACGCTGCTCGGCCTGATCGGGGACCGCCCGCTTGCCACGATCATCACGACGCACCAGCACTGGGATCATCACGCCGCGCTGCGCGAGGTCCAGCAGGCAACCGGAGCCGCTACGGTAGCCCATCGCGAGGATGCCCCCGGCCTGCCGATCCCGGTCACCCGGCCGGTGCAGCACGGCGACACCATCGACGTCGGCAACGCCAGGCTGTCGGTCATCCACCTGCGCGGCCACACGCCCGGCAGTATCGCCCTCTCCTACGACGGCAACGGCGAGCTTTCGGACCAGGCGCACCTGTTCACTGGTGACTCGCTCTTCCCTGGCGGTCCGGGTAACACCGAGCGGGACCCGGCGCGTTTCGGCAGCCTCATGACCGACCTGGAAGAGCGCGTCTTCGCCACGCTGCCCGACGGCACGTGGGTCTATCCGGGTCACGGCAAAGACACCACGATCGGCTCGGAGCGGCCGCACGTGCCAGAATGGCGCGCCCGCGGCTGGTAGTTCCGGAGGGCTGGCATGGACGACCTTTTCATCGTGGGCTCCGATCGTGAGCGCAGTCCGTGGCCGCGGCGCCTGGCATTAGTCGCGGCCCTGATTGCGCTGGCGGTCGTCGTCATCACGCACCTGCCGGACAAGCGCGACACCCCGTCACGTCACCTGGTAATAAGGGTGTCCGTGTCCGTCGGCCCGGTCCAGCTGGCTGGCCTGGGTTCCGGCGCAGCTGTCGTGCTCAACCAAGCCCACGGAATCACCGGGCTGGACCCGCCGATAATGTCGCCGTCTCTGGCTCGCCCCAGCACTCCACACCGCAGCACTCCGCATCACCGCAGTGGCCGCCGCAACGCACGCCGCTGCCCACATCACCCGGTCATGCGCGGTGGCAACGCCGCTAGCCGGGACGCAACCGGTAGCTATTGCGTTAAGGGCACTGTGCAGTAGTCTGCCCGCGATATGACACCAGTGCGCGATGTTGCGATCGTCGGAGCCGGACTGCTGGGGCTGGCGGCCGGACGTGCCCTCGCAGCACGCGGCCGCGACGTCCTCGTCCTGGAACAGGCCGAAGTCGGTCATCCCGGCTCAGGCTCCAAGGGCAGCGCCAGGATCTTCCGGCTCGGCTATCCCGATCCGGACTACGTCCGCGCCGCCCGCCAGGCCCGCGATCGGTGGCATGAGCTTGAAGCCCAGTCCGGGCGGCGTATTCTGCGGCCGGTCCCGCACCTGACATTCGGAACCGGCCTGCGCGGAGTTCACGACGCCATGATCGCGGCTGGCGCGCCCTGCCAGCTGCTTCAGAAAGCCGACGTGGCTGAACGATTCCCGGCGATAACAGTCGACGGCCCGGCCTTGCTCGAGCCGGATTCTGCCGTGATCGCGGCGGACGAGGCACTCAGGGCACTCGCAGCCGGCGTGCCCGACATCAGCCCTGGCGTTCGCGTCATCCGCATGGCTGACGACGGCCGCGAGGTAACGCTGCACACAACGGCGGGCGTCATCACGGCCAGGACAGCGATCGTCACCGCGGGGCCGTGGTCGAGCGGCCTGCTCGCCAGCGTGAGCGTGCCGGTACCGGGCCGGCCAACGCTCGAGCAAGTGGCGTACTTTCGCCCGGCCGGGCGCGATGACGCGCCCATCTTCGTCTGCCACGACGAGCAGACACCGTACGGCGTGCCGGTGCCGGGCTCACGGCTCTACAAGGTCGGGATCCATCCGAGCGGTCCGGCCACCGATCCCGATGCGCAAAGCACCGCAGCCGACCAGCGGCTGCTGGACCGGCTGGCTAAGGTGGCGCGGCGCTATCTGCCCGGCTATCACCCCGAGCCGGTCAGCACCGAGCGCTGTGTCTACGACAACAGCCCGGATGAGGACTTCATCATCGACCGGATCGGCAATATCGTCGTGGGCTGCGGCACGTCCGGACATGGCTTCAAGTTCGGTCCGCTGCTCGGCGAATGGCTCGCCGACCTTGTCACCAGCCCGGCCGGATTCCCGGCGAGACAGGGCCTCAGACTGCGGTTCGCGCTGGAGCGGTTCGGCCATCCTGACTAGACCGGGCTGGGCGCCAGGAGCTCGAGCTGCAGGACGCGCAGGCCGCGGGCTAGCCGCTTCGGATGCAACTCGGCCCGGTCAGCTGCGTGCCGGGTGCCGTTCCGGAGTGGGCGGACCGACGGCGATCTCCGGCACGCTGATGCAGAATTTCACCCCCTGCTGCAGCGGAATTGCTTCTACGGTTCCGTCGTGCATGTCGGCGACCCGACGCACGATCGCGAGGCCGAGGCCTGAGCCGGGCAGCGCCCGTGCCTTTGCTGACCGGTAAAAGCGATCGAAGATATACGGCAGGTCGTCCGCAGCAATTCCAGGCCCGTCGTCGCTGACCTCTACCCGTCCGCCGGCAGCCGAGATGCGGATGCGCCCGTCCGGTGGGCTCCATTTCAGCGCGTTATCGACAAGGTTACCGATCGCCCGTTCGAGCGCGTCCGGGTCGCCGCGGACCAGCGTCGGCTGGCAGTCGAGCTCGTATCGCAGCCCCGGCGCCCGGATGGCGGCCCGCGCTGCGATCCGTTCCGCGACCAGATCCAGCCGGACGTCTTCGACGTGGAACGAGGCCCGCCCGTCACGAGCGAGCTCGGCTAGATCGTTGATCAACACGCGCAGCTCGCCGGCCTCGGCCAGCGCGGCCGCGACCAGGGCCGGCGCGCTAGGGTCATCCGGCCGTTCAGCGAGCAATTCAAGGTTGGTGGTCAGGCTGGTGAGCGGAGTGCGCAGCTCGTGCGAGGCATCGGCGACCAGGCGGCGTTGCGCGCCCGTCGACTCGTCCAGCGCGGCCGTCATCGCCGCGAATGCCTGCCCGAGCCGGCTGATCTCGTCCCGGCCCGGCGTCTCGATCGGCGCGCTGAGGTCGCCGGTGGCCCTGATCCGCTCGACGGATTCGGTCAGCCGGCCGACCGGGCGCAAGACCCGGCCCGCCGCCAGCCGCGCCACCACTGCGGCAGCAAGCGCGCCGGCCGGCACGAGCACGACGAGCAGCCAGCCGAGCGCTGTCTGGGTCGGTGCCGCATCCGACACCGGCATGGCGACGCGGATCAGTGCTCCTGGATTGCCAGGAAACTGCGCAGTGTAAATGCGGTAGACGACGCGTCCGTAGGCCTCGTCGCGGAAATACGGCTTGTCGTACCCGCGCGCCACCTGGATGTCGTGATCGGTGATGCCGACGAAACCGTTGGTAGGGCCAACCACGGCATCAGGCACGATCTGGAGTTGCGTGTTGCCGAACGGAACCATTTCCCCGAGGGGGGTACTGGACCGCTTGAGCTTCGTCGCTATCGTTGGCGCCTCTTTGGCGACTTGCACCAGAGACTCATCGTCCTGTGCGCGCAGATTCGCGCCAACCGCCGGATAGACTACCGCCGCGACGACCGCCAGCGCGCTGAAGACGACCGCGCCGACAGCGATCGCGACCCTGGTGCGCAGGCTCACGGTTCTTCTCGCAGCACGTAGCCGATCCCGCGGACGGTCTGGATCAGCCGCGGCTCGCCCAGCTTCCGCCGCAGATAGCCGATATAGACCCACAGCCCATTCGATTCCGGGCCGAAGTCATACCCCCACACTGATTCGAATATCTGGGTCCGCGATAGGACGCGGCCAGGGTTGCGGAGGAACAATTCGAGCAGCGCGAATTCGGTCTTGGTAAGCGGCAGCCGTTCGCCGCGGCGACTTGCCTGGTGGGCCGCGAGATCGAGCTCGATATCGGCGAACCGGAGCCGCTCGGCGCCCGCGCCGCTCCGCCGCAGCAACGCGCGCAGCCGCGCCCGCAATTCCTCGAGCGCGAACGGCTTGGTCAGGTAGTCGTCAGCACCGGCGTCCAACCCCGCGACCCGGTCGGAAACCAGGTCTCGCGCGGTCAGCATCAGGATCGGGGTGTCGTCGCCGCGCGCTCTGATCGCACGGCATACCTCGAGCCCGCTCGGCTCCGGCATGAGGACGTCAAGCACGACGGCCTCATGCCGGTTCCGCAGCAGCGTGGCCAGCGCGGCGGCGCCGTCGGCCGCCGTGGACACGTCGTAGCCGTCTCGCTGCAGCGCGTGGGTGAGCGCGGTGCGGACCGCTTCCTCGTCGTCGACTACGAGCACCCGCACCCGGCCAGTATGGCGCACCTTCGTCTGCTGGCAGGATCGCGTCAGTTGCCTTGAGCCTGGCTCTGCTTGGCCTGCATGACCGCGGTGAGCAGTTGCTGGGGGCTGACGCCGAGCGAACCGGCGGCCGCGGCGAGCACCGGCGACGACGCATCGGCCTGACCCGCCGCGAATAGCGGCTGAAGGGCCGCGCTGACGCGGGCCGTGCTGACGTGTAGCTGCCGGGCTATCGCCGTCACCATCGCGTTGTGGCCCTGCCGCTCCTCGGCGGACTTGGAGCCGACGGACTTGGAGCCGCCCGGGCTCTGCCCGGCTTGCGTGCTTGCGCCCACGCTCTGCTTGGCCTGCGCGAGCGCGGCGGCCAGTTGCTGGGTACTGACCCCGAGCGAACGGGCGGCCGCCGCGAAAGACGGCGACGAGGGATCGGCCTGGCCCGCAGCGAAGATCGGCTGCAGCGCCGCGTTCACCTGGGCTGTGCTGACGTGCAACTCCTGGGCCACCGCCGCCGCGATCGCGTTGTGGCCCTGCTGCTCCTCAGCAGAGTTGGAGCCGACGGGCTTGGAGCCGCCCGGCTTCTCACTGGCAGACATGGTCGTCGCGGGGGCGCTGGGCTTGGCGCCAGTCGTGGACGCCACCGCGGCGGCACTGCCCCCGGCGACGGCGGCGGCGACCGCCGCGGTGGCGGCAATCAGCCTGGTTCGGTTGCGCATGCGAGTCCTCCTCGGTTTTGTGGCTTGCACTAGGGAAGCAAGCGGGACTCAGACGGGACGAAGAGCTTCCTAATCGCGGCCTAAGAAAGCAGTGCCGCCCCTGAACTGGCCATCTTCCGGGGACGCGGCCTCCCCGAACCGCTTGCCAGATCGGCTGTGGCCGTCAGGAGCGGCCGGCTGCAAGCCGCGCGTACGTTGACATTGCCGCTTTAATGGCGTCACTTTCGGTCGGGAACGTGGCGCTTCGTGTCCTGGCCGCCAGGCGAAGCCTGGCGGCCAGGCGGGGATCGTCTAGCACGGCCGTAACGGCGGCTGCAAGGGCGGCCGGATCGTCCGGCGGAATCAGCACCGCACTGTCTTGCTGGCTAGCACTGTCTTGCTGGCTAGCACTGTCTTGTGAATGACCGCCGACGAGATCCGGAGTACCGCCGACGGTAGTGGCGACGATCGGCTTGCCCGCCCGCATTGCCTCCTGCAGGATCAGCGCACGCGCTTCCCACCGGCTCGGCACCACGACGACATCGGCAATCTCGAGCAGGGCGGGCACGTCCTGGCGCGGGCCGAGCAGTACGACGTCGGCCTGTGCCCGGCCGGCCTGGGCCCGAAGATCAGCGGCGAGCGGTCCGTCGCCGGCAATGACCGTGCGTGGCTGCGGATCGCGATGCCGCCAGCGTCCTGCGGCCTCGATCAGCACATCAAAGCCCTTCTGCGGAGCCAGCCGCCCGACCGCAAGGACGACCGGCCGGCCGCCTGCGCCGACGTCATCGCGCGCCCGGGCTACGTCGGCGGGCGACGGCTGCCTCGCGACCGGGGCCGGCACGTCGAACTGGTGTACTTCAGCCGCCCCGAGGTCCCGCATCCGGGCTGCCAGATCCGCCGATGCGCACAGCACGAGGTCTGCCCGCCGCGCGCAGATCCGCTCTAGTACCCCGTAAACCAGCCGGCCCCGCCGACCCGCAGGGGGCGCGTTGTGCACGGTAACTGCGAGCGCAGGCGGGCGGCGGCGGTGCGCGGGGTTACGCAGTCCGCGGCTTGACTGCCGGGTCCCAGCCAGCCCTCCGCTGGCCGCCCCGGTCATCGCCCAACCGGTCATCGCCAAGCCGGCAACTGCGCCGGCCCGCATGCCGTGGGCGTGGACAACGTCAGGACGCCAGGACGCAAGCCGATTCCGAAGCCGCGCCACGGCGAACATATCGCTGACTGGTCGCGGCCGCTCGCTGATGCTCAGCGCGAACGTCTCGATCCCCGCGGCCGTGCCTGCCAGCGCCAGCGTCGGAGCTGGTGCGAGAACGCTGACGGCCAGCCCGGCAGCACGACAGCCGGCTGCGAGCGCGGCGACGTGCCTGGCGCTGCCGCCGGTCGCCAGTCCCGCCACGAATGCGACCCGCAGCGGCGCGAGCTCGCCGTTCGTCATCGCCGAACCGCCAGCCTTCCGGGCGACGCCAGCCTCCTCAGCGCCAGCACAGCCGCCGCCGTCACCGAAGCTCCACGGCACGTATCCGGCTCACAGCCGCGCGGAGTGCACCGCCGTCCAGCAGGAACGCCACGGTCGTGAACACCGCTATCGCGCACGCGGTCGCGACCAGCGCACCCAGCGCATCGACAGCCGGCCCGGCCGACGGCAGCGCCATCGCTGTGCCAGCCCCCGCTGCTGCGCCCGCCGCCGCCGCAGCCAGTCCGGACAGCGCAGCCCGGCCAGTCCCGGCCAGTGCTGCCGCGCCACGCGCCCGGCGCACGGCGGCCAGCAAGGCGACGCCACCGGCGGTCAGGCCGATGGTGTTGCCCAGTGCGAGCATGCCAACCGCCCAGGTGGCCGGGGCCAGGTTGACGAGCACAACGTCAGCCGCCATCACGATAAGCCAGCCGGCCCCGACGCAAGCGGCCGCGACCCTCGTCCGCTGGTCTGCTAGCAGCACACGGGACAAGCACGCGACAAGCCCGTACCCGGCAAGACCTGGCGCGAACAGCGCAAAGCCCACCGCAAGCTGGCCGACCTGAGCGTGGCTGCTAGCCAGGAAGTGCGCTGCCGGAGATGCGACCGCCACCACGATCGCGGTGCCGAGGAACGACATCAGCAGCACCGCGCGCACCGACCCGGCGGCAGTCTGGTCGAATTCGGCGCCTTCGCGCACTGACAGAGCCGGGAAGGCGCTGACCGCGATGGAGATCGCGAGCACTGCGTAGGCCGCCTCGAACACCTGCCAGCCGTACTGGTAGAGCACGATGGCGGCGCTCGTGCCGTGCCCGTTTGCCAGCACGATGACAGCGAGTTGTGAAGCGTCCTGGGCGACCAGCGCGACAATCCCGAAGACCGCCAGGCGGACGACCCGGCGAGCCACTCCTGGAGGGAACCGCAGCGTCGGGCGAACCCGCAAGCGCAGCCGCCAGGCCGGGACCAAGGCGGTCAGGGCCAGTGCCGCCACTCCGGCAGTAGTGCCGACCGACAGCATCAGCTCTGCGCTCAGCGGTAGCCCGGGCAGCCTGTTGACATGCGAGTGGCCGAGCGGAACGAAGGCCGCGTAGGCGCCGATCACGATCAGGCTCGAGATCACCGGGGCAAGGGCGGGCGCTGTGAACTTGCGATGGGCCTGCAGGATGCCGTACAGCACGACGGCGAGACCGTACAACAGGATCTGCGGCGCGAATACCGCCAGCATGGGCCTGGTGACGGTTACCACCGAGGCCCGCACGCAGTGTTGCGTCGGGTTCGCCGGGTTGAGCAGGTTCGCCAGCGGGCCTGCCGCAAGCGCGATGGCGACGCTGACTGGCACCAGGATCAGCGTGGTCCAGGTGAGCAGCGCCGACGAAGTCTGCCGCACCAGGCCGGTGGCCACAGGATCCGTCTGGGACCGCGCCGCCGGCCTGGCGAGCACCGGGACCATGATGCTGGTCAGCGCACCGCCGAGCACGATGTCGTAGACGATGTTCGGCAGCGTGTTTGCTGTGATGTAGGCCGTGCCGAGACAGGTGGCGCCGACCGTCTTGGCGAACACCAGGGTGCGCACCAGGCCCAGCAGCCGGGCAAGCACGGTGAGTGCGCCGATCAGCACGGCTGCCCGGCCGATCCCGATACCGGTCGCGGCGGGCCGCCTGGCGTCCGGGTACTGGCCGTCCTGCGTGACCGGGGCGGCCGGACCGGTCACCGACCCTCGGCCGACGGCATCGTCCCGGCCCGGTGCTTGCCGACGGCCGGACCGGAGTTGCTATGACCGCCGTCGCGATTACCGCTGTCGGGGTTGTCGGCATCGGCGATGCTGCCTGCCAGCGCACCGTCGCTACCAGCATGCGGAGCTGGTGTCTGCTGAGCCGGGGCCGGGGCCTGCGCGGCTGCGCCTGCGCGCCGGCCGAGCATGTCCAGCCAGCGCAGCGGCCCGGTGCGCTCAATAACCCTGGTGAAACTCACTACCTCGCTGACGGCGGTGAGCCCGATGACGACGCCGAGCGCGGCCAGCCGGGCGGGGCGCGGTAGCGAAGTCGCCGCGGCGGTGCCGAGCATAGCGCCGAGCGCATTCGCTCCGGCATCGCCGAGCATGGCACGCTCACCGAGATCCTCGGGCAGCAGTGCGGCTGCAGCCGCCAGCGGAGCGGCGCTTGCGCCGGTGCCGGCCGGGGCCAGCAGGCCGCCGGCGATGAGCGCGACCTTCGCTGCCCGGCCGGGGCGCAGGTCGAACAGGTTGAGCAGGTTGGCGCCGCCGGCGATCAGGCCGGCATTGATGACAGTGTCGGCAAGCGCAGCAGTCACAGCCCGGCGACCCACGATCCGGTCAGCAGCGCCGTTAGCCGGGTCTCCGGCGATCACGGCGGCCGCCAGGCCGACCGCGCCGATTCCGGCGAGCTTCACCGCACCGGTCGTGAGCTCGCCCTTGCGCAGCGCCCCGAGATGGCCGCGGAAACCCTTGTTGCTGCCGTTCCCGGCAAGATCGTCGTAACCGCCGAACGCCGCTGCGCCCGCGCCGGCGATCGCCATCGCGAGCCTGTCGCGGCCACCGCCGCCGGCCGCCAGTGCCCCGGCCACGCCGCCGATCGCCACGGCCGGGCCTTCAAGCAGCGTGACCGGCTCGCCGCGGTGATTGGTGCGGGTCCACTTGGCCGTTCCGGCGGGCGGCCGGGCACGCAGAATGGCGTAAGACAGCCGGGCAACGGCTGCGCCGACAACCGCGGACCGCATAGCCGCCGCGGCTCCGCCACGGGCCATCCGCATACTCACCTGTGGCCTCCGGAGCTCGTGCGGGGACTCGGCGTCGTTGTCGTTGTTGCTGTGGGCGTGACGGATGGCGTGGGCGCGGGGCTGGGTGCAGCGTTCGGAGCGTCCGGGTCAATTCCGTACTGGCCGGGCGGCTTGCGGTCGTACAGGAGCCGGAGCGCCTGCACCGTCATGATCTGACCAATCTCGGTATCCGCATTGTCCACCGTCGATACCTGTCCCGCCTTGATCTCGGCGTCGATGACGCTATTCGACCCCACCGACTCCGACCCGCTGACCATGACGGTTCCGCTGCCCGCGGTCCGCAGGGCCGCAGCAAGCGCGACGAGGACCTGGCTGCCAGTCTGCGGCGGCGCTCCGCCGGGCGCGACCAGGACGGCCAATGATGCTGGCCCAGAGACCGAGCTGGCGCCGTTCCCGATGCTCAAATATCCGGCCGAGCTGAAGGCGCTCAGAATCGCCGCGCTCTCAGCGGACGCGGGATCGGTGCCGCCATTGCTGAGCAAGCTGGCCGCGAGCACCCGGGCCGCGGCTTGCTGGCCGGCAATAGGGCCCGAGGCCTGGGGCGGTAGCTTGACGCCCGCCGTGGCCGCCTGGTTCTGTGCCAGCTGGGTGAGCTCTTCCTCGTCGTGACCGTCGGTCGACAGGAAGGTGGAGTTCACGATGACCTCGCCGGTCACCTGTGCACCGGCTTGTTGCAGCGCCTTGGTCACGCCGGCGGTCACCGCGTTGTTGTCAGCACCCGGAGCAACCACCTCGACTACCTTCAGGCCGCTCAGCAGCCCGGGCAGCAGGTGGGAGGACGCTGCCTGCGCGAAAGCCTCATCGGCCTTCTGCTGGTTGGTGAGGCTCGCATTGTTGTGTTCAAGCGCCGCGATGCTACCGCGAGCCGCCTTTTGTGCAATTTGGAGCGTCTCAAGCGCCTTACCGCTGAGTGCCGTGGCGCCCACCACCAGGCCCACTGCCAGGGCAAGGAATACAGCGATAATTGAGACCAGGTGATACCTGAAATCGATCACTAGAAAAGTCCAGTTAGCCAGTGCCACAGCTGGCCCAGCGCCAGGCTGAGATATCCGACGTAGAGCTTGCCGGCTGGCGTCCAGGCCAGCGCGATGATCGGCAGCAGTGCCGCGAACGACAGCAGGATCAGCGACTTGGCAGAAATGCGGCTCTGGTAGAGACGACTCACGCCCCTGGCGTCGACCATTTTGTCGCCGACCCGGATCCGGGTAAGTACGGCGCTTGCCATCCCGGCCCGTCCCTTGTCCAGGAACTCTACCAGCCCGAATCGCATGCCGACCGTGACAATCAGGCTGGCGCCTGCCTCCTCGGCGATCAGTACCGCGACGTCCTCGCTGGTGCCGGGGGCTGCGCAGGTCACCGACTTAAGGCCGAGGTCCTGAACCCGCGGCAGTCCCGGCGCGTGGCCGTTCCGGTAGGCCACGACAACGATCTCGGCACCAGATTTGAGGGCTCTATCCGATACCGAGTCCATATCGCCGACGATGATGTGCGGCCAGTACCCAGCCTCGATCAGCGCGTTCGCCCCGCCATCCACGGCGATGATGACCGGCTTGAACTCCCTGATATAGGCGCGCAGAGCCTGCAAGTCCTCGTGGTAGTGGTAGCCGCGCGCGACGACCAGCGCGTGCTTGCCCGCCAGCCTGGTACGCAGCGGCGGTATCCGGATGCCCTCGACCAGCAGTTCAGGATCCCGGTCGATGTACTCGAAGGTGTTGGACACGAAGGCCTTGAGCTGCGTGGCAAGCCCCTCTTTGGCTATCGCCATATCCGCGGCCACCGACTCAGCGGTCTGCCGGGTCCCCTTGGCCGCGACCACATCGCCCAGGTAGAGCATCTCGCCATCCAGCCGGACTTGCTGGCCCTCCCTGACCTGGTCAAACACATCGGGCCCGACGTCGTCGAGCAGCGGGATGCCCGCGGCGACCAGCATCTGCGGGCCCTGGTTCGGGTACCGGCCGGTAATACTCGGCGCGGCGTTAACCACCGCGGAGACCTGGCACCGCACGAGAGCGTCGGCTGCCACCCGGTCCAGGTCCGCGTGATCGATGATCGCTATGTCGCCGGGTTGCAGCCGCTTGGTCAGGTTCTTGGTGCGGCGATCGAGGCGAGCCGTTGTACACACCCCGGCCAGGTCCTTTGACCTGGCCCGATGCGGCAGCGCGTGTCCAAGGCCCGGCACCTTCATTGGCTAGTCATTTTGCCAGATGTGCGCTACCACTGGCGTCGGCCCCGTTGTCTGCCCGCTATCGGCTAGCTACGCTCCGGCAGCGCTTCACGTTCGGCGGCAGCGGCGGCCAGCAGCTCGCCCGCGTGCGCACGGCCGAACTCAGAGTCCTCCAGGCCGGCCAGCATCCGGGAAAGTTCGCGAACCCGGCCTTCGTTGTCCAGTTTGCTGATCCCGCTGTGCACCACTGAGCCATCGCTGGTCTTCTCAACCACGAGGTGAGTATCGGCGAAGGCGGCGACCTGGGGCAGGTGAGTCACGACGATTACCTGGGCCAGCCGCGCCAGCCGGGCCAGCCGGCGGCCGATCTCCACTGCGGCCTTGCCTCCCACGCCCGCATCGACCTCGTCGAATACGAACGTCGGCACCGGGTCCGCGCCGGCGAACACCACTTCGATCGCGAGCATGATCCGGGACAACTCGCCGCCCGACGCACCCTTGTGCAGGGGCACGGCAGGCGCGCCGGGGTGCGCGGCAAGCTTGATCTCCACTTCGTCGGCCCCGTGCGGTCCGAAGTTAGCCGCGGGCGTGATGGCGACCACGATCTGAGCATGCGGCATCGCCAGCGCCGTCAGCTCGGCGGTGACCTGCTCGGCGAACTGTGCGGCGGTCTGGGTCCGGGCCGCTGTCAGCTGGCTGGCCAGGTCGGCTACGGCTGCCGCAAGTTCGGCTTCCTCTTGCCCGAGCGTGCCGATCTTGTCCTCGTCGGTGTCGAGCTCGGCCAGCCGCGCACTGGCTGACTTGGCCCAGGCCAGCACCGCAGCCAGGTCGCCGCCGGGCGGCCCGCCCGCAACGCCGGATCCGTAGCTGCGCACCAGCCGGGTGAGCTCGGCCCGGCGCTCCTGCACCACCGCGAGCCGGACCGGGTCGGCCTCGACCGATTCGACATAAGAAGCGAGCTCGGCGGCAACGTCGGCAAGCAGGTACGCGGCCTCGTTGACCCGGCCAGCCAGCGCGGCGAGCTGCGCGTCGTGGTGCGCCGCGCCCTCCAGCGCCCCCCGCGCTGTCGCCAGCAGCCCAGTCACGTCCGTGGTGTCGTAGTTGCCGCTGGCCGGGTCACCAACGAGCGCCTCGTGGGCTGTCGTTGCCGCGGCGTGCAGCGCATCAGCGTTGGCCAGCCGCTCTTCCTCGGCCATCAGCTCGATGTCCTCGCCCTCGACGGGCTCGGCGCGCTGAATCTCGTCAACGCCACGGCGCAGGTCCTCGGCCTCGCGAGCCCGGTCCCTGGCCATGGTGGTCAGCTCTGCCAGCTCCGCCGCGACTTGCTGATGCCTGTGGTAGATCCGCTGATAGCCGGCGAGCTGCTTGGCGAACTCCGTACCGCCAAACCGGTCGAGGGCCTGCCGCTGACGGCCGGGCTTCAGCAACTGCTGCTGGTCAGCCTGCCCGTGCACGGCGACCAGATCGTCGGCCAGGTAGGTGAGCAAGGAAACCGGAACCGACCGGCCGCCGGCAGTAGCCCTGGACCGGCCCTCGGAGCTTACCGACCGAACCAGGATCAGCGTGCTGCCATCGTCATCCAGGTCACCACCGGAGTCATTGACCTGCCGAGCCACGGTGCTGCCAGGCTCTACCCGGAGCCTGCCTTCGACGATGGCACGGTCCGCGCCAGGCCGGACCCGAGACGGATCGCCCCGGCCGCCGAACAGCAGACCAAGGCCAGAGACAACCATGGTCTTGCCGGCTCCGGTTTCGCCGGTGACCACGTTGAATCCTGCGGACAGGTCCAGTACCGCCTCGTCGATCACCCCGAGACCGGTAATACGCACTTCCTCAAGCATGGCCGCCTGACTCCTCGTTCGTCATCTCGGCGACGTCATCACGTGCCAGCGCGTCTTCGCCTGCCACTGCCGCTCCTGCTGCCATGGCCTCCGCGGCGGCCACCTCGTCCTCGCCTGCCTCGCCCGTGCTCGGCTCACCAGTGCCTGCGTCCACCGGCTCGGCCCGGTCCGCGGGCTGGCCACGCCAGCCGGCCACGGGCAGGCCGAACTTCGCCACCAGCCGATCGGTGAACGGCGCGCCGATCCGGACCTCGGGGCCCGCGGCGGTAGCGCGCCGTCCGCTCACGCTGGTAGCACCAGCTACGGCGGGCAACCGGGCCAGCAGTACCGGCAGGCTGCCCCGCCGCACCTCGACGCGCGACCCGGGCGGAAGCTCGACCATACGACGCCCATCGCACCACAGAACAGCCCCTGCCGTCCCAGATTGCACGGGCACAAATTGCTCGACGGCGCCCGCGGACCCCGGCGCGGGCGATCCGGTCGCTGGCTGGCCGACGGCAGCGCCGATGACTTCCGCCGCGAGCACCGATCTCGGGGACACGACCATCGGCCCGGCGAACAGCGCGTGCGCCGATATCGGCACCATCAGAAGGGCGTCCACTTCCGGCCAGACCACCGGGCCGCCCGCCGAGAACGCGTACGCGGTTGACCCGGTCGGAGTCGCGAACACGACACCATCGCAGCCCCAGCGGGACAACGGCCGCCCGTCGACCTCGATGACCAGGTCAAGCATTCGTTCCCTGGCCGCCTTCTCGACCGTTGCCTCATTGAGTGCCCAGGTGGCCGCGATATGACTGCCGTTACTCCGGACCGCGACCTCAATCGTCATGCGCTCCTCAACCGAGTACCGGTGCGCCGCGAGGTTCGCCACCGCCGCTGCCAGGTCCTCCGGCTCGGCTTCGGCGAGGAAGCCGACGTGACCGAGATTGACCCCGAGCAGCGGGACTCGGGCAGGCCTGGCCAGCTCGGCTGCCCGCAGCAGGGTGCCGTCACCGCCGACCACCAGGACCATCTCGGTCCCGGCAGCGGCCGACGGCGAGGCCGGGACTACCGCGGCCGCATCGCAGCCGAGCTCGGCTGCCTCTGGTTCGAGCACCCGGACGCTAATGCCGGCGGCCGCCAGCTGGGCGAACAGGACGCGGGCCACCCGCCGAGCCGCTGGCCTGCCGGTATGGGCGACCAGTAGCATCACGCGGCCGTTTGCACGGGTCGTCATTGCGGGCCTGCCGCGATCGCCTGGCGGAGCGCGGCGTCATCCAGCGGACCGGCGCCGCGACGAAGCCACAGGAAGTACTCCACGTTGCCGGACGGTCCGGGCAGCGGGCTGGCGGTAATGCCGGCCACGCCCAGTCCGACACCGGCCGCGGCGCTGGCGACGCTCGCTACCGCTGTGGCACGCAGCTCTGGGTCACGGACCACGCCGCTGCCGGCCATTTCTTTGCCGACCTCGAACTGCGGCTTCACCATCAGCAGGAAGTCAGCGCCGTCGGCAGCGCACGCGGCGAGAGCGGGCAGCACCAGCGCGAGAGAAATGAAGGAAAGGTCGGCTACAACCAGCTCGGGCGGCGGCGCCACCTGCTCGGGCGTCAGGTTGCGCACGTTTACCCGGTCCAGCACCGTGACCCGGTCGTCGGTCTGCAATGACCAGGCAAGCTGGCCGTAGCCAACGTCGACCGCCAGCACGTGCGCGGCACCCGCCCTCAGCAGCACGTCAGTAAAGCCCCCGGTGGACGCGCCAGCATCCAGGCACCGCTTGCCCTCCACCACCAGCCGGTGGGTACCGGAAAGGTGAGCCTGGCCCGCCACCGACTCGGCACCCAGGCCATGGGTGCCGGAACGGTGGGCATGGTCCGCCAACGGCTCGGCATCCACGTGGGCAAACACCGCCAGCGCACCCGCCAGCTTGTAGCCACCCCGCGACACATAGTCGGGACCGTCGCTGGCCTGCTGAACCGTGATCGGCGCGTCCACGGCGACCTGGGAGGCGGGCTTGGCCGCCAGCTGGCCAGCCACCGCCACGCGACCGGCCGCGATCAAGTCCGCCGCCTGGTCACGTGACCTGGCCAGTCCGCGCCGGACAAGTTCGGCGTCAAGCCGCAGCCTCCTGCTCATCCGGGCCTTCGTCAGCCTTCAGCGACCGGCCGGGCCAGCCGCGGCGGCCCCGGAGGAGTCCAGCTCCCCCAGCACCTCGCTCAGCTGCGCATGAACTTGCTCGAAGAGCTCGGGGTGTTCGCTAACCGGCAGTCCGGGCAGCCGCTCAAGCAGTTTCAGCGCCGCGTCCACCCGCGGCTCGCCGGTCGCAGGCGATTCAGGCGCGGCAGGCACCTCTGGCGCGATCGGCGCCGCGCCAGGCGATTCGGCCGAACTGCCGCTTCCGTGACCGGCCCCGGCACCGCCGGTCTCGTCGGCCGGGTCAGCAAGTGCTCGTTCCCGGCCGTTACTCTCGCTCTCGCGAGCGGTATCCTCGCCAGCCGGGCCGGTCCAGCCCGCCCCCGCCTGGTGTTCCATCTGCTTCACCATTCTTCCGCGCCGGCCAGCATGGCCGCGCTGTGCTGCTGCGGCCCCGGCAGCATCCGGCCGCCACCGCAACGTGTCCTCCCTGAACGCTACCGCCCGGCGCCGGCAGGCCGTGGCACCTGGCGGCGCCCGCGCGCCCCCGGTATCCCAGCACAGCCGGCATGACGGAGAATGACCTTGAAAGCGAGGGATGAATGGCGACAGCCGAGGAATGCCGAGCCGCGCTAGAGAGCCTGACCGCACGCATCGCGAGCATGGACGCCAAAGACAGGGAAGCCCACCTGCTCGACCGTACGCTAAGTTGCCGCGTTCCCGACCTGGGCCTGACCTTCGTGACCAGGCTCGGACCCGACGGCGCCGAGGCGGTCAAGGTGGCCGACGACAGCACTCCCCCGGCTCAGGTGCGATTCACCGCTGACAGCAACACCGTGATCGCCATCGCCGGTGATCCTGGCAGCTTCATGCGTGCCTGGCTGTCAGGCAAACTTAAGGTGCAGGGCAGCGTGTTCGACCTGTTGCACCTGCGCAAGCTCATGTGACGGCGCCTCGTGCCCGAGTGAACGTGACGAGAAGCGCGGCTGTGCCTGCGGCTCCGGCGGCAATGGCCAGGCTGATCATGGGCTGGCTGGCGGTAAGACCGGCAAGAGCGGCGCCGGCTGCGGCGCCGCCGTTCATCATCGAGGTGAGCCATGCCTGCGCCTCGGTGCCGTTGCGGCTGGGGACTGCACTGGCCGTCATGGTGAAGAACGTCGCCAGTGTGGGGCCTACGCTCAGGCCAGCCAGCGGCGTGACGATGGCCAGGACCGGCGGAGCCAGCACGGCGAATGTCAGCGCGGCCAGCCCCAGAGTGTAGCTGGCCAGCAGCCGGGCCAGGCGGTGCCGAGCGCTAGCGGCGGGTGCCCGGCTGCCCAGCAGCAAGCTTCCGAGGATGCTTCCGACGGACAGCTCAGCCAGCAGCGGGCCTGAGGCCCACAGCGCGTGGTGCAGCCGGACCGATGCGATGAGCGCGACCTCACTCGCGCTGAGCGCGGTATTGGTCAGCGCCGCGGCGACCAGTAGCTGGCGCAGTGCGGCGGAGCGCAACGGCCGTGGCCCTCCCCCGCTGGCGTCGGCGGCCGGCTGCTGCGGGAACCGGACGCCGATGACAGCGATGGCAGCACCAGTCAGGGCGAGCATCACCCCGGCAGCGGCCGCGGGCGCAATCGCGACCGCAAGCGAGCTGGCGACGACCGGCCCCGCGATATAGGCCAGGTCGAACACGGCAGCATCCAGGGCAAGCGCCGTCGACAGCAGCCGTGCGGGCGCATGAACCGACCACAAGCTGCGCATCGCCGGGCTCAGCGGCGGCGTGGAGCAGCCGGCCGCAGTCGCTAGCACGACCAGCACCGGTGCTGGCCCGCGAGAAGCTGAGGCTGCCAGCAGCCCCGCCCAGGCGGCGAGATACCCGATGCAGCACAGGACAACGACCCGGTGCACCCCGTACCGGTCCGCGAACCTGCCTCGCAGCGGCCCGGTCACGGCTAGCCCAAGCGTGGAGCCAGCCAGGGCAACCCCCGCTACCCGCATTGAGCTGTGATCGGCGGCTACGAGCAGCACGCTGAGGCTCATCATGCCCTGCGGCAAGCGGGCGCACAGATCCGCGACCGTCAGCGAGCGCGAACCCGGCACCGCCAGCAGCCGGCGGTAAAGTCCTAGCCCCGTAGCGAGCTCGTCGACCTCGACAGTCACGACCGGCACTCCGGCCGGCTTGCCTGCCTGTGTCGAGGACTTGCTAGCCAGTTTGCCGATTGCCGCACTTTGGTCAATCTAGCGGGCGAAGCTGACACGCTGGCGTCAATCGGCATGCGAGTGGCGAATCGGGGCGGGCAGCGCCGGCGCCACGGCTGAGCCATGCGTAAGCGCCGGCACGTCAGCGGGCCTTCGGCTGGCTATCGTCTAGGCCATGCCGGAAGGTGACGTGGTCTGGCGGGCAGCGCACCAGTTGCATCGCGCCCTGGCCGAACGCGACCTGGTCCGCAGCGATTTCCGGGTGCCAAGGTTCGCCACCACAGACCTGACCGGGCGAGCCGTGACCGAGACCGTTTCGCGCGGCAAGCACCTGCTCACCCGCGTCGAGGGTGACATCACGGTGCACACTCACCTCAAGATGGAGGGAGCCTGGCGGGTCAGTGCCGCGTCCGGATTCCCGCTGCGCGATCACCGGATCCGGCTCATCCTGGCCAACACGCAGTGGCAGGCCGTCGGCTATCAGCTCGGCATCGT
>DASXIA010000467.1:0-2057 GCA_036488155.1 Streptosporangiaceae bacterium | reverse complement strand
GCCGGCGCAAACAGGGCCGAGAGGTGCTGTACCAGGTCGAAGCCGACCGCCTCAACCAGGCCACCCACGCCATGGCCGGCCTCGCCGCCCAATGGGACCGGCGGCTTGCCGCGATCAAGCGGCTCGCCGAAGCGGCCCACGCAGAAGCAAAGAAGCAGCCCTGACACCTCATCGACGGAGGATGCAATGACCCTCCCGCCTGTCGTCTCCCGCCAGCAGTGGCTGGTGACCCGCAAGGATCTGCTATCTGCTCGCCCGGGAAAAGTAGGTCACGCGGGCACGCGACCGGCTCAACGCCGAGGGTCGCCGGCTGCAATCGCCGGGTTCTGCCAGCGAACGGGATGGACCTTTCCCTGATACTCCTCGGCTGACCTGCCCGCCGCACAGGTCAACCTGATCAGCGCGGCGCGGTTGGCACGCTACGGGAGGTCGGCAACATCCACCGACTCGACCTGGCTTGACATGTTATTGGCGACCAGCACTGCGCTCCCGGCCGGATTGGCGGCCACATCCCGCGGGAACGCGCCAGCAGGCAAGTACCCCAGCAGGGCGGGCCGACCGGTCAGTGCCGCGCGCACACCGACGACTGCGAGGGTGGCATGCTCGCCGTTCGCGTTGAACCGGTTCGAGTCCGCGACCACAATCAGTGAGCCGTTCCGGACCAGGGCCAGCCCGACCGGCGCCTCGCCGACTGCGACATCGGCGAGCAGCGCAGACCGGGGATTGGCCAGCAGCGCGGCCGCCGAGAATGCCAGCAGCGCATCGCTCGCCCTGGCGGTTACCCAGACAACGCTGCCGTTCGCTGACGTGGTCACCCGGACCGGATTGCAACCCGCCGGCACTCTAGCGACTACCGACCTGGCCGGATCCGACTCCGCGCGCGGCACGTTGATGATCGCGAGCGTGCCCACCTCGGATCGGAAATTCCGGCCCTCACTGGTCGAGTAGAGCCAGCGGCCGTCCGGCGCGAATGCCAGTCCGACCGGCGCGACCTGCGTCGGGATCGCGCCGACGTAAGCGCCAGGGCCGAAGCCGTCTGAGAGCGCGGCCGTGAGGTTGAACACGGCGATCTCGTCGGAGCTCTCCAGGCTGACGAACGCGTACCTGCCATCTGGCGACACGGCGACCTCGATCGCGCCACCCGGCTGCGGTCCGGGCGGCGCGGACAGCACTCCGAGGACCGCGCTGTTGGCGCCGGCCTCCGCGGCCCGAACGCTGACCACCACAGCGCCGGTGTTTTCGGAAGCAATCAGGAGCAGGCGGCCGTCGGGACTGAGCGCAACGCCCGCAACGGGCGCTACGGGCAGCGCGATGGCGTGCAGAAGCACCGGAGCGCGGCCCGCAGCCAGCCGGAAAACACCCAGCGTGTTGCCCAGCGAGGCGAAGCCCCAGCTACCGTCCGCAGCAACTGCCACCCCGAAGGGCGCCGCAGGCACGGTTCCAGCGCTCGTCGCCAATGGCCGGAGCGTTGTCATCGCAGCGGCCGAGACAGCCAGAGACGGCGCCGCCGCAGCGGTTCTCGTGCAGGCAGGCGCCGGGCGGGTGACGACACCGAACCCAGCCGGACTCGCCGACGCGACGGCATGCGAAGGTGCCTTCGCTGACGTCCTGGCCGTCTGGCTCGTGCAGGCCGCGCTTGCGGTCGCTGTCCCAAGCACCACCATGAGCAGCAGAGCTGCCCGGCCCCGGTTGATCACGGAAATACGCTATGGCGCATTTCCCCGCATCGGGTCAAATAATGGGCAAACTAAGGACGCGCACCGGTAACATTGGCCGACTGTGGCGATCGCGCACTTGGCCGCCACCTCGCAGCGCTCTTGGTCGGGCTGTCAGCTGCCGAGCATCTTCTTCAGGAACTGACCGGTATAGCTCTCCTCGACTTTCGCCACGTCCTCTGGCGTGCCGGTCGCGATGACGTTCCCGCCACGCGACCCGCCGTCCGGGCCGAGGTCGATGATCCAGTCAGCGGTCTTGATCACGTCCAGGTTGTGCTCGATCACGATGACAGTGTTGCCGCCGTCGACCAGCCGGCCGAGGACCCCGAGCAGCTTGCGGAT
>DASXIA010000436.1:0-12411 GCA_036488155.1 Streptosporangiaceae bacterium | reverse complement strand
CCGCGCCAGCATCCTCCTCTGCACGGTTCATCGCGGCCGCCTGTGCAGCGCCCCGCCGTGACCGGTCAGTCTGGCCTGTCTGCTCAAGCCGTACCGCCGCCGTCGACCATCAGCACCGCCCCGTGCAGGTAACTGGCTCGTTCGCTCGCAAGGAACGCCACGACCTCGGCTATCTCGCTCGCGACGCCGATGCGCCGGGCCGGAAGATTGGCTGCCCACTGGGTGAGTGCCTCGTCGTCTTCGCGGATCCAGTCGGCCATCGACGTATCGATCAGGCCAGGGCAAACGCAGTTGACGCGAACGCCGTCAGGGCCGTGGTCGATCGCTAGGCTGCGGGTGAGCTGGACCAGCCCGCCCTTCGATGCGCTGTAGGCCGCCCGCTTCCGTCCGCCGCGGACGCCCGCCGTCGACGCTATGTTCACGATGCAGCCATCCCTGGCACCGATCATGTCAGGCAGGAATTCCCGGCAGGTCAGGAACGGTCCCTTCAGGTTGGTGTCGAGTATGCGGTCCCACTCCGCTTCGGTCAGGTCGGTGATGCGCTGGATGCTGAACACGCCAGCGACGTTAATTAGCAGCCACGGCGCGCCGAGCTCGGCCCGGATGCGATCACCGGCGAGATGAACCGACGTCGCGTCCCGGACATCTACCGCCAGTCCGAGTCCAGCCGGGAACTCGGCGGCCAGCTTCGTGACCTCCGCGTCGGAGACGTCCAGGCACGCGACGGCGAACCCGTCGGCCGCCAGCCGCCGGCTGACCGCTTCGCCGATGCCACCTGCCGCGCCGGTGACCACGGCCACCCGCGTTTGGTCGGATCGCGCTTCAGCGGTCATACCAACTCCGCGACCGGGCGGGTGAGGAGGATGGCCGCGCAGAACGCGCGGTAGCTGGCTAGCCGGTTCTCGCCATGTATCCGCAGCTCACGCGGGCCGACCTGGTCGACGCCGCGGACCCAGCTGGCCGCCTCCGCGATGTCGGTGGTGCGCACTGACACCTCCAGGACGCCGGGGTCCAGCGGCGGCGGCGCAGCGTCGGCCGCAGCCGCCACCGCCGCGCGGGCTCGCTCGCGGATCAGCTCGCAGGCGAGCTCCGGGTGCATGCTGTGCGCCGCGAGCCGGCTGACGTGCTCCTTCACCACTGCCTGATGGATGCCAGGAATCAGGGCAGCCGCCTCCTCACATGCGCACCGGTCGCCAGTAATCAGCACAACAGGGACACCGTAGTGCGCCGCGACCAGCGCGTTGATTCCAGCCTCGCCGGTCACCCCGCCGTCGATACGTGCCTCGACCACGGCTCGCGGGTTGTAGGTGTGCGATAGCCCGGCCGGCGCGCCGATCGAGCCGTGGTAAGAGATGAAGAGCACCGCGTCGAAGCTATCGTCAAGCCCTTGCATCATGTACAGCGGCTTGTGACTGCCGGACAGGTACGACGCCTGGCCGGCCAGCTGGTCGGCGGGCAAGTTACGCATCGTCGAGTGGGAGTCGTTCACCACGATCTGGGTCGCGCCGCCGGCCAGTGCACCCTCGATCGCCGCATTCACCTCGGCCAGCAGGAGCTTGCGGCCGGCGGCGGCCTCCGGACCGTCGCCAACGCACTGCTGCCAGTCCACGACACCGGCCGTTCCCTCCATGTCGGAGGAGATGAAGATCTTCATGGCCTCGTCCCTTCGCCGGCTGGGCTGGCAGTGCTGGCTACCTGCGCTGAGTCGGCTGGCGGCGGTGCGGCGCCGAAGGCGAAGTGGCATGCCGCGGTGTGCAGCGGGTCGCTGGCCGATGTGGTAAGCGCCGGATCTTGCTGCTCGCATATCGGCTGAGCTATCGGGCAGCGGGTGCGGAACCGGCAGCCGACCGGGATCCGCAGCGGGCTCGGCGGGTCGCCCTTGACGGCAGGGACGTCGCCCTCGGCCGTAAAGGTCATCCGCGGGATCGCTGCCAGCAGCCCCCGCGTGTACGGGTGCTGCGGGCGGGCGAACAACGTCTCGGTCGGTGCTACCTCGATGATGCGGCCCAGGTACATGACCGCGATCCGGTCGCACAAGTGCCGGACGACCGCGAGATTGTGCGATATCAGCAGGAGCGTCAGGCCAAGCTCTGCGCGCAGGTCCTGCAGCAGATTCAGTATGGTGGCCTGCACGCTGACGTCCAGGGCCGAGACCGGCTCATCCGCCACGAGCAACTCGGGCCGCAGCGCCAGCGCCCTGGCGATGGCCACCCGCTGGCGCTGCCCGCCGGAGAACTGCCGCGGGTAGGCGTGCACAGCCTCCTCGCCGAGGCCGACGAGCCCGAGCAGTTCCCTGGTGTAGGACTCGATCTCATTCGCGGCGACCACGTGGTGCACCCGCAGCAGTTCGTGGAGCATGCCGCCGACGGTGAGGCGAGGGTTCAGCGAGGAATACGGGTCCTGGAAGACCATCTGGATCTTGCGCTGGTCGGCACGCGATCGCCGGGCCGCCAAGACCTTGCCGTCAAGCCGGATCTCGCCCCGGTCCGGCCGCTGCAGGCCGGCCAGCGCCCGCGCCAGCGTCGACTTGCCCGACCCCGATTCGCCGACGAGCGCCAGCGCCTCGCCGCGCGGGATCGTCAGGTCAACTCCGTCGACTGCGTGCAGGACATGTGCCTCATGCCGCATCCGGGCAATCAGCGCCGAGCCCAGGGAAAAGCTGACCGCGAGGTCCGCGGCCTCCAGCAACGGCCCGTCAGGGGGCGGGGAGAGCACGGCGGGCCCGGTAGCGCGGGGAAGTTCCGTGCCCTGCGGCAGCGTAGTCATCGGTCGGCTCCTTCGGTCCGGAGCTCATCAAGGCAGCGCTCGTAGTGCAGGCACGCGGTCGCGTGCCCGGCGTCGATGAGCCGCAGCGGCGGCTCGGTCACGGTGCAGTCCTGCTCGGCGAACTTGCACCTGGGATGGAACCGGCAGCCCGCGGGGGGACTGACCAGGCTCGGTGGCGCGCCTGGGATGGCCGCCAGCGACGAGCGCGGGTGGTCCACGTCGGGAGCCGACCGCACCAGGCCGAGGGTGTACGGGTGCCACGGCTGCGTGAGCACCTCCTGCACCGAGCCGCGCTCCACGATCCGGCCCGCGTACATGACGGCGATCTGGTGGCAGACCTGAGCGACGACCGGCAGGTCGTGGGTGACGAAGACCAGGCTCGTCCCGGACTCCCGGCAGAGCCTGGTCAGCAGCCGCAAGATCTGATCCTGAATCGTCACGTCGAGTGCGGTGGTCGGCTCATCGCACAAGATCAGCGACGGCTCGCACGACAGCGCGATCGCGATCATGACGCGCTGCCGCATGCCGCCGGAGAATTCATGCGGGAACGAGCGGTACCTGCGCTCGGGATCCGGGATGCCGACCCGTCGCATGAGCTCAATCGCGCGCTCGGCAGCCTGCCGCCTGTTCATGCCCAGGTGAACCTGGGGACCCTCGGCTATCTGGCTGCCGACCCGCATCACCGGGTTGAGGGCGCTCATCGGCTCCTGGAAGATCATCGCGATCTTGGGTCCGCGAATCTGGTTGAGCTGATTGTTGGCGAGCTGCGTCAGGTCGACGCCGTCCAGGAGGACCTGGCCCGCAGTGACCCGCGCCTCAGCCGGCAGCACACCGAGAATCGCGCGCAGCGTCATGCTCTTGCCCGAGCCGGACTCCCCGACCAGGCCGACTGCTTCCCCCGCGGGCACCTCGAGCGATACCCCGTCGACTGCCCGGACGATGCCGCGGCGGCTGGCTATCTGTACATGCAGGTCACTGACCTGCAGCAGCGGCTGGCTCACCCGGTCACCGCCGCTCACTGGCCCGGCCGCAGCAGGTCGGCCAG
The DNA here is from genome assembly GCA_036488155.1 of Streptosporangiaceae bacterium. Lineage (GTDB taxonomy): Bacteria > Actinomycetota > Actinomycetes > Streptosporangiales > Streptosporangiaceae > JAJYUU01. Next base: position 8,600 of record DASXIA010000436.1, on the reverse strand, counting down.
CCCGTCGCCGATCAGTGACAACCCGAGACCGGTGACAACGACGACCAGCCCGGGGATGGTCGTCAGCTGCCAGTGGGTGGTCAGGAAATTCTGCCCGTCGGAGATCATGGTCCCCCAGTCCGCTGCCGGCGGCTGAATGCCGAGGCCGAGATAGCTCAGAGTGACAATGGCGAGGATGTCCTGCACGATGTCGGACATCGCGTAGATGATCGCCTGCGTGATCACGTTAGGCAGCAGGTGCCTGCCCATGATGCGCAGGTTCGATAGGCCGCCAGACTGTGCCGCCAGCACGTATTCCTGCCGTTTGGCCACCAGGATCTCGCCGCGGATAATGCGCGCATAGGACACCCAGCCGACCAGCGTGATGGCGATGTAGATGCTGCGCTCGCCCGGGCCGAGCACGAAGACCAGCGCGATGATCAGTACGAAGAACGGGAACGCGACGACGATGTCGACCAGCCGCATGATGATGAGGTCAATCCAGCCGCCAAAATAGCCGGCCAGACTGCCGAGGATCGTGCCGAGTACGAACGGGAACAGTACGGCGATGAAGGCGACCTGGAGATCAACCCGGCCGCCGTACAGGAGCCTCGCGAACGTGTCGCGTCCCTCCTGATCGGTGCCCAGCCAGTGGTGCGCGCTGAAGCCTTCCAGCGTCGCGTTCAGGTTCTGGGTGTCGGGATTCCAGGAGGTCAGTAGCGGGGCGGCGATGACGGCGAGCAGGATCAGTCCGATGATCACGATGCCTGCTATCAGCGCGGGCTGGCGGTACCAGTGATGCCGCCGCGGCTGCGCTCGCTCCGCCGCGGCCGCCTGGGGCGCGGAATCGCCGGCGCCCGCTCCTGCAGACAGTGAGATCGCGCTCACCGGTCGAACCTCACTCTCGGGTCGAGGGACGCGTACGCCACGTCGGTCAGCAGGTTGACCAGCACGACCCCGACCCCGAAGACAAGCGCAACGGCCTGTACGACGTCGAAGTCCCGCTGGAAGATCGAGTTGATCATTAGCTGGCCAATGCCAGGAACCTGGAACACTTGCTCGACGATCAGCGTGCCGCCGATCAGGAAACCAATGTTGATGCCCATGACGGTGACGGCCGGGATCACGGCGTTGCGGAGCACGTGCCGGATGAACAGGCGCGGGCCGGGCACGCCTTTAGCACGGGCGGTCGTGACGAAATCCGCTCCGAGGACGTTGAGCATGCTGGCCCGCAGGCTGCGGATGACGACAGGGCAGAGCGCGATCGCGACCGTCAGGGCCGGCAGGAACATCGAGTGCAGGTGCCCGGTGAAGCCGGTGCCGTAGCCGCTGACCGGGAACAGCCGGAACTTGAGGGCCAGCGTGGTCTGGAGTATCAGTGCCAGCCAGAACGCCGGCATCCCGAGGCCGAGCAGCGGGACCGCCCGGACGATGTGGTCGCGCACCGCGTCCTTGCGGCTCGCCGCGATCATCGCGAGCGGCACGCTGATGACGATCGCTATCACGGCCGCATAGCAGATCAGCCAGAGCGTCGCCGGGAGATGGCTGGTGACCAGGCCGGCTACCGGCACACCGTAGTACAGGCTGGTGCCGAGGTTGCCGTGCACCAGCCGGTCCATGAACAACCAGTACTGGCTGGCGAGCGGCCGGTCCAGGCCCCACTCGCGATGCAGGATCGCGATCGCGCGCGGGGTGGCGTGGATACCGAGTATGGTCCGGGCCGGGTCGCCGGGGATGAGGTGGATCATGAAGAACGTGATGATCGTGACACCGAGCACCGTTGGCACCAGCAGCAGGAGCCGCCGGAAAACGAACGTCATCCGGCCCATGAAGACCTCGCTTCAGCTTGGAGGCGGGGGGCGTGCCGGGCACCCTCGCGAGTGCCCGGCACGCTGGTCGACGTGATCACGTGTTAGTCGTGGCCAGCCGCGGCTACTTACTCAGCCACACATCTTGCATGTGGTAGTTGCCGAGCGGCGTGACGAAGAAGCCGTGGACGTTCGACGTGGTGACGTAGGGATAGGGCGAGTAGTACAGGAAGGCCATGAAGGCGTCCTGCGCCGCGTCGGTCTGGACCGTGTTGTAGAGCGCCTGCCGCGCGGACGGCGTGGTGATCTTCTCGGCCGAGTGCACGTCCTTAACCACCGTGGCGTTGTTGTAGCCGGTGAAGAATGACTTGGCACCCGAGTTCGGGTCGAGGCCGAACGTGGCCAGCTCGTCCGGGTCGGGGATGTCCATCGTCCAGAGCGGCTGGAACATTGCGTACTTCTCGCTCTGGAAGTCGGAGTTCGCCGTGTTCGGGTCCAGCGTCTGCACCTTGACGTTGATGCCGAGAGGCTTGAGCTCTGCCTGCAGGATCGTGGCGATGGTCGCGCTGTCGGAGTTGCCGGACGGGACCAGGATCGTGGTCGTGAATCCGTGCGGGACGCTGGACTGAGCGAGTTCTTGCTTGGCCTTCGCCAGGTTGTACTGCAGGCCCGGAGTGTTCGGGTCGTAGTACGGCACCTGCGGCGGGAAGAGCGAGTTGGCCGGCTTGCCATTGCCGAACAGCACTGCCTTGATGATGGCCTGGCGGTTGATCGCGTACGAGATGGCGCGCCGCACATGCACGTCCTGGAAGGGCTTGACGTTCTCGTTGAAGGCCAGGTAATTGGTCTCCGTCGAGGGGAACAGGCTCATGGTCACGCCGGGGGTCGACTTCAGCGAGGACACCGTTGACCAGGACGGGAACTGGTCGATCTGCGCCTGACCGCCCTTGATCTGCAGTTGCCTAGTGTTGTCGCTCGGGACGTCGGTCCAGGTCACGCTGTCCAGGTAGGGCAGCTTCGCGCCACCCGGGCCCTTCTCCCAGTAGTAGGGGTTCTTCACCAGCTTGACCGCCGAGCCCTTATGCCAGTAGTCCCACTTGAACGGGCCGGTGCCGACGGGCGCCTGGTAGAACTGGGCCGCGGTCTTGCCGCCGTAGTTGTTCGGCACGATGCCGTTGGCGAACAGCGAGAGGTCAGCCAGCAGGGGCGCCCACTTGTACTTGAGGTTCACCACGACCGTTGACGGGTCCGGGGCATCGACCGACTTGATGGCCGCGTCGATGTAGCCCCAGCCCGCTTTGGCGGCCATCGTCTGCTCGAGCGAGAACTTCACGTCGGCCGAGGTCATCGGCTTTCCATTGGAGAACTTCACGCCAGACCGAAGTTTGAAGGTGTAGGTGAGGCCGTTCGAGGACTCCGTATAGCCGGTCGCCAGCCACGGCTGGACACCCTTGCCGTTGGAGGTCACGGTATACAGCGACTGGGTGATCTGTTCGATGATGTAGATCGAGTTGTTGTCGAAGACCGTGGACTCGTCCATGGACTGGGCGTCCTGCGGGTTGGCGAACACGAGGTTGCCGCCGTGCACCGGCCCGCCACTACCGCCGGACGAGTTGCTGGACGGTGACGCGGCCGACCCGCACCCGGCGAGCACCGCCAGAGTCGAGCCGGCAATCAGGGACTTCAGAAGAGCGGATCGATGTCTCACATGCAGCTCCCGAGGTATGCGGGGCGGCGGCGGTGCCGTCGCTGTGATGCTGTGGTGAATTGGCCTGTTTAGGGGGTTTCGGCCGGGAGTGACACGTCACTGTGGCGCACTCAGACAGATACGCAAACCTTTGCCTAACCCAATGTGCGGTACGGATGAGCCAGTTGTAAATAGTGCGGTAGCGCTGTTTACATGGCGTTACGGTGTTGTAACGTTCACGCCGTGCGATATCTCGTTCTCGGCTGCGGCGCGATCGGCGGCACGGTGGCCGCCGGACTGGCACGTGACGGACACGATGTGCTCGTCTGCGATGCCGATCCGGCAGTGGTCAGCGCCGTGAACGCGGGCGGCCTCAGGATCGAGGGCCCGGTCGAGCAGTACACCGCGCGAGTGCGGGCGGTGGTCCCTGCCGATCTGCCGGACCGCATCGGCGGGCCGGTGCTGGTCGCAGTCAAGGCGCATCACACGCAGGCCGCCGCGGCACTGCTGGCCGGCCGGCTGGACGGAGACGGCTTCGCCGTGACGATTCAGAACGGGCTGACAGCGCCGGTGCTGTCAGCCGCGATCGGGCCGGAACGAGTCGTCGGTGCGGTGGTGAACTTCGGCGCCGACGCTCTCGAGCCCGGCGTCGTGCTGCGCGGCAACCGGGCCACGTTCCTGCTCGGTGAACTGGACGGGCGCCTCAGCGACCGGGTAACCGGGCTAGCCGCTGACATCGCCGACGCCGAAGCGACGACCAGCATCCTCGGCTACACCTGGGCCAAGGAAGCCTACTGTGCGACCCTGTTCGCCACCGCGGTCAGTGACCTGCCCATCCACGCGGTATTCGCCGACCCGGCCTACCGCCCGCTGCTGACCGCCGTCGCCGCCGAGGTACTCGCGCAGGCGCCAGTCCGGGCTCTGCCGCTGGACGGGTTCGACCCAGCCGACCTGCCCGGCTCGCTAGACCGGCTGGCCGAGTTCAACCGGCAGTCGGCCAAGGCGCACTCCGGCGTCTACCGGGATCTCGCGATCCGGCATCGCAAGACCGAGGCCGACGCGATACTCAGCCCTCTCGAAGGGTTCTTGCTGCGCCGGGTCCAGGACCTGATCCGGGCGATCGAGCGTGGCGAGCGAACCTGCTCGCGCGCGAACCTGGAGCTGCTCGCCGCGTTCGAGCGGCTGGACCGGCTCGGGCGGCCGCTGAATGCTGTCGTGTCCGTGACTGGTGCACCGTCCCGTGCGCCGGCCGGCCCGCTGGCGGGCCGGCCGGTGGCGGTCAAGGACATCATTGCGGTAGCCGGCTTGCCTTCTCGCTGCGGCAGCCCGGCCAGCGACCCGGCGCCGGCCAGCGCCGATGCTCAGCTCGTGGCGCGGCTCCGCGCGGCCGGCGCCGAGGTCTTCGCCACCTCGCAGTGCCTGGAGTACGCAGCCGGGTTCGCACATCCGGAGATCGGCGACACTCGCAACCCGCGCGATCCGTCTCGCACGTCGGGGGGGTCGTCCGGCGGCTCGGCCGCGCTCGTTGCGGCTGGCGTGTGCGACCTGGCAATCGGGACCGACACCGGCGGGTCGATCCGCATCCCCGCGGCCTACTGCGGGGTGACCGGACTGAAGCCCACCTACGGGCTCGTTCCCGCCGAGGGTGTGTTTCCCCTGTCACCCGCCTGCGACCACGCCGGGACACTCACAGCGACTGCCGCAGACGGCGCGGCGCTGCTCGCGGTCATCGCCGGACTGCCACCCGCGCCGCCGGCCGCGCCGGGCCGGGTGATCGGCGTGCTGGCAGCGCAGCTCGCCGATCCGTCGGTGACCAGCGAGGTCCGGCAGGCGCTTGACGGCGCGCTCGCGGCGCTCGCGGCCGGCGGCTTCGACCTGACCGAGATCCGCGCACCGTGGCTGGACGAACTGCCGCGGTGGGAGCACGCGCTGGCGGTTATCGTCGCGTCGGAGGCCTACCGGGTGCATGAACATCGCGACACCAGCAAGTACGCCGCCGGAACCAGCGCTCTTCTGGAGTTCGGCCGCGGCGTCACGCCGGACCAGTACGCCGCGGCGATCGCCGATCAGGCCGAGTTGCTCGCCGCGATCGACGCGAGCCTCGATGGTGTCGACGTGCTGGCTGGCCCGACGGTGGGGTACTGCGCACCCGAGCAGGACCCGCCGTTCGGCCTCGGCGACGATAACGCCGAAGGCCGGTTCACCGGCCCCTATAACCTCACCGGGCATCCGGCTGTCTCGCTGCCAGTGCCCGTTCCCGCCCTTCCTGTGGGATTGCAGCTGGCCGGGCGGCGGGGGAGCGACCTGGCCCTGCTAACGGTCGCGGCAGCAGCTGAACGCCTGTTTTCAGCTACCGGGTGACGTGCTTGCCTTGCCTACACCGAACCTACCGATCGCAGCGAAGGAGTAACCATGCCGCCGACCGTAACGCGCCGCAGTCTTGAGCTCGCCGGGCTGACCGTGCCCCTCGTCGAGGTGACCGGTTCGCACGACGGCCCGCTGCTGACCGTCATCGCCGGCGTGCACGGCTGCGAGTACGCGTCGATGGACGGCGTCCGCCGCTGGCTGCGCGAGCTGGGCACCAGGGACATCAGCGGCCGGGTGCGCGCGGTCCCGGTCCTGAACGTGTCAGCGTTCGCCGCCAGGACCCCGTTTGTCGTCCCGGAGGACGGCAAGAACCTCAACCGCTGCTTCCCCGGCGACCCGGCCGGCACGCTCGCCGACCGTCTGGCACACGGCGCTTTCACGCAGCTCATCACCGGCTCGGACGCCTACATCGACGCGCATTGCGGCGACATGGTCGAGGCGCTGCAGCCGTTCGCGCTCTACGAGTCTGGCCCGGCTGAGGATCGCGCCCATGCCCTGGCGACCGCCTACCGGCTGCCGTACGTGATCAGGCAGGTTCCCGGCCCGGACCGGGCCGTGTCGGGGACGAGCAGCGGCGCTGCTGCCGCAGCCGGCATCCCTGCGATTACTGCTGAGGCGGGCGAGTGCGGCCTGGTGCAAGAGCATGCGGTGGCGTTGCACGTGGCCGGCCTGAATAGCGTGCTCGAGTCGCTCGGCATGGCCGAGCCGGCGCCGGGGGCGGCCGCCCCGCCAGAGCAGACGCAGCTCGGCCGGTTCCTGTGGCTGCGCTGCCGGGACGCTGGCTGGTGGGAGCCGACCGTCAAGGCTGGCGAAGCGGTCTCGGCCGGCCAGGTGATCGGTACCGTCAGCACGCTCGACGGCGCCGATGTGATGGAGGAGATCGTCGCGCCGGCGGACGGCGTGATTATCTTCCTGACCAGCTCGCCCGCGATGGCCGCGGACGGCCTGCTGCTCGGCCTCGGTGCTTAGCTGACGCCGTGCTTAGCCGACACAGGGCTTAGCCGACACAGGGCTTAGCTGACAGCGTGCTTAGCCGACACAGGGCTTAGCTGACCGGACAGTCACACCGCTCTCCCGGTAACTTTTTCCACCGCGATCCGGACGACGACGCGGACCGCGCCGGGCCGTTCTGGCGCCGGGTCCCGGCCGTCGTACTTCCAGGAGAGTTGCATGTCCATCTGCCGGCCGGCATCGTGAGTGATCGACTCCATGCGCCCGCGAAGTTCGACGTAGTACTCCGGGTCCGCTGAGTCGATCACGGTGATGCTCACGCGCGGATCGCGCACCATGTTGCGGTGCTTCACCCGCCCCTCGACGGTCGTGAACAGCACGCCGTCATCGTCGCGGCCGACCCAGATCACCGAGGTCTGCGGGCTGCCGTCCGGATTCAGCGTGGCCAGGACCGCGTAGTTCTTGCCGTCGATCAGAGCGAGCGTCGGTTGCGTGAGCGAGATCGTCATTGGCGGAACGCTAGCAGCGAGAGCTCGCCAGCGGCGACGGGGGTTACGCCGCGCTCACGAAGCCCGACTCCGGCAGGCGCGCAGGGCTGAAAGTCCTCAGGGCGGACTCCTCGGCCTGAGACACCTGCGCACGCGCGGTTCGAAGGCGTATGCCACGCCCAGGATGCATCTGGCTAGGCCAACTCCAAGCATGTGCTTGACATCTTGCCGGCCGTATCCTTAGATTCCAAGCATGTCCTTGGAATCTGATGGCCCGGCCGCGCCGTCTGCTGAGCCCGGCCCGTCGGAGCGGCCGCGCGGGCAGCGGCGGCGGCTGCTCGATGACCCGCGCAGCATGCGAGCACTGGCCCACCCGCTGCGGCTGGAGTTGCAGGCGATCGTCGCCAGAGCCGGCCGGATTACGACCGCCGACGCCGCGCGCGCACTCGGGATCAGTCACGGGCTGGCCTCCCACCACCTGCACCAGCTGGCCAAGTACGGCTTCGTCGAGCAGGTCAGCGGCGCCGATAACCGGGAGCGGCCCTGGCGGCTGGTCGCCACATCCGTCAGCCACCAGGGGCTGGAGGACAAGCCCGGCGGCGAGGCTGCGGTCCAGGCGTTCGAGCAAGTCGCCGCGGAGCGGACCCTCGAGAGTTTCCTGGACTGGCAGGAGCGCCGCGCGCACTGGTCGGCCCGCTGGCGCGAGCATTCCGGCCTGGGCCGCAGCGCCGTCTACCTGACCGAGGATGAGCTCGCCGGGCTCGTGACCGACTTCGAGCGGCTGATCATCCGCTATATCGAGGAACGGCCGATTGACGACCTGGAATCCCGCCCGCCCGGCGCGGTTCCGGTGGAATTCACTTTCTTCGTCATCCCCTGCGAGCTTGAGACTGGAGGGAACTGAGATGCGCGCGATCGGCGCGGCGCTGCGGCTGCGCGGGCTGCGGATGCTGCTCGGGGCAGGCCTGCTTCGCTCGTCGCGACCGTATGCAAGGACGGATCGCCGAAAGGCTCCATCCGCGTTGACGACGCTAGCCCGGTCGACGGCTACGCGGCCACTTCCAGCTCGTGGGCCTGGCGTTCTTCGGCGACTCTGGCGTTGGCGAAATAGGCCCAGATGGTCTGGTCGAGGTCGAACTTGTCGGCGAGCCCGGCGGGGATGATGGTGTGCGCGGTGATGTCGGCCTGGTGCTGGCTGCTGAGATCGGCGTCAGCCTCGGGAAGGCGCGGGCAGTTAGGGACTAGGGTCCCGTCGGGCTTGGTGAAGGTGAATGTGCCGTCGCCGGCCACGATGATGAGGTAGCCGTAGGCGTGCACGAT
>DASXIA010000408.1:0-9712 GCA_036488155.1 Streptosporangiaceae bacterium | reverse complement strand
ATCGGCGGGATACCCGGATGAGCCGCCGGGTGACCGCTCGGGGTCCGGACCGGGACGCCGGCCCGGGGTTAGTTGTCGGTGATCATCGCGGCGCCGACAGTCGCGCTGGTCGCCTCGTCGATGAGGATCAGGCCGCCGGTGAGCCGGTTCCGCGAGTACGGATCACAGAAGAGCGGCTGCGTCACCCTGAGGGTTACCCGGCCGATCTCGTTCAGGGCAAGCTGCGTCGCTGAGTCATCCCGGTGCAAGGTGTTGACATCCAAGCGGTACTGCAGGTCGCGCACGATGCCCTTAACGGTCCTGGTGGTGTGCTTGACCAGCAGCCGGCTGCCGGAGGTGAGCGCGCGGGCGTCCGTCATCCAGCAGACCATGGCCTCAATGTCCTGAGTCGAGTCCGGCTGGTTGTGCGGCCGGCAGAACATGTCGCCACGCGATACATCGAGGTCGTCGGCCAGCAGCAGCGTCACCGACATCGGCGCGAACGCCTCCGGCACCGGACCCTTCGCGGTGTCGATCTGACGGATGGTGGTGGTAAGCCCGGATGGCAGGTGCAACACCTCGTCGCCGGGCTTGAGCACGCCGCCCGCAACCTGGCCCGCGTATCCGCGGTAGTCATGCAACTCCGGGTCAGTGGCCTGGTGCGGCCTGATGACGTACTGCACCGGGAACCTGACGTCGATCAGATTCCGGTCGGATGCGATATGCACGTGCTCCAGGTGGTGCAACAGCGACGGGCCGTCGTACCACGGCATGTTGACTGACCGCTGGACAACGTTGTCGCCGTGCAGCGCGGAGATCGGGACAAAGGTCAGATCGCCGATCTCCAGCTTGGCGGCGAACGCGGTGAACTCCTCCACGATCTCGTCGAAGATCGCGGCGCTGTAATCGACCAGGTCCATCTTGTTCACCGCTAGCACCAGGTGCGGGACCCGCAGCAAGGTAGCCAGGAACGCATGCCTGCGGCTCTGCTCGGTGAGCCCGTTCCGCGCGTCGACCAGCACGACCGCCAGGTCGGCCGTAGAAGCGCCAGTCACCATGTTGCGCGTGTACTGGATGTGACCAGGGGTGTCGGCGATGATGAACTTCCGGCGTGGCGTCGCAAAGTAGCGGTAGGCGACGTCGATCGTGATGCCCTGCTCGCGTTCGGCCCGCAGCCCGTCGGTCAGCAGCGCGAGGTTGGTGAACTCCTCGCCCCGCTCCTTACTGGTGCGCTCCACCGCGGCCAGCTGGTCTTCGAAGATCGCCTTGGAGTCGAACAGCAGGCGCCCGATCAGGGTGCTCTTGCCGTCGTCAACCGAGCCGGCCGTGGCCAGCCGCAAGATGTCCATATGCCGAGGCTCCTCGGCCGGCTGGCCGAACGGAGACTGCAACGCCGTCATCAGAAATAACCCTCTCGCTTGCGGTCCTCCATCGCGGCCTCACTGGCCCGGTCATCCGCCCGCGTCTGCCCGCGCTCGGTGATCCGGGTGGCTGCGATCTCGGCGATCACCTCGGCGACGGTCGTGGCGCCCGACTCGACCGCGCCTGTGCAGGTCATGTCGCCTACCGTCCGGTACCTGACGCGGGCATCGTAGACCGGCTCATCGTCGGCCCGGGTGACGAACTCGTTGTCTGCGAGCAGGATGCCATCGCGTTCGAAGACGGTCCTGGTGTGCGCGAAGTAGATCGACGGGATCTCCAGACGCTCCCTGGCGATGTAGTGCCAGATGTCGAGCTCCGTCCAGTTCGACAGCGGGAATACCCGGATGTGCTCGCCGCGCCGGATCCGGGTGTTGTAGACGTTCCACAGCTCAGGCCGCTGGTTCTTCGGGTCCCACTGGCCGAACTCATCGCGGAACGAGAACACCCGTTCCTTCGCGCGCGCCTTCTCCTCGTCCCGGCGGGCACCGCCGAAGACCGCGTCAAACCTGTTGTCTGCGATGCCGTCCAGCAGCGTGGTGGTCTGCAGCCGGTTCCTGCTGGCCCACCTGCCGGTCTCCTCCACCACCTTGCCCGCGTCGATGGACTCCTGCACGGAGGCGACGATCAGGCGGGCGCCAAGCTCAGCGACTCTGCGATCCCGGTACGCGAGCACCTCGGGGAAGTTGTGCCCGGTGTCCACGTGCATCACCGGGAACGGGATCCGGGCTGGCCAGAACGCGCGCTCGGCGAGCGCGAGCATCACGATCGAGTCCTTGCCGCCAGAGAACAGCAGCACCGGCCGCTCAAACTCGGCGGCCACCTCGCGCATCACGTGGATGGACTCGGCCTCGAGCACGTCCAGCTGAGACAGCAGGTAGTCAGTGCGGATTGGCGGCATCAGGACGACTCCGGGTCACTGGGTTGTGGTCGGCCGGACCTCGGCAGGGCCTCGGTCGGGCCGGGCTAGCTCGGCACTTCGCGAACGGCTGATCGCGCCCAGCAGCGTTGCTGCAAGGTCGATCGGACAAATCAGGATATCAGGCACGGACGGGTTCTCCTGGTTGTATCGCAGGTCCGAGCCGTCGATCCGGGAGGCGTGCAATCCAGCCGCCCTGGCAACGGCGACCGGCGCGGCCGAGTCCCACTCGTACTGCCCGCCGCTGTGCACGTAGGCGTCGGCTTGACCGTCGATAACCGCGGCCGCCTTCGCACCGGCCGATCCCATTGGTACTAGCACCGCATCCAGGCTCGCAGCCAGATCGGTCACGAACGCAGGCGGCCGCGACCGGCTGACGAGCAGGCGCAGCGGCAGCCCGGAACCTGGGCGGCTTCCCGCGGGCGCTTCATCTGCGGCACCGGCCTGGCGTCTTGTCAGCGGGCCCGCAGGATTCGATTCAGCGGTACTCAGGACGACGTCCTGAGCGGGCAGCCCGACAGCTCCAGCCGTCAGCTCTCCGTCCGCCCAGAGCGCGACGTGCACCGCCCAGTCGGTGCGTCCGGGTTCGCCGTACTCCCTGGTGCCGTCGAGCGGATCAACGATCCATACCCGGCTCGCGGACAGCCGGGCCGGGTCGTCGGCACCCTCCTCGGACAGCACCGCATCGCCCGGCCGTAGCCTCGCCAGTTCGCCAGTCAGGAACTCATGCGACAGCCGGTCGCCGGCATCGCGGAGAGCCTTGGCGTCGCCACCTTCGGCGCGCAATGCGAGCAGCCGACGGCCTGCCTCGCTTGCCAGCATCGCAGCGAGCTCGTCGTCAGAAACCGTCAAGGATGCTCCACAGGGTCAGCGAGCCCGCCAGGGCCGCTCTGGCCAGAGAGCCAGCCTACGGCCTCTGCCACGCGCCGCTGCCAATGACGGGCAAAGCGGGCTTGGCCACACGCCGCCCGGATGCATCGCGGCACGGCTAGTGAAACTTGTTCTGCGCCGCCGCGAGACCCTGGGTCAGCAGGATCTCGGCGGCGTCGGCTGACCGGCCGAGAACCACAGGCAGTTCCTCACGTTCTGAGGGCGAGAAGTTCTGCAGCACGAAATCCGCTGGATCCATTCTGCCGGGCGGCCGCCCGATGCCGATCCTGAGGCGGTGATAGTCCCGGCTGCCGAGCGCGGCGCTGACCGACCGCAGCCCGTTGTGCCCGTTGTCTCCGCCGCCCAGCTTGAGCCTGATGACTCCGTACGGCAGGTCAAGCTCGTCGTGCACGACCAGGATGCGCTCGGCCGGCAGCTTGAAGAACGTCCGCAGCGCCGCCACCGGGCCGCCGGAGAGGTTCATGAAGCGCTGCGGCTTCGCCAGCACCACCGGAACGCCCGCGAGCTGGCCGGTCGCCGCCGCAGCCCGCGACTTGTCGCGCCGGAACGTAGCTCCGATCCGCGCGGCGAGCTCATCCGCGCACATGAAGCCGACGTTGTGGCGGTTGCCCTCATAACCGGGGCCGGGATTTCCCAGCCCGGCGATAAGCCAGCGGTCCTCAGCCATCGTTGTTGTCGTCCCGGATGCCGGTCGCGCCGGTAACCCGGCGGGTCCAGTATCGGCAGCCCGGCATCGGCAGGTGCAGCGTCGGCAAGCCCGGCGTCGGCAGCCTCGGTATCCGAGGACCCGGCGCCAGCAGGCAGCGCGGCGCCCGCAATCAGCCGGATGCCTCCGCCGATGCCGACTCCGCGCCAGTGGCGCCGGCCTCGGGCACCGCCGCTGGCACCTCGGCTGCGGCCGCGGGCACCTCGCCCTCGCCGAGCTCGGCCTGGATCTGCGCGGCCGTCGGCGCAGCGATGACGTGCAGCACCAGCACGTCTGGCTCGATAGCCAGGGTCACCCCGGTCGGCAGCTGCAGATCGCTGGCGTGCACGGCGTCGCCGATCGCCATGCCGTCGACGTTGACCTCGATCGCCGGCGGGATCGCAGTCGCCTCTGCTTCGACGGAGATCTGCACCAGCTGCTGGTCGAGCAGCCCGTCAGAGACCACGTCGCCGACGGGCTGGACCGCGATGTCGACGGTGACCTTCTCGCCGCGGCGCACTACGAGCAAGTCGACGTGCTCCACGTAGCCCTTAATCGGGTCTCGCTGCACGGCCTTGGGCAGCGCCAGCTGCGCGCCGCCCGGCAAGCCCTCAAGCCTGATCAGGACGTTGGCGGTGCGCAGCGCGAGCAGCACCTCGTGGCCTGGAAGTGTCAGGTGCCGGGGCTCCTGGCGGTGCCCGTAGAGCACGGCGGGCACCCGGCCGGCAGCCCTGGTACGGCGGGCCGGTCCTTTTCCGAACGCTGTCCGTGGCTCGGCGTCGATACGTACCTCGGGCACGGTGGTACTCCTCGTGATGACAGGAAATTCCTCGGCAGTCTACCCCTTCGGGGCAGCCCTCTTAGCTCTGGCCGTCGAACAGGCTCGTCACCGAGCCGTCGCTGAACACCTCGTTGATGGCCCTCGCGATAAGCGGCGCGATGGAGAGCACGGTCAGTTTGTCGAACCGCTTCTCGTTCAGGATCGGCAGCGTGTTAGTAACGATCACCTCGCTCACCCGCGAGTTCTTGAGCATGTCCACCGCGTTGCCGGACAGTACACCGTGGGTCGCGGTAACGATCACTTGCTCCGCGCCCTGATCAAACAGCGTGTCCGCGGCCTTCACGATCGTCTGCCCGGTGTCGATCATGTCGTCGACCACGATGCAGGTCCGCCCGGCAACCTGCCCGACGACCTCGAGCACCTTGGCCTGGTTGGCGACGTCCGGGTCGCGCCGCTTGTGGATGATCGCCAGCGGGCAGCCAAGCCGGTCGGTCCACCGCTCGCATACCCGGACCCGGCCAGCGTCCGGCGCCACCACGGTCACCTGCGACACGTCCAGCTTTTCCTCCAGGTAGGACGCCAGGATCGGCAGTGCGAAGAGGTGGTCGACAGGCCCGTCGAAAAACCCCTGGATCTGCGCGGTGTGCAAGTCGACCGCCATCAGCCGGTCGGCACCCGCGGTCTGGAACAAGTCGGCCATCAGGCGGGCAGAGATCGGCTCCCGGCCCCGGCTTTTCTTGTCCTGGCGGGCGTAGCCGAAGAACGGGGCCACGACCGTGATGCGCTTAGCGGACGCCCGCTTAAGCGCATCCACCATGATCAACTGCTCCATGATCCACTGGTTGATCGGGGCGGTGTGGCTCTGCAGCACGAAAGCGTCACTGCCACGGACCGACTCGAGGAAGCGAACGAATATCTCGCCATTGGCGAAGTCGTACGCGGTGGTGGGGGTCGGCTCGATGCCGAGGCAGCCCGCGATCTCCTGCCCGAGCTCGGGGTAGCCGCGACCGGAAAAAAGCATCATCTTCCGCTCGGGGGTGGCGGTCATGCCGGTCACTTGCTTCAACTCTCCTTGTGTTGCCACGTGCTTGAGCTCGCGGCCGCCGGCGCTTGCCCCGGCGAGTCGCGATTGGAGCCCTGCTGATCACTAGCGCCGGGCGTGAGGTGGGCGAACGGGCCAACCACGGCACCCGGCTCGATGACGACGCCCTCGCAGACTGCCTGCAGTACTGTCGCTCCGGCCCCCACGGTAGTGTCGCGCAGCAGGCAGCTCGGCCCGATCCGGGCGCCGGCTCCGACGATGGTGCGGCCCTCGAGCTGGGTGGCTTGCGAGATCCGCACCCCCGGCTCGATCAGCACGTCCACGTCGATCCATGTGCTCGCCGGGTCCACGATCGTCACGCCCGCAGCCATCCAGTGCGCGAGCAGCCTCTCGTTGAGCACACGCCGTGCGCTGGCGAGCTGAACCTGGTTGTTGACGCCCTGGATCTCATCGAAATCCTGGCAGAACGCGCTACCGACCGGGTGGCCGTCGGCGCGCAGGATGGCGGGCACCTCGGTCAGGTACTCCTCGCCCGTCGCGCCGGCGGGCGGAACCCGCTTGACTGCGTCGGCAAGCAGGTCGCCGTCAAACGCGAACATGCCCGAGCTGATCTCGGTCAGTGCCCGCTGCTCCGGCGTCGCGTCGGCATCCTCGACGATGCCGGTCACCTGGCCGTCCTCGTTGCGCAAGATCCGCCCGTACCCCTTTGGGTCTGGTGCGTGCGACGTCAGCACGGTCACCGCAGCGCCTGCGGCTTCGTGCTCGGTGGCGAGGCTGACCAGCGTCTCGCCCCGCAACATCGGGGTGTCGGAGAACAGCACGATGACAGTGCCACTGATGGCACCGACAGATTCGACCACGGTGCGCACGGCGTGCCCGGTGCCCCACGAGCCGCGGCGTTCCTGCACGACCAGGGCCGCTTCCGGCCAGTGCTCTCGCGCGTATCCGGCAACCTGGCCGTGCAAGTCACTGACGACCAGGATCAGCCGCTCCGGCTTCAGCTCGCGTGCGGCCGCGAGCACGTGGCCGAGCATCGGCCGGCCGCATACCTCGTTGAGCATCTTCGGAGTGGCTGTGCGCATCCGGGTACCCTCGCCTGCCGCCAGGACGATGACGGCGGCCGGACCGTGTGCTGTCACTCGGCTCGGCTCCTTAAGTGTCGCTCTCGAACTGGTCACTCTTGTCAGTTTTAACTGAAAGCGCTCAAACCGACCGCTCTCGCTCTGGTCACGCTAGGGCCCGTCTTGCCCGCGCGTATCGCTGCCGGATCTACGCCCTCAGACGTGTCCCTGTTATGAGTGTCCCCGCACGGGCCGACCCTGCTACCTGGACGGAAGCGCGATCAAGATGTCGCCCTCCCGACATGTGCAGGATACCGGCCGGTTACCTACCTTCGGCCGGCCTGGGTGGCTGATCGCACCCGTTGCGGCGCTTGCTCACGATCGTGCCACACTTGCCCTCGCCGACCCGCCGCATCCCGGCAGTCACCCGCTACCCCACGGGCAAACTCGCGCGCGACTAGAGGGGCACAGGGCCTTGCCATCCCAGTAGTCGCACACGCCAAAGACTACGCAAATCATCCTAGAAGCTATCAAAGCGGAAACACGCCCGACTGCGATGGTCCCTTAGCAGTGGCCCGACATTACGGGCCACCCCAGATCTGGTCACCAATGCGGTCGCGCCTGCCGCGCTGACTCAGGGGACACAAGCCCGCGAGGCTAGAGACGCAGTCGGAGGCATCCAGGTTGAGGAGCGGACCCTGTAACATTTTCCGCGTCACCTCGCGGCCGCCAGTGCGAACTGGTCATCGGCCCGGTTGACCTCGTCCCGGTAGGCTCGGGGCGGGATCTGACCTTCCCGGGTCGTCTAGCCTGGCAGGACTACGGACTTTGGCTCCGTCAACGAAGGTTCGAATCCTTCCCCGGGAGCTGGGCGCATTACTCGGGGTTCGGAACCTGACCTGGCAGCAGCCATTGCCGCAGACGCCCAGCCTTCGATCTGACGGTAAAGGTCCGCGCTTCGGCGAACACTAACGATCAGGCAGCCGCGATAGTCATCGCCAGTGTTCTTCCGGACGGTCTTCGGATTGTGCCGCTTCAGCGTCGGCTCACGAAATTGATCTTCCGGAAGGCCAGTCAGCTCGCGCCAGAACTGTTGGGCGCCCTCGACGTCCGCGCTCTCATGGATGTGCACCCGGCAGATAAGTCGGTCCGGCGTAACGCCGGTAACCGTCAGAAACCGCAGGAAGAGCCTAATCAGCCCTGGATCGCTGTTAATGAAGACGACGCAGTCCTTGCGCGGCCTGTAGGGCTTGCTCTTTGTGCCCTCGCACCAGTACGCGACGGCACCTGCTATGAGCAGCTCCCGCTCGCTCAGCTCACCGATCTGAGCAGCGGCACTGTCGGTGATCTGCTGAAGCCGCGCTTCGCGGACCGGCCGCTCAGCTGCCCAGTACCGGGATACGCCGTCAGCGTTGCGCTTGCGGAACTCCTCATAGCTCAGCCGGCCGCGACGCGGCAGGTCACGCACCCAGAGCGACACTGACCCCTTCGAGACACCAAGCTCGGCGGCTATCTCGTCATACGTGCGGCCACTGGCACGCAGCTCGCGCGCCTTCATCCGCAGCCCGTCCTTCGCCCTCGGCCGTAACGTCCACAGCGGCGCCGGCTCGCCGCGTAGCGCGGGGTCTAACGTCGAGTTCCCGACGCCGAGGATCTCCTTGATTTCGCGCCGGGACTTGCCCGCGCGGCGCAGCGCGACCGCCTGCCCGCGCAATTCCAGAAGCTCATCCTTAGTCCGCATATTCGAATACTAGGTCGAGCTACTGACATTCCCGTGGCGGCAGATCGGAATCGCGCTCGGATACCGGCTGCGAATGCGGTCGGCTACTGCGGGTACGTCGCTACTGCTGGCCGTTGCTGACGATGCCAAAAAGAATTTTTCCGGCACCAGTGTGCAACCTACGGTCACGTAGGTTACGGTTACGTAAGCGTATTCTGCAGGAGCCCCTGACCACGGCCATGCAGACCGGTTATCCCGCAACTGACGGCTGAGTGCCAGGCGAGGATCCATATGACTGCCATTGACACCACCACGGCCGGCGCCGGTGCGGAAAGTGCCGCCGGCGCCACTGCCATTGACACCACTGCTACGGGCACGACTCCAACGGGCGCCACACCAACAGGCGCCGCAGCGGCGGCAGCCGCTGGGGCCAGGCCCCCGCTAAATGATCTTCGGGACGAACCGAGTAGCCGCGCGTCGAAGATCCTGGTCGGGGTCTTCGTCGCGGTACCGATGCTGGCGCTGATCGCAGCTATTCCGCTGGCCTGGGGCTGGGGCCTTGGCTGGCATGACGTGATCATCGCGGTGGTGTTCTACTACATTTCCGGCCTTGGCATTGCGATGGGTTTTCACCGCTACTTCACGCATTCGTCCTTTAAGGCCAAGACCGGCATGCGGGTTGCGCTCGCGATCGCCGGATCGCTGGCGGTCGAGGGCCCGGTCATCAACTGGGTCGCCGATCATCGGCGGCACCACAAGTTCAGCGACCGGGAGGGTGACCCGCATTCACCGTGGCGGTTCGGCGACGACTGGAAAGCGCTCACCAAAGGCCTGGTCTGGGCACACACCGGCTGGCTGTTCGACGACGATCGCACCTCGCAGGAGAAATTCTGCCCCGACCTGCTCGCCGACAAGAAGATCGCCCGGATTTCGGCTCTGTTCCCCGTCCTGGTCGTGGTCTCGCTGCTCGCCCCGGCACTCATCGGCGGTCTCTGGGCCTGGTCCTGGCAGGGTGCGGTCACCGCGTTCTTCTGGGCCACCCTGGTCCGGGTGGCGTTCCTGCACCACGTCACGTGGTCCATCAACTCGATCTGCCACACCTTCGGCAAGGAAGAGTTCGAGGTCAGGGACAAGTCGCGGAACGTGAACTGGCTGGCCATCTTGTCCTTCGGCGAGTCCTGGCACAACCTGCATCACTCCGACCCGACCTGCGCC
>DASXIA010000363.1:0-6918 GCA_036488155.1 Streptosporangiaceae bacterium | reverse complement strand
ATCAGCAGTCATTCAGCGGCTCCAGCAGCATGGTCACACGCTAGCGGTTGCACGCGTACACCCTAGTTGCTTGCCTAGGGCAAACTACTCATACCGGACGCCAAGAGTCAGCAAGAACAAGCTGCTCGCGGCCGTACCAGGGGTGACGGTTAACCGCTCCGCGCACGACAGCAAGGGCCGGCCCGCCGTGGAAATCAGCCGCGTTGACAACAGCGGGCTCCCTGGCGGCAAGTCCGACAGGATCACCTACGCGACATACGAGAGCCCCGCCACCGGCGCCGTCCTCGAATCAACGGTCACCTACCCGCCAGGATTCGAGGTCACCCTCCAGGACCCGCACGGCACCCGCACAGTCACCGACACCATCGTCTACTTGAGCACCACCTGGACCGGCACCGTCCCCGCCGACCCCTACCGCGGCTGACCGACCTACCCACCAACTCGCTAAGACGCAGGGTCCGCCGGCTATGCATAGCCGGCGGACCCTGCGTCTTACACGTGCTGGAGCAGCGTCAATCGGCGAGCAGCACGGCGCCGTCCGCATCGACCCCGAGCGGCAGTACCCGCCAGACCGGACCGGCCTCGGCAGCGATCCTGATCACATCGTCAGGGCCGGGCCCGGTGCCGCTGACCGTCAGGGCCAGGACCGACGGACCAGCCCCGGACACGACAGCGGCGATGCCCGCCGCGCGCAGCCGTTCGATCAGCGCAGCGGTGGCGGGCATCGCCGCTGCCCGGTACGGCTGGTGCAGGAAATCCTCGGTCCCGGCCAGCAACAGGTCCGGCCGGAGGGTCAGCGCCGCGATGAGCAAGGCCGCACGGGCGGAGTTCGCTGCCGCGTCGGCGTGCGGGACCTCGGCGGGCAGTGCCTTGCGCGCGGTTTGGGTCGACAGCGGCACCGCCGGGACACAGAGCACCGGAACCAGGCCGGCCAGCGGCGTCAGCCTGGCCACCTGGACCACGGACTCCGAGGTCCAGGAGACGGTCAGGCCGCCGAGCAGGCAGGCCGCCACGTTGTCGGGATGCCCTTCGAGTTCAGTGGCCAGCCGGAGGACAGCATCCTCCCCGAGCGCCGCGGTGCCATCCGGCCCGGCCAGTGCTCGGGCCGCAAGCACTCCCGAGACGATGGCAGCCGCGGACGAGCCAAGCCCGAAACCCTGAGGCACGTCGTTCCCGCAGGAAATCTCCAGGCCCGGCGGCTGGGCGCCGATGGCTGCGAACGCCGCCCGCATGGCCCGGACGACCAGGTGACCCTCGCCGCGCTCAAGGTCGCCGGCGCCCGCGCCGGTCACAGTCACCTGCAGCCCGGATGGCAGCACACGCGCCCGCACGGTGTCGTGCAGGCTCAGCGCGAGGCCTAGCGAGTCGAAGCCGGGACCGAGGTTCGCGCTGGTCGCCGGCACCCGGACAATGACCGGCTGGTCTGGCCATCGCACCATCAGCAGCCAATCACAGCAGGCACAGTCACCGCAGGTTCAGCGCACCCGCGACGGCGGCCACGTCGACGCCGATGGTGACCGGCGCTGGCGCGCCCGCGACTGCGGTTTCGGGATCCTTCAGCCCGTGCCCCGTGATCGTGCAGACAACGACCGAGCCAGGCGCGACCAGGCCCTCCGCACTGGCCTCCAGCAGGCCAGCCACGCCGGCTGCCGACGCGGGCTCGCCGAATACGCCTTCCCGCTGGGCGAGCAACCGGTAGGCAGCCAGGATCTGTTCGTCGGTGACGGAGCCGATGAGGCCGCCGGACTGGTCCCGTGCTTCCTCGGCCAGTTGCCAGGACGCCGGGTTACCGATCCGGATCGCCGTTGCTACCGTGACCGGGTTCAGCACCGGCTGACCGATAACGATTGGTGCGGCGCCGGCCGCCTGGTAGCCCAGCATCCGCGGGGTCTTGGTCGCCTTGCCGTCCGCGCGGTACTCCTGATAGCCGAGCCAGTAGGCGGAGATGTTGCCGGCGTTGCCGACCGGCAGGCAGTGCACGTCGGGCGCATCGCCGAGCGCGTCCACGATCTCAAACGACGCGGTCTTCTGGCCCTGCAGGCGCTCCGGATTCACGGAATTGACCAGAGCCACCGGGTACTCCGCCGCGATCTTGCGGACGAGTTCCAGGCAGTCGTCGAAGTTGCCGTCGATCTGGATCAGGCGAGCCCCGTGCGCGAGCGCCTGCGCCAGCTTCCCGAGCGCAACGCTGCCCTTGGGCAACAGCACGGC
Source organism: Streptosporangiaceae bacterium (assembly GCA_036488155.1). Taxonomy (GTDB): domain Bacteria; phylum Actinomycetota; class Actinomycetes; order Streptosporangiales; family Streptosporangiaceae; genus JAJYUU01. The sequence goes on along the minus strand of DASXIA010000363.1, from coordinate 4,707 downwards.
GCAGGTCAGGCCCGCCCGGGCAGCGTAGGCCGCCGCGCTCGCGCTGGTGTTGCCGGTAGATGCGCAGATCACGGTATGTGCGCCCCGGGCGGCGGCCAGCGTGACCGCGACCGTCATGCCGCGATCCTTGAATGATCCGGTCGGGTTGACGCCCTCGACCTTGAGATACACGGTGCAGCGCGTCAGCTCTGACAGCACCGGAGCGGGTAGCAGCGGTGTTCCGCCCTCGCCTAGCGTGACCGCCGGCACGCCGGCAGGCACCGGCAGGCTGGCTGCGTACTCAGCGATGATTCCGCGCCAGGGCCGCCGTCCAGTGATCGACCCAGTCATCTCGGGTGTCACTGCGGCACCGGGCACCTGGCCGGCGGGTGTCCTGCTCGCTGCCTTCGGTTCACTCGCCCTCCAGGGCCTCGACGCGCATCACGCTGTCCACGTTCCGCACCGCTTCCATCGCGCCCAGCACCGCCACCGTCCTGGCGAGGGCGGCTTCTCGTGCCGCGTGCGTCATGATGATCAGGTTGGCGTCCTCGCCGCGGCCCTCCTGCCGGACTGCCTTGATCGAAACGCCTTGCTGCGCGAATGCGTCAGCAACCGGTGCCAGCACGCCTGGGCGGTCGGCCACGTCCAGCTGGACGTAGTAGCTGGTCCGCGCCTCGCCGATTGGGACCAGCGGCAGCTGCGCATAGGTAGAGGAGTGCGGGCCGCGCAGTCCGGCCATCAGGTTGCGCGCGATCGCGACAGTGTCGCCGAGTACCGCGCTGGCGGTCGGCTGGCCGCCGGCGCCCGCGCCGTAGAACATCAGCCTGCCTGCCGACTCCGCCTCGACGAAGACAGCGTTGTACGCCTCCCGGACCGCGGCCAGCGGATGCGTGCGCGGGATCATCGCCGGGTGCACCCTGGCCGAGATGCCTCCGTTGGAGCGCTCGCAGATCGCCAGCAGCTTGACCACGTAGCCCATCGCCCTGGCGCTGGCGATGTCGGCCGCGGTGACCGAGAGGATGCCCTCCCGGTAGACGTCATCCGCGGTGACCTCGGTGTGGAAGGCGATGCTGGCCAGGATCGCCGCCTTGGCAGCGGCGTCAAAGCCAGCCACGTCCGCCGTCGGGTCCGCTTCGGCGTAGCCGAGCGCCTGCGCCTCGGCTAGCGCCGCACTGAAGTCCGCGCCTGAGGTGTCCATCCGGTCCAGGATGAAGTTAGTTGTGCCGTTCACGATCCCGAGCACGCGGCGGACCTCATCGCCGGCCAGGGACTCGCGGAGCGGCCGAAGCAGCGGTATCGCGCCGGCTACGGCCGCCTCGTAGTACAGGTCAGCGCCGGCCTGGCTGGCTGTTTTGTGCAGGACCGCGCGGTCCGCGGCGACCAGCGCCTTGTTCGCCGTGACCACCGACTTCCCGGCACTGAGCGCCGCCAGCAGCAAGGTCCTGGCCGGCTCGATGCCGCCGATCAGCTCAATCACGATGTCCACGTCGGGCCGGGTGACCAGTTCCATCCCGTCAGTGGTCAGCAAGGCGGGGTCGACAGGGACATCGCGCGGCCGGCTGGGCACGCGAACGGCCACGCCGGCGATCTCCAGCTGCGCTCCTGCCCTCGCCTTCAGGTCAGCGGACTGCTCGGAGAGCAGCCGGTAGACCTGTGAGCCGACGACGCCGCAGCCGAGCAGCGCCACCTTTAGCGGCGCACGTTCCTCTGTTACGCGCATGCCTGGTTCCAGGGCGAGTGTTGATTTTTCCGGCGTACCACTGCTGTGCTGCACGACCTCTGCCCGCATGACAAGTCAGCTCCCCTCCCATCCCCGGCGCCTGTGCCAGGAACGGCGGTAAGCCGTCAGCGGGTGCGCTGATCTGCCAGGGGCGTTATGTCGCCCCAAGCTTAGCCAGCCAGCGCCGCCCGTGGTCAGGCGGTCAGGCCGGGCGGCGCACCAGCGACGCAAGCAGCCGCACCGCTTCGGCATCCGGGTCGCTGGTCAGTCCGGTGTGCACCGGACCTGTCTGGACCACGGTGCTGCGTGGTGCGGTTAGCCAGCCGAACCGGCGGCCGATGTCCTGCAGGCCGGGCTGCCCGGCGCCCGGATCCTGCGCGCAGATGCCGACGATCGCGTCGAGCGCCCGCCCGATCGCAGGCACGTCGGCGGCAGGGTCGAGTGCCAGCAACCGGTCAGCGTCAAGTTCGACGAGCGCTCGCAAGTAACTGAGAGGCCGGCAGTACAGCACGATCCCGGCATTGATGGCCTCACCCCGGTCGACCCTGGGGACCACCCGCAGGATGGCGTATTCAAAGGGCTGCGGATCGCTCGTCACTGCGCGTCCCGCCATTGGCCGTCCTGACCGGCCAGCCAGGCCGGACGGGAGGCCCGGCGGCCAGCCCGGTCAGCGAGCGTCACGCCGGCCAGGCCGGCCACTGCGGCAGCGGCGAGCTGCGGGAGCCAGCTAGGCCTGGCCGCGAGGCGCGCTGCGAGCTGGGTGACGTACGCCTCGCGCAGCTCCGGCACGCTGCTGAAGCCCGGCTCGCCGGCTAGCCACTCCTCCGGCACCCGCGCCACGGCCTCGCGCAGGACGGCCGTCGTCAGCCTGGGAGCCAGCTCGGCGTCCGCGTCCTCGACCAGGCCCTTGCAGCCCAGGAGCGCGTGCTCGGCGATGTCGTAGGGACGCGCTGCCGCTTTGTCGGCGCTGGCCCAGCGGTGCTGGAACGTCAGCGTCGCGCCATGATCGATGAGGTAGAGAACACCGTGCCAGAGCAGCATGTTCGGGTTACGCCAGGACCGGTCCGCGTTCGAGACCAGTGCGTCGAACCAGATGACCCGTCCGGCCAGGGCGGCATCGACGTTTGCCGCGCCGGCCTCAAAATCCAGGGCACCGGGCAGGAAGTCCACCCCCAGGTTCAGTCCCGCGCTGGCCCGCAGCAGGTCCTGGATTTCCTGATCCGGCTCGCCGGGCGCGAGTGCCGGATCGAGCTGAACCGTCACGAGCTCGGGTACCGCCAGCCCGCACGCGCCGGCGAGGCCGGCGCTGATGATCTCAGCGACGAGCGCTTTGGGCCCCTGGCCGGCACCGCGGAATTTGACCACATAGGTGCCGAGGTCATTTGCCTCCATCACGGCAGGCAGCGAGCCGCCCTCGCGAAGTGGCGTCACGTATCTGATCGCCTGGACACTCCGGAGCACAACGCCGCAGCTTACGCCCCGAATGCCTACCTGGACGGGCTGGACGGCGACTTCGATACGGGCGGGAACGAGCACACGCGGCCACTCCCCTGCGCCACGGCGCACCTGGCCCGACCTGGAAAGTGGCATGAAACGCGGCTTATATCCAGTTTATTGGGGGTAGTCCGCCGCGGTTGTCCGATGTTCCGCTCGCGGCGAACGCTCTACCAGCGGCGGAACAAAAAACTTCCAAGTTTGCTTGTAGCGTCGTAATCACGTAAGCAAACTAGTGCCTAGCTTCGGAGGAAGTGACCTCTGTAATGGCCGAGACTCTCTCGCTGCCGGTACTGCCGCTGGACGACAACGTCGTTCTGCCGACGATGGTAGTGCCGCTTGACCTCTCCGCTGCTGAGCCGCGAGCGGCGATCGAGGCTGCTCAGCTCGCCGCGGCAGCCGCGGGCGGCGACGCCACGGCCCAGGTACTGCTGGTCCCGCGGCCGGACGGCAAATACACCTCTATCGGCACCCTCGCCACGATCGAGCAGGTCGGACGGCTGCCGAGCGGTGAGCGCGCGGCAGTCGTGCGCGGCACCGCACGCGTCAGGATCGGCACTGGCACCGTGGGCCCCGGCCAGGCGCTGTGGGTGGAGGGCACCGTCATCGACGAGCCCGAGCCCACTCAGCATGCCGCTGGGCTAGCCAGGGAGTACCGCGGACTGGCTGCCACGATCCTGCAGAAGCGCGGCGCGTGGCAGTTCGTCGACGTGCTGCAGCGCCTGACCGACCCGTCGGCGCTGGCCGACAGCGCCGGTTACGCCGGTTATCTCGACATGGCCCAGAAGCGGCAACTGCTGGAGACGAGCGACCCTCAGGCGCGCCTGGAACTGCTGATCGGCTGGGCCCGCGAGCACCTGGCAGAGCTGGACGTCGCGGAGACCATCAGCAACGACGTCAAGGAAGGCATGGAGAAGCAGCAGCGCGAGTTCCTGCTTCGCCAGCAGCTGGCTGCCATCCGGAAGGAGCTAGCCGAGCTGGACGGCAAGCCCGCCTCAGAAGAGGAGGACTACCGCGCCAGGATCGAGGCTGCCGACCTGCCGGAGAAGGTCCGCGAAGCGGCCCTGAAGGAGGCAGCCAAGCTCGAGCGCGGGTCAGACCAGTCGCCCGAGGCAAGCTGGATCCGCACCTGGCTTGACACCCTGCTCGAGGTGCCGTGGAACGAGCGCACCGAGGATGCCTATGACATCACCGGCGCGCGGGAGGTGCTGGACGCGGACCACGCTGGCCTGGATGACGTCAAGGACCGCATCATCGAGTACCTGGCCGTCCGCAAGCGGCGGTCGGACCGCGGCCTCCAGCTTGTCGGCGGCAGGCGCAGCGGCGCCGTGCTCGCCCTGGGCGGGCCGCCCGGAGTCGGCAAGACCTCGCTCGGCGAGTCCGTCGCGCGGGCAATGGGCCGCAAGTTCGCCAGGGTGGCACTCGGTGGCGTGCGGGACGAGGCCGAGATCCGCGGCCATCGCCGTACCTACGTGGGCGCGCTTCCCGGCCGGATAGTCCGGGCCGTCACCGAG
>DASXIA010000299.1:0-3160 GCA_036488155.1 Streptosporangiaceae bacterium | reverse complement strand
GGTCATGAGCGTCTTCGGCGGGTTCCTCGACAAGTTCCCGTCCGGGTCGTGGATGAACCGGTCGATCACGCTGCGCACTGGCCAGGCCCATGTCCAGCGTTACATGAAGCCGCTGCTCAAGCGCATCGAGAAGGGTGAGATCGACCCGACGCGGGTCATCACGCACACCTTGCCGCTACAGCGGGCGCCGCATGGCTACGACATCTTCAAGCACAAGAAGGACAATTGCGAGAAGGTCATCCTCAAACCGTAACCGGGCTGGGCAGCCTTCGGCCAGGAGGGGTGATTATGGCCGGGCACCGGCGTGAATTTGACCAGCAGCTGGAGGCGATCGACCTCAAGGTCATCGAGTTGTTCGCCGTGGTCTGCGAGGATCTGCCCCGGGCGACGGAGGCGCTGCTGAGCGGCAGCACTGAGGTGGCCAGGCAGCTGACCGAGCGGGACCGGGCCATCGATGCCCTCTACCGTGAGATCGAGCAGCTGGTCAGCCGGGAAATCTTGCTGCAGGCGCCAGTAGCCTCGGACCTGCGGTTCTTGCTGACCGTGCTGCGGATAGCGCCCGAACTGGAGCGCACCCACGACCTGGAATGCCAGATCACCTCCCGGGCGGGGCGTCTTCTCGCCGCAGAACTGTCGTCGCGCTGCCACGTGCTTATCGAGCGGATGGGCGCACTGGCATGCGATATGTGGCAGCAGGCGGCGGACTGCTGGTACCAGCGGGACGGCTCGGCCGCCCCGTCCCTGGCCAAGGTGAATGACGAGATGCACGAGCTGCACGCCAGCCTGATCGCCGAACTCGCCTGCGGCCAGATGCCGTCCCCGGTGACCATCGAGATGGCCCTGGTGGCGCGGTTCTATGAGCGGCTCGGCGACCATGCCGTCAACATCACCCGACGGACGGGTTACCTGGCCGGGCCGGCCCACAGGCATCGCTGATCACGGACTCAGCGTGCGAACGAAGAGCTATCCGATCGAGCGATGCAAGCTGCATGCCGTGGCTGGCATGCTCAAGACTGACCGCAGGTGGGCGCGGAACCTGCCCTCGGGCGGCCCGCGTGAATCGACCCGCTGACCTGCTAGGGAGGTCTCGATCATGGCTCAGGCAGAGTTCATAGAAGTTCAGAAATACTTGGCGGGAGCCGACTATCCGGCGACCAAGGAGCAGCTACTGGAGCACGCCAAGCGCCGGGGCGCTAACAAAGACGTCCTTGACGCGCTGAGCAGCATAGCCGACGGGGAGTACGACGGTCCCAACAAGGTCAGTAGTGCCATCGCGAAGCGTAACGGCTGATCCCGTTTGCCCGTTCTAGTCCTTCCCGGCAGTCACCGATGAGCAACTACCCGTTCGCGTGATGTGACCCGCTGCCGCTCGTGGCACGCTCACCTTGTCGCGCCTGATCAAGCTGGCAGTACCGGTCACGAAAGCAGTGCGGCCGCCTGGCCGCCATCGGCGCTGAGGTTGCCGGGAGAGCGGTGCGGCGCTCGGTGCGGCGCTCGGTGCGGCGAAGATACTCGCTGCGGATCAACGGGAGGTGTTCACCCTTGACGACGGCGGTGACGTCGCAGGCCATGCTCGGATCGAGCGGACTGGATCGCTGCGGCGACCTGGAACTCCTCGGCCTGGTTAAGTCGCTGCCGGACGGTAGCCAGGTGCGGAACTCGGCCTGCGAGCTGCTCGTCCACCGTTACCAGTCGCTGGTCAGGTCGTGCGTCAGGCGGTACAGGGACAGCCCTGAGCCGGAGGAGGACTTGATGCAGGTCGGCTACGTGGGCCTGTTCAGGGCGATCCGTGATTTCGACCCTGCGATCGGCGCCAGCCTGGCCGCCTACGCGCAGCCGTGCATCAGCGGCGAGATCAAACGCCATTTCCGCGACAACCGCTGGTACGTGCATGTCCGGCGCTCCGTCCAGGAGCTGCGCCTGGAAATACGGCAGGCAAGGGCGGAACTCACGCAGCGGCTGTCACGCATGCCCGGAGACGGCGACCTGGCCCGGCACCTAGATGTCAGCGATGCGGAGCTCCTCGAGGCGCGGAGCGCCGAGTTGGCCTTCCACGTGCGATCACTGGATGCCCCAGCCCCCGGCACGCTCGATGCGCCGAGCGTGGGGGACACCCTTGGCGCGGAGGATCCGCGGCTGGATCGGTCCCTGGAAATGCAGGCCGTCTGGGCGCACATGGGCGCGCTGCCCGAACGCGAGCAGCGGGTCCTGGTGATGCGGTTCTACGGCAACATGAGCCAGCGGGAGATCGGCGGCCAGCTCGGGATATCTCAGATGCACGTATCCAGGCTGCTGACCCGCGCGCTTGGCTACCTGCGCGAGTGCGTCTTCGGGCCGGAGGCAGACGGCACTGCCGGCGACGGTGCACCGGCGGCGGAGGGTTACACAAGGAGGGTCGGCTCGATGCCAGGTCGCGCAGAACTACCGTCGACGCTGCGCCGGTCATCCAAGAAGGCGCAGGACACGTGGATCAAGGCACACGATTCTGCGGTCCAGGAGTACGGGGAGGGCGAGCGGTCTCATCGCACCGCGTACGGCGCCCTGAAACACACCTTCGAAAAGGTCGGAGATCACTGGGAACCCAAGGAGGGCGGACGGAAGGGCCCCTCGGATCCGCAATCAAGTGCCCCGCGGAATACATCGGACGAGAGCTACGGCGGCGTCGACGTGAACGCGAGCAAGGACCATCTGCTGTCGGTCGCGCGCCGTCTCGGCGTCCGCGGCAGGTCGTCTATGAACAAGAAGGAGCTGGCGGCGGCGATCCAGAAGGCGAATGACCGCCAGACCCGCCAAGCACGCAGCGAGTAGTGGAGATCGACGACGCCACGATGCTGGCGCGGCTTACTGGCAGTGGTGCCATCGTGCTCGGTAATTCCCGGCCTGGCCCGCGGCAGGCGGGTAACCGGTGGCGGGCCGTCGGACACTAATAAGTGTGAGCCGAATCGCTGCCTCGCCGTCTGCTGGAGGACCGCCGTGACGACTGTCCGCATCGTTCCTGTGCGCTACATCCGGCCGCCACGGGCCCCGGACGGGAGTGAGGTGCCGGACTGGTGGCCCCATCAGCGTCTCATCGTGCTGGCCGACGACGCGCGCCACCGGGCGGTGCCGCTGTGGGTAGTTGCCGGTCACAAGGGGCTGCTTGGCCGGCTGGGCCGACCCG
>DASXIA010000221.1:0-13287 GCA_036488155.1 Streptosporangiaceae bacterium | reverse complement strand
CCGGTGGTGGGTCGCCGACCCGACCGGAGTCCCGCACATCGTGCCCGGCTCCCAGGCGACCCAGTGGTACTGGGGATCGACCTACGACGAATCGATGGCCGTACCTGGCTTCCAGCCAGATCTAGTAGCAGGCCCCAGCTCAGGCTGACACCCGTCGCGCCGGAGACCCAACACGGCGCGGCGCGGCCGGCTTGACGCAGGCGGGCGACTTGCACCCAAATAGCCTGCAGAGCCAGACCGCGCCGCGCTAGAGGGAGGCCTCCGTGACAGCAGACGACGATATCGGCTACCAGGAGATTCAGTACGAGGTCACGGACCCGGTTGCCACTATCACGCTCAACCGTCCGGCAGTGCTCAACGCGTGGACGGACCGGATGGGCTTCGAGGTGCGGCACGCGGTGAGTCAGGCGGAGTCCGATCCCCGTGTGGTCGGAATCGTGATCACCGGTGCCGGGCGCGGATTCTGCGCTGGCGCCGACATGAACCGGCTTTCGGCCATCAGCTCGGGCGATCTGAGCAGCCAGTCCCCGGCCGGCGATCTCGCATCTGATCCAGGCGACCCGGCCTTCGGCGATGACCTGCACCTGGGGACTTATACCTACCTGATGTCGGTTCCGAAGCCCGTTATCGCGGCCATCAACGGACCGGTAGCGGGCATGGGGGTGCCGATCGTGCTTGCGTGCGATCTCCGCTTCATGGCCGAGGACGCGATCTTGATGACAGCGTTCGCGCAGCGAGGTCTCGTCGCTGAATGGGGCATCAGCTGGATGTTGCCCCGGCTCGCCGGGCCGGCGGTAGCGCTCGATCTGCTGTTTTCGTCGCGAAAGATCTCCGGGACGGAGGCAGCCGCCATGCACGTGGTGAACGCGGCGCTGCCGCAGGAAGAAGTGCTGCCGCACGCCCAGCAGTACGTGCGCGACCTGGCGGCAACCTCGTCACCAGCGTCCATGGCCATCATGAAGCGCCAGGTCTACCAGCAGATGCATGCTGGCCTGCTGGCTGCCGAGCGCGAGGCGCGCGCCCTGATGCTGGAGAGCTTCGGCCGTCACGACTTCCGTGAGGGCGTCGCCTCGTTCACTCAGCGGCGAGCACCGCAGTTCGAGCGACTGCCCTCGCGTGCTGCCGGTGCTTGGCCGGAGCCAGCCTGACTCAGGTGAAACGCGCCATTGCGCCATGCCCGGGCCTCAGCTACCGCCGGCCTGCGGGTATCACTCGCGGGCCGGCGGTACCCATTGCGCGGTAGCCAACTTCAGGCCCGATGCAGCTCCGCTAGCGGCACCGCGCCGCGGATCCACGCCATGTTCTCGGCCCTGAGCTGACCGTCATGCTCCGGGCAGATCATGGCGACGCGGGCGATCGCACCCTGACTGATCTGCCATGCCACGGCGCCCAGGTTGGTGCAGGGCGTGTGCCAGCTCGTCACCGTCATCATGTCGGGACAGACGATCTTGCGGCCGGCACCGCACATGCCGGTGAAGTCACTGCAGCCAGCGCAGAAACCCAGTCGCGCGGCGGTCGGATCGTGAGTTGCTAACCCGCAGTCCGGGCAGGTCCACCAGCCAGGCCGGCCCGCGGGCCTGGCCGCGTCCCGGCCGCGGGTGAACCGGCCGAGTCTGGCTCGTCCCGAACTGTCAGTAGCCGTGCGTGAGGCATTACGAGACAATGGCGACCCCCGCCTTTCGTAACACCGCCTCTCCCCCCCACAGGTCAAGGCCAGGTGATACCGCAACGCTACGACGTGGACCCGTCGCGGCGCGTCATCTGAATGATGTAGCCGGATATGTAAACAACACCCACCGGATGAGTAACTAGCGCACCTGATACGTCGAATGCCGGCCGACGAACGGCGCATTACGGCTATCGGTCCAGCAAAGGGATGCAACGCCGATGCCACTGACAGCGCCACCGGCCGCGCGGCACCCCGACAGCCGGCAGGCCCCCGACGTCGTTGTCGTCGGCTTCGGGATTGCGGGCGGGTGCGCTGCGGTAGAGGCAGCCGAGGCGGGCGCCTCCGTCGTGGTGCTCGAACGTGCCGCGGTCGCCGGCGGGACCAGCGCGCTCGCCGGCGGCCATTTCTACCTGGGCGGCGGAACTGTCGTGCAGCGGGCAACCGGCCATCCCGACAGCCCGGATCAGATGTACGCCTACCTCATGGCGGTGACACCAGATCCCGACCCGGAAAAGGTCCGGGCCTATGCGGACGGCAGCGCCGCGCATTGCGACTGGCTTGAGCGCCTGGGGTTCGAGTTCGAGCGCAGCTATTACCCGGAGAAGGCGGTGATCCAGCCTGGCACACAGGGCCTGATGTACACCGGCAACGAAAAGGTCTGGCCATTCAGGGATATCGCCGTGCCGGCGCCGCGGGGGCATAAGGTCCCGGTGCCCGGCGACACGGGCGGCGCGAAGCTGGTAGTGGACCTGTTGCTGCGGCGAGCCGCCGCTCTCGGCGTCGAGATCAGGTACGAAACGGCCGCGACTGAGCTGATCACGAGTGCAGTGCCGGTCAGGACGGGGCGAGTGACCGGAGTGCGATGGCGTACAGCCACGGGAACGGGGGTTATCCCGGCCGGCAGCGTCATCCTGGCCGCGGGCGGCTTCGTGATGAACACCGAGATGGTCGCCCGTCACGTGCCGCAGCTCGCGGAGAAGCCCTTCGTGCTCGGCACCAGCTACGACGACGGCGCTGGCATCAAGCTGGGCCTGTCAGCCGGCGCGCAGGCGCTGCACCTGGACCGTGCGTTCATCACCGCGCCGTTCTACCCGCCGGCGAAGCTGGTGACCGGGATCGTCGTGAACCGTGACGGCAAGCGTTTCGTGGCCGAGGACAGCTATCACGCGCGCACCTCCGCCTTCGTCCTCGAGCAGCCGGGCAGCGCCGCGTACCTGATCGTCGACAGCGAGCACATGGAGTTCCCGGAGTTCCCGCTGGTGCCGTTCATTGACGGCTGGGAGACTGTTGAGGCGATGGCAGCGGCGCTGCGCATCCCGTCCGGTCAGCTTGCGGAGACCCTGAGGTCGTACAACGCGGCAGCGGCGCGCGGTGAGGACCCTGAGTTCGGCAAGCATCCGGACTGGCTCGAGCCGCAGGACGCCGGCCCGTGGGCGGCGTTCGACCTCAGCCTGGGAAAGGCGATGTACGCCGGATTCACCCTCGGCGGGCTGCGGTGCACGGTTGACGGGCAGGTGCAGCGGGCTGACGGCTCCGTTGTCGAAGGGCTCTACGCGGCCGGAGCGTGCGCGTCCAACATCGTCCAGGACGGCGCGGGCTACAGCAGCGGAGCCCAGCTCGGCGAGGGCTCGTTCTTCGGCCGCCGGGCCGGCCAGCATGCGGCGGGCGCCCGGTGATCAGCTAAGACGGTGAGCGGCTAGCACGGTCAGCGGCTAGCACGGTCAACGGCTAGAGCAGCGCAAGCGCGTCCAGGTCGAGCGCGTGCCTGGCGTGCCGACGTGCCATCGCGGCGAACATCGCGTCGCCCCGCTCGGTCTGCTGGACCATCGTCGCGGCGATGATGTCCATGACAATGCCGCTGAAGGCGTGCCTGCGGTAGCCCGTCCAGCAGTCGTGCCAACTGAACATCGCACCGCGGCTGGTCAGCGCGGCGTGATAGCGCCGCACGAGGGTTTCCTCGTACTGCCGCCTGGCGGCGACCGGCAGGCTTGAGGCAAGGAAATACGACAGGTCGGCGGTACCTGCGCCGAAGCCGGCTGTCTGCCAGTCGAGCACCGCCGGCCGCGTCGCTCCGAACAGCAAGTTGTCCGCCCGGAAGTCGCCGTGCACGATCGTGCGCGGCTCGTCGCCCGCTGTCAGGTAGGTCGCGGCTTTCGGCAGGAAGTCCTCGATCAGGCTAAGCGTGCCCGGCTCAAGGCGGCCCGCGAAGCGCGCCCGGAATAGCGGATAGAGATCGGTGAGAACGGCTGCCAGCAGTGCGGCGGCGTCCGGGCCTGACCTGTTCAGCCAGGAAAGTGCGGCGAGGTCGGCACTGTCCCAGCCGGCCGCGTGCAGGGCGGCAAGCTCGCGGATGGCGGCTGCCGCGTCGTCTGGGTGCAGGCCAGTCAGCTGGTCACCCGGTAACGCCGGCGCCAGGTCCTCGAGCAGCACGACGTACTCATCGGGTCCGGGGTCATAGGCCGAGTAGTAACACCGTGCCAGCGCGACCGGCAGACCGGGCGCGAGCTGACTGTAGAAGCTGGCCTCGATCTCATAGGTGCGGAAGGCCCTGGCCGCGTTCCGGCTAGCCGCGTCTGCCGCCGGGACCTTAGCGATGATCGTCGGCGGCAAGCCGGCTGGCCCGTCGTAGGTCAGCGACAGCCGGTAGCTGTCGGATACCTGCCCGGTACCGACGGGCGCAGCATCCACCGCTGCGACCGCCGTACTGCCGAGGTGGCTGGCCAGGGCGCGCGTCAGGAACTCCGAGGTGAGCTCCTGACCACCGCACACCGCCGCGGTCACTTGCCGTCACCCCCGGGGCCAGCCAGATCGGCATCATCGATGGAGGAGTCAGCCAGGTAGGACCAGCCGTGGTCGCGCCAGCCGGGCGGCTGGTTCCACTCGGTCCAGCCGTAGCCGGTCCGGCCGTCGTCGGCGGCGAACTCGCACAGCGCGCGCGGGAAGTGCGCAACCCGGCCGTCTGGCGAGGTCATCACGACCGGGGCGAACGCCAGCGGGGTCGCGGTCAGTGGTGCGCCCGGCAGCCGCAGGCGTGACCGCCGCGGGAAGTCGTCAGCGCCGAAATCGGTGTGCGCGCAGAATCCGGTCAGATGGCCGAGTTCGCCGGATGGTGGCACAGCGAATGACGGCCAGCCGATCGCGAACCCGATGTTGGCCTGCATACCGTGAAACGCCGTGCCGTCGTCGAGCCGGCCAGATGTCCAGAGCCAGGAGATCTGCCACCAGTCACGCTCACCCCAGCTGTGGTCACGTTCGCCGAAAGCCCTGATGGTCGTCTTCGCATCGCCGATGCTGACGGTGCCGGTCACCTCACATGGGATCTCGTACCGGGGAAGGTCTTTGTACGGGTAAACGCCGCCCGCGGTAACCCATTCCAGGTCAAGGACGAGCCCGACGTGCTCGACCGCATCGAGCCCGGCGTAGGCGGCGGCCGCCTCGGGCACCACTGCCGCGACCGCGTCCAGGCCGATCCTGGCAGAGCGCAGCGGCTGCACGACCTCCTGCATGGCAGCGATGCCCGTGGTTCGCAAGTCCGTGCTGCCACGCCCCGGCAGTGCTGCTGCATTGTCGGCGACGAGAATCGCGGGCTGTCCCGGTCGCACGATGCAGGCCCAGTACCAGGCGCGGTTCCAGTTCGGGTACAAGCCGAGGCGCACGTAGCCGCCGATAGATCCGTCTAGCGCGGCGAAGTCGAAGTAGAACGACTCGTTCCAGAGCAGTTCGGGGCCGCGAGGATGCAGTTCCTCGTCTGCCTCCGCGAGCTGCCAGGTCCCGTGATCGACGATCTTCACCATCGGCTGGGCCCTTCACTAGGCTGACGCCGGTCGTTTTGTGGTGGATGACGTTGCTGGAGGATGGCGTTGCGTGGAGGATTGCACAGCGGCAGCCGGACGTCCAGGCTTCAAGGCAGTGGCTGCGCGAGCGGAAGCGCCGATCGTAGGGAGATAGATGGACCTCGGGCTGACCGGCAAGGTCGCGATTGTCGCCGCAGCCAGCAAGGGCCTGGGCAAGGCATGCGCACTGGCGCTGGCCCGCGAGGGCGCGCGAGTCACGATCTGCGCGCGCACCGAGGCCGACCTCGCGGCGGCAGCAGCAGATATCCGGGGGGCGACGGGTGCGGACGTCCTAGCCGTGCCGGCAGATGTCACCAGCGCGACTGATATACATGCCGTGGTCGAGGCAACGGCGGAGCGCTTCGGCGGCGTCGACATCCTGGTCAACAATTCTGGAGGACCGCGGATCGGCAGGTTCGGCGACCTCACCGACGAGGACTGGCGGCACGCATTTGAGGTGGTGACGCTAAACTTCGTGCGCTTCGTCCGCGACGTCGTGCCGTATATGCGCGCCAAGCACTGGGGCCGCATCGTCGGGATTCAGTCGAGCTCGGTCAAGCAGCCAGTGGCTAACATCGACCTGAGCAACGGCACCCGGCCGGGCATCGCCGGGCTGGTGAAGGCGCTGATGCCCGATCTGGCCGCCGACGGCATCACCATCAACCTCGTTCTGCCGGGCTCGTTCCGCACGGCGCGGCTCAGCCCTGGCATCGAGGAGGGAGCTCCGGCCAGTCCGGAGCTCCAGGAGCGGCTGAAGTCACTCGGCGCCCGCGTCCCGGTCGGCAGGCTGGGGGAGCCCATCGAGCTCGGCGATCTCGTCGCGTTCCTGGCCTCGGAGCGTGCTGCCTATATCACTGGGGCCGCCTACCAGATCGATGGCGGCGTCATCGCCTCGAATCTCTAGCAGCCAGGTCGGTAAACATCCACGACGTCTCAACCGGGCGCCCGGCGCCACCGCCGGCGGCGACCACGCCCGCCGTCCGCCGGCCGGTCGCGGGCCAGCTCAGCGTCGGCCACCTGGGCCGCAGTCTCGGCCGTGCCGGCCTGCTGCGGCTCGGGCCGCTCGGCGCGCCACTTGGCCACCATTGCCTCGCTGTCGACCAGGCGCACGAAGATCGGCGGCCCGATCGGCAGCCTGCGCCACTCCATGATCTGGTCGTTCAGCTCGGCGACTGAGTCGCGGACCGCCTGTTCCGAGCCGAACTCCGCCACGCTCTCGGCGAGCCGGGCGGCCTGCCTCCGGAGTCTGAGCGGAGTCGGCAGCAGTTCCTCGGTCGGGACCCCCTCACGGCGCACCCAGTCCAGCACCCAGGCATCAGGATTGTCCGGATCGCCGCGACCGCGCAACGGCTTACCCGTGCCCGGCAGGTTGTCGAAGGCGCCACGCTCGGCGGCATCGCTGATCTGCTGGTCGATCCAGGAGCGGAAGCTCATGCCTTGCGGCTTGCGCTCGGTCATGTCGCCCGGCCCCAGTCAGCGGTACTGGCAGCAGTACCGGCAGGCGGGCACCCGGCCGGCTGGGCTTGGCGAATCTCCTGCATCACGAGCCAGCTTACCGATCGCCAGCCGTCAGCTCGGGGGTCCATAGCGCGGCCTGACTGCCGGCCGGCGTCAGCTAGCCTGAGTCGCGGAACTTGACCGTCCGCGCAGCAGGGCGGCCGTAGCAGAGCGCGGCTGGCCGGGTAACCGGGCCGCCAGCTGGAGGGACGGGCCTTGGCAATCGTGGTGCTGGTCCTGTGGCTGGCAACGGCCGTCGCCGGGGTCACCCTGCTGCGGGCCGGCGGCGCGGCTCGCCGGGCTGCCGCATCAGCGGCACCAGCCAGGCAGGCCGTGGCGGCCGAAGCGATGGCAGGGACGCGACTGGCTTCCGTTCCGCTAACCCCGGACGGACGCCCTCCGCCAGGCCCGCATGTACGGGTCACGACGGCAGAGGGAGAGCACCCGCTACTGGAGTTCAGCCATCCGGCGCTGGCGGTAACCGGAATCGCTTGCTGGATGATGTTCACGTTCGTGCACTACCGGCCGCTGGCCTGGATCGCGTTCGCCATCCTGGTGCTGACCCTGCTGGTGGGCCTGGGCTGGCTGATCCGCAACCGGCAGGAGGCGGGCCAGGCCAGCGCCACGTGGTCGTTCCCGCCCCGGCTCATCTGGGTGCACGGCCTGGTCGCCACGTCATCTCTGGTGCTCACCGTGCTCACCGCCATCCTGGCGAGCCGAGCTTGATCAGCCCAACGTTGCGATAAGCAGGCGGACCAATCATCTTCCTCGCCGGCGCGCCTAAGCAGCCCGCTTGGCGCATTGAGACAGCGGCAGGGTGAACCAGGCGGTCTTGCCGCCCGGGCTGGTCCGGACGCCGCTGGCCGAGGCTAGCGCGCTGACGATCGCGAGCCCGCGACCTCGTTCAGCGTCCGGACCCGCGTCGCGCGCCTCGGGCATGTCTGGCGAGCTGTCACTGACCTCGCAAGTGACAGCGGCCTGCCCCTCGGCGTCGGCCAGGCGCCGCAGGACAAAGCCGATGGACTGCCCGTTCGCATGCTCGACGGCGTTAGCCACCAACTCGGAGGCGAGCAGTTCGGTGTCACCGGACGAATCTGCCATTCCCCAGGCCGCCAGGGCCCGGCGGGCCGCGCAGCGCGCCTGCCGGGCTGATCTCGGATCTGCGGGCAACTCCGCGCGCAGCACTGGGTCGGATGTTTTCGCCGGGAGGGCGCGGTGCCGGAGGTTGCTAGGGGGAGAGCTCTCCTCCGGCACCGCGCCGGTCCATGCGCCAGGCCTCGCGTACATCGGACGTTTCCGCCTTTTCGGTCTATTTGCTCGCGTCTTTGCCGAGCACAGTCACCACACTAGATTCACCGCACCTGTGTTCGCATCCGCCGCTGTTGACAGTCGCGTCGGCCCAATTGATAGCCGCCCGGATAGCGGCTGGCAGCCGGCCAGTACCGTAAACACGAGGAGTTAACGGGGTGGCACGTGAGTCTGTGATGTTGATAGATCGCCTTGCGGAGCGTGCGAGACTCAGCCAGCTAATCGACGCGGCCAGGGGCGGGCACAGCGCGGTGCTGGTGCTCAGCGGAGCGCCGGGCGTTGGCAAGACAGCGCTGCTGGATCACGCGGTCGCGGCGGCTGCCGGGCTGCGCGTTGCCAGGGTGGCCGGCGTGGAGCCGGAGATGGAGCTGACATTCGCCGCCCTGCAGCAGTTGCTGTCGCCGATGCTGGACCTTGCCGGCTGGCTGCCGGGCCCGCAGCGTGACGCCCTTGAGGTGGCGCTCGGTCTCCGGGCGGGACCGGCGCCAGATCGGTTCCTGGTAGGCCTGGCGGCGCTCAGCCTGCTGTCGGGGGCGGCTGCGGAGCAGCCCATGCTGTGCGTCGTCGACGACGCGCAGTGGCTGGACCGCGCTTCCGCGCAGGCGCTGGGATTCGTGGCGCGCCGCCTGCTGGCCGAGCCGATCGCGTTGCTCTTCGCCACCGCCGACCGGCCTGGCGAGGACCTGGCCGGGCTCTCCGAGCTTGCCGTCGGCGGGCTGTCAGCCGGCGACGCGCGGACGCTGCTGGATTCCGTGGTTACCGGGCCCGTGGATGAGCGGGTGCTCGACCGGGTCGTCGCCGAGACGCACGGGAACCCGCTGGCGCTGCTCGAGCTGGCGAGGGGCCTTTCCCAGGCAGAATTTACCGGCGGGTTCGGCCAGAGTACCTTGGCCGGGCTGCCGGGCCGGATCGAGAAGGGCTTCCTGCAACGCTATGACGCGCTGCCGGCAGATACCCAGCGGTTGCTGCTAGTGGCGGCAGCTGAGCCGACAGGTGACCCGATGTTGTTGTGGCGCGCGGCCGGGCTACTGGGGATCGGGACAGGTGCGCAAGCCGCCGCGGAAGAGGCCGGGCTGATGATGATCGGCGACCGAGTGGTCTTCCGTCATCCGCTCGTGCGCTCTGCGGTGTACCGGGCCGCATCGCCGGAGGCACGGCGAATGGCAAATAGCGTGCTCGCTGAGGCCACGGACCCGCTGGCCGACCCGGAACGGCATGCCTGGCACTGCGCCCAGGCAGCGCCGGGGCCTGATGATGCCGTCGCCTCGGAACTGGACCGCCTGGCAGGCCGTGCGAGAGCGCGCGGCGGGTGGGCCGCCGCGGGCGCGTTCTTGCAACGCTCAGCCGAACTGACGCTCGACTCATGCCAGCGCGCTGAGCGGACACTCGCTGCGGCAGATGCCAGGTACGAGGCCGGTGCGCTCGATGTAGCCGAAGGGCTAGTGCAGGCAGCACGGACCTGGCCGCTTGAAGACCTGCAGCGCGCCCGGCTCGACCGGCTTCATGCACGAATCGTTTTCGCGTCCAGCCGCGGTTCTGACGCCCCGTCGCTGTTCTTGAAGGCGGCCCGCGACCTTGAGCACATCGACCTTCGGCTGGCACGGGTAACCTACCTCGAAGCGCTCACCGCGGCGCTGTACGCTGGCGGTCTGGCCACCGGCGGCGACTTGATCGAGGTTGCCGAGGCAGCCCGCGCGCTCCCGCCGGTGCCGGAGCACCCGAGAGCTGCCGAGCTCTTGCTTGACGGTATGGCGCTGCTGGTCACCGAAGGATGGGCGGCCGGGATGCCCGTGCTCAAGCAGGCCGTCAGCGCCTTTTGTTCCCCGGATATCTCCGACGAAGAGACGCTTTGCTGGTGGCAGGCGTCTCATGCCTGCGCCCTTTCCTGGGACTGGGAAAGCTTGGATGTGCTGTCAGCCCGGCAGATCAAGCTGGCCCGTGCTGCTGGGGCGCTCACCGAGGTCTCGGCCGGATTGACGGCACGCGCCTACCTGCACCTACTCAAGGGCGAATTCGCCGAGGCTGGCTCGCTTGCCGCGGAGGCCCAGTCGGTGCGCGAGGCGACGAACAGCATCATGGTCCCCTACCCGGCTGTTGCGTTCGCCGCCTTCCAGGGCCGGGAGGCCGAGACGGCCGCGCTCATCGAGGTCGGGAGGAAAGACGCGGAGCGGCGGGGCGAGGGCAAGGCGTTGACGTTCTTTCAGTGGGCGACCGCCGTGCTGAACAACAGCTTGGGCCGTTACGACGACGCGCTGGCCGCGGCGCAGCAGGCGAGCGATAACCCGCCCGTCCACTTCTACGTCAGCTGGTCACTAGTCGAGCTGGTCGAGGCCGCCGCGCACAGCAGCAGTCCCGAGCGCGCGAGCGGTGCGCTCACGAGGCTCTCGGAGCTGACCAGCACGTGCGGGACCGACTGGGCGCTTGGCATCGAGGCTCGCTCGGGAGCCCTCGTCAGCCGCGGGTTCGCTGCGGAGCACCTCTACCGTCAGGCAATCGAGCGCCTTGGCCGCACTCCGCTCAAGCTGGAGCTAGCCCGCGCCCAGTTGCTGTACGGCGAGTGGCTGCGTCGCGAGCGGCGCCGGCGTGACGCCCGGCAGCAGCTTCGTGCGGCATACGAGTGCTTCAACTCTATGGGGGCGATGGCGTTCGCCGACCGGGCCAGCGGCGAGCTTCGCGCCACCGGCGAGCGTGCCCCCAAGCGTACGCGGGAGGCACACGAGGTCCTCACCAGCCAGGAAGCGCTGATCGCCCGGCGAGCGGGCGGCGGGGCTTCCAACCGCCAGATCGGCGAGGAGCTCTTCATCAGCCCGGCGACGGTCGCCTATCACTTGCGCAAGGTGTTCACCAAGCTCGGTGTCAACTCTCGGCGCGAGCTTGCCACAGCGGTGCCACAACAGCGCTCGCCGCTGCCGTCAGTAGCGCCGCCAGCGCAAACTAGCTCGTAGCCCTTCTCCCAGCGGGGCCCCAAGGCAGCCTTCCCGGAGCCGTCGCAGTGCCATCGGGCAGGAACGTGTATAAATCTGAAGAATCATGAACTCCGTGCGACCCGACAGGAACTGATCTTGGAGGCATTTACCACTCCGCTAGTCGCCGAAGACGATCACGTCCGCGGCCCGGCCGACGCGCCGGTGACAATCCTGGAGTACGGCGACTTCGAGTGCCCGTACTGCCGGGGCGCATTCAGGGACGTTCGCCTGCTGGTTGACCAGCATCCGGCGGAGATCCGGTTTATTTTCCGAAACTTCCCGATACCGGAGCTGCACCCGCACGCCGAGCAGGCAGCCGAAGCCGCTGAGGCGGCGGCAGCCCAAGGCAACTACTGGGCAATGCATGACCTGCTGCTGCAGCCGTACTCGCATCTGGACGTCGACTCGCTTGTCACCTACGCGGAGGTCATCGGACTGGATATCCCGCGCTTCCGCCGGGACCTTACCGACCGTGCGTATGCGGCCAGGATCGCGCGGGACATCGAGGAAGGCACCCGGAACGGCGTGAACGCCACGCCGAAGTTCTACGTCGACGGCCAGCGGGTCGACGGAAAGGTTCCGCTGGAGAACCTCGTCACCATGGTGGACCGCGCAGTGTTGAAGGCGCGGCGCCGGTCAGCCACGGAGCCTGCCGTTAATGGCGATCTTTGACAGGCGCCCACAGCGGATAGGGGACGCTGGCGAGGCGGTTGATGATCGTGCCCTGCGCGATCATCAGAACTACCGCGATCATGAGTATGGTCAGCTGGGGTGGCGTGCGGATCAGGCCGAGCCCGACCATCAGGGTGGTTGAGGCGGCGGGCGAGTGCGGCACGTGCAGCCACACCATCAGGGACACGGTCAGGCACAGGCAGAGGATCACTGCCCCGATCCGCGGGGCAGTGATGTCGTTTAGGTCCGGCTTGGCCATGGTAAGGCCGAAGATGACCAGAGCCAGATACCCGGCCAGAACCCCGATGGCGTGCCCGCAGAATACGTTCCGGGGAGCGGCCTGTGCGCCCTGAGCGTCATAAAACAGCAGAAAGGCAGTCGGGCCCAGCGAGGGGAACAGGAAGGGCTGCCTGGTGAGCGCCGCGATTACCGACACGATCCCGATCGAGATGGCTGAGTAGATAAGCACGTACGTGCCGAGCACCCACCGGCTGTGACAGCGCTGCTCAAGCCGGCGCAGCCCGAACCGCCTTGCCAGGCCGTGCACCTGCGCGGGAAGGTCGCCGTAGATCGGATGCCGGCCGGGCACCTGACTATCTGGATGCATCAGCGTCAACCCCTGACTTCCAAGGCAGGCCGCCAGTCAGCTCTCGGCCGTCCCTAGGCTTGCGGGCACGCGCCGGGCTACCTGCCCCGCAGGACGCCATCGATCGCCGTCCGCTCGGCTTGCCGGTCCGGCAAACCCGCCGCCGTAGCATCCACACCCCGAATCCAGGGTAACCAGAGGGGGCGCGGGCGCTCTGGTCCGCGCCAGCGCTCAGCCCTCGACCTCGATGCAGTCCTCGACGGCCTGTACATCAGGCACCGTCCAGGCTCATGGTGAAGCTCGTCGTAGACGGACGTCCCGACGATGACGTCCCCGTGATGCATTTCGGTGTGCATGTCCCCCCGGGAGCACTTGGTTGCGCCAACAACGACCACGCTACGGTCAGCCGCAGCGTTGCCGACCGACAGCTAGGCGCAGCGCTCGCAGTACCTAGCCTCCGGTTCGGCGAGCAGCCGGGCTTGCGGGATGTCGCCGGAGCAGTCCTCGCACCGGCCGAACTCGCCGGTCGCGAGCCTGTGCAGGGCCTTGTCGGTCTCTGCCAGCGCATAGCGCGCCATGACAGCCCGACGAGTTAGCACTCGCTGGGATTCCGAAGCCTGCGTTCCGAGGGCCGGAGTTGCGGCATCGTGGAAGGCGACGCTCAGGTCGGTGAGCTCCGCCAAGCGGTCCTGCCAGCGGGCTTCGAGCAGAGCCCGCCACCGCGAGCGGCTAGTTCTGCCGCCCCGCGGCGCCGGG
>DASXIA010000218.1:0-3280 GCA_036488155.1 Streptosporangiaceae bacterium | reverse complement strand
ACCCGGTGGCGGGATGACGAGGCGTTCGAGGCGTGGCGGAACTCTCCGGCGTTCGGGCACGGCCACGCGCGCGGGCGAGGCGAGGGAGCCGGGGACGGCCACGCTGACGGGGGCGAATCGGCCAAGCCAGTGGCGGTCAGCAGTGAACTCTGGTCGTTCGGGATCGCCGGAGGCTCGCACAGCCAGTAGCCAGCACTGCCGGTACCTCACGCAGCCGGTAGTCGCTGCAGCCGCCTCCGCAGCGAAGCGCTAGCTGACGGCGGCTCCCGGGCCTCAGCTCACGTTCAGATGTCGCTAGCCGCGGCGGGTGGCGAGGATCACCGGGATCTTGCGCGAGGTCTTTTGCTGGTACTCCGCGTACGGGGGATACGCAGCGACGGCGCGGTCCCACCACTGTGCGCGTTCATCGCCGTCGAGCTCGCGGATGTCGACCTCGAATGGCTCGGGACCGTCCTGCAGCCTCACCGCGTTCGGGTCCGCCGTGAGGTTGTAGTACCAGACCGGGTGTTTCGGTGCCCCGCCCATCGAGGCAACGAGCGCGTACTGGCCGCCGTGCTCGACGCGCATCAGCGCCATCTTGCGGATCTTCCCGCTCTTGTTCCCGCGCGTGGTCACGATAACCACCGGGAGCCCGGTATCGCGCAGTGTGTTTGCTCGCTGGCCGCCGGACGCCTCGTACTCTGCGACCTGATCGCGGACCCACTGTGCCGGGCTTGGCTCGTATTCGCCGTCAAGACTCATGGGCAGCACTCTATGCCCGCTCAAAAAGCGCGGTCATCGTGGCACCGAGCGACGGCACCACGCCATGGCGGCGCCGGATCATGTCAGCGACGAGGCCAGTCCAGCCGGTCTGGTGGGAGGCTCCGAGGCCCGCGCCGGTGTCGCCGTGGAAGTACTCGCTGAAGATCACGTTCTGCCGCCAGGCCGGATCGTCGCGCAGCAGCGCTACCTCGCCGAAGCAGGGCCGGCGGCCATCCGCATCCGGGATGAAGATGGAGATGAGGCGGTCCTGGATGTCGGCCGCGACTTCACCGAGGGTCCGCTGGTGCCCGGAGCCGGTCGGGTACTCGACGGTGAACTCGTCGCCGAAGAACATGTGGTAGCGCTCGATCACGGTGATCAGCAGGTAATTAACCGGGAACCAGACCGGGCCGCGCCAGTTCGAGTTGCCGCCAAACAGTGGCGTGGTGGACTCGGCGGGCTCGTAATCGATGCTGGCCTGGTAGCCCTCGACGTCGATCGCGTAAGGGTGCTCGCGGTGCCGGGCAGACAGTGCCCGGAGCCCGTGCGGGGAGAGGAACTCTGCCTCGTCGAGCAAGACGCTGAGCAGCCGGCGAAGCCGGTCCGGGCCGGCGAGGCTGAGCAGGAGCCGCCGGTTTCCAGGGACGCCGTGCAGCAGGCCGCTATCGGCCATCGTCGCGAAGTCGGGCATCTTCTGCTCGGCCAGCAGAGCGGCGAACCGCTTGCCTACGACCAGCGCAAGATCGATCGTGTGCTGGTCGACAATGGCCATCGCCAGCGTCGGCAGGATCGCGACGATGGACCGGACCTTCAGCGATACCTGCTCGCCTGACGAGGTGATGAGCCGGTCGTAGTACAGCCCGTCCGCCTCGTCCCACAGGCCGCGGTCGTCGAGCGCCTGTTTAATCGCGGCGAAGTGCTCGACGAACTTCAGCACCAGATCGGTGCCTGGCCGCTGTCCGGTGCGGTTCAGGATCTCCGCGATCGTCGCCATTGCCATGGCGTAGAACGCCATCCAGCCAGTGGCGTCCGCCTGCTCGAGGATTCCCCCCACCGGCAGGTGAGATCTGTCAATCGGGCCGATGTTGTCCAGGCCGAGGAAACCGCCCTCGAACAAGTTGTTGCCCTCGGCGTCTTCGCGGTTCACCCACCAGGTGAAGTTCACCAGCAGCTTGTCGAAAATCCGGCTCAGGAAATGCAGGTCACGACCGCCGTCCACGGCGAACACTTCCAGCGCGGCCCACGCCTGCACCGGCGGGTTGACGTCACCGAAGTCCCATTCGTACGCGGGCAGGGCGCCGCCGGGATGCTGAAACCATTCCCGGCACAGCAGGATCAGCTGATACTTGGCGAAGGCCGGATCGACGTGCGCGAGGGCCACGCAGTGGAACGAGAGGTCCCACGCGGCGAACCACGGGTACTCCCACTTGTCCGGCATCGACATGATGTCGAACGCGTCGAACGTGCGCCACCGGCAGTTCCGCCCGGTCAGGCGCTCCGCTGGCGGTGGCGGCTGGGCCGGGTCGCCGTCAAGCCAGCGGGTCACGTCGTAGTAGTAGAGCTGCTTGCTCCACAGCATCCCGGCGAAGGCCTGCCGCATCACCAGTGTCTCGTCAGCAGATGCTGTTGCCGGCGTCAGTTCTGAGTAGAACTCGTCGGCTTCGGCTCGCCGCTGCGCGACCACGGCCGCGAAATCGGTCCCCAGCCCGTCGCCAGTCGCCGGCGCCGCTCCATGACTGGCAGGCCTGAGGCGCAGCCGCAACTGCACGGTCGCGCCGCTGGCAATGCGGAGCCGGTACCAGAAGGCGCACTTAGTGCCGCGGCCTGCCGGATTGACGGTGGCGGCGCCACTGATCACATGGTCGTTGATGCCATCCTTCGGGTACGCGGTGACGGGCTCGCTCCCGAACAGCCGGGCGGTGTTGGTCTCGTTCTCGCAGCAGAGCGCCGGCGGAACGACTCCGTCCGGCCCGGCGGCCGCCAGGAGTTCCATCTCGCCAGCGAATGGATGGGTGAGTGTCACGCGCGCAGCGCCGGCCGCGGGGGGCGCCACCGCGAGTTCCGGCTTGTCGGCACCGGAGTCCCAGGACCAGGTGTTGCGGAACCATGCGGTCGGCAGGACGTGGAGTTCGGCTTCGTCAGGGCCCGCGTTGGTCACTTCGATCGTCATCAGAACGTCGTCCGGTGCCGCCTTGGCATAGTGCGCCTCGACAATCCAGTACCGGCCATCGTCGAATGCCCCGGTATCGATCAGCTCGTATTCCGGCTGCGTCCGGTTTCGTGCCGCGTTCCCGGCGATGAGGTCGTCATACGGGAACCGGCGCTGCGGGTAGTGGTAGCGCCAGCGGTTCCACACGTGACTCGGTACCGCGTCGAGGTACCACCAGTACTCCTTCACGTCCTCGCCGTGGTTGCCTTGCGCGCCGGTCAGCCCGAACAGCCGCTCCTTGAGTATCGGATCCTGCCCATTCCACAGCGCGAGGCCCAGGCACAGGCGCTGCTCGATATCGCAGAAGCCAGCCAGGCCGTCCTCGCCCCA
>DASXIA010000093.1:0-7623 GCA_036488155.1 Streptosporangiaceae bacterium | reverse complement strand
CGGAGTACCGAGACGATCTGCTTGAAGTCAGCATTCCTCTTAACTGCGACAACACTGGTGGTCATCACGTCCTTAACGGTGGCATTCATCGGACATCCCCCTCCCGGGTCTGGCGGCCGTCATCGTCGTCTTGTCCCCGCTGCGCATGCACCGCTCACCTAAGCTGACGCAAGAACGGATCCCGCGGTGTAGCCGGAGCGATCCTGATCCTCGTGTCGACCGCGTGCGCCCCGTCTGGTCTGGCGATTACCGGGTTGAGATCGAGTTCGGCCACCTCCGGCAGATCATCGGCCAGCCTGGACACGCGCAACAGCAAGTCTGCCAGCGCGGCAGTGTCGACGGCCCTCGAGCCGCGGTGCCCGAATAGCAGCGGGGCCGCTCGCACGCCGCGGAGTATCGCGTCGGCGTCGGTATCTGTGAGCGGGGCAAGCCGGGCCGCATGGTCGCCGAGCACGTCAGTCGCGACGCCGCCGAGGCCGAATACCACGAGCGGGCCGAATACCGGCTCTTGCACGACGCCGATCAGTGTCTCCACGCCGCCGGCCAGCATCGGCTGCACCAGTACCCGGTGCATGCTCGCGCCGAACGCCGCGGCCAGCTCGGCGTAGGCGCCGGCGACCTCCTCGGCCGTGCGCAGATCCAGCTTGACTGCGCCGACGTCAGATTTGTGCACCAGGCCGGGCACATCCGCCTTGAGCACGACATGCCCGCCGAGCTCTGCAGCGACCGCGACAGCTCCGGCCTGGTCAGCCGCCGACCTGGTCTGCACCATCGGTATCCCGTAACAACAAAGCAGGGACACCGCATCAGCGGCTGCCAGCCACCCCCCGGCGGGGCGGTCAGCCAGGAACGCTGACACGAGGGCATGCGCGCCAGCCGGGTCAACACCAGCAAGCTCGGGTACCTGACCTTGCTGAGAATCGCGCCACTCCCGATAGCTGGCCGCATGGCTCAGAGCCCGGGTCGCGCTCTCCGGGTAGCTGTAGACCGGCAGCCGCCGTCCGCTCGCCGCAGCCAGCACGTTGTCGTCGCCGGGTGCACTGTCCTCAGCGGGCGCACTGGCGGCGAGGCTGACCGCCTCGGGCCGGTCGAGCAGCACCGCCGCCATGGGCTTGTCTACCTGCGCCGCCGGGATCGCGGCGCTGAGGTCCGCGATCGCCGTAGGCACGCACAGCGCCAGCAGGGCGTCGACCGAATCGTCCGCGGCCACAGCCTCCAGGCACGCCCGGAAGCTATCGCTGCTGACAGTGGCGGTCGTGTCGACCGGCCCGGTCACCGTGGCGCCCACCGGGAGCAGACCGGCGAGACGACGCTGCGTGGGGGCTCCTAGCACGGCGACTGATAGCCCGCTGTCGCCGCAGGCATCGGCTGCCAGCACCCCGGCCCCGCCCGCGTTGGAGACGATCGCGACCCGGCGGCCGGCCGGCAGCGGCTGACTGGCGAGCAGCGCGGCAGCATCGACCAACTCGCCCAGGTTGTGCGTGGCGATGATGCCCGCCTGGCCGAACAAAGCCTCCTGGGTGACAAGCGGGGTAGCAGACGCTGCGGTGTGCGACGCTGCCGCCCGCTGCCCGGCGGCCGACCGGCCGCCGATCACCGTGAGGACGGGCATGTGCCGGCCGACGCGGCGTGCAGTCCGGGCGAACCCGCGCGGGCTGCCGAATGACTCGACGTACAGCACCGCGAGCTTCGTCTGCTCGTCCTGCTCCCACCAGGTCAGCATGTCATTGCTGGAAACGTCGTACTTGTCCCCCACCGATGCGAACGACGAGATACCGATCCCGAGCCTGCCCAGGTGCTCGAGCAGGGCGATACCGACTCCGCCGGACTGCACGACGACGCCGGCGTTCCCAGCCGCTGGCATCGTGGTGGCGAACGTGGCGTTCAGCTGCGCGACGGTGGATGCCACGCCAAAGCAGTTCGGCCCGACCAGCCTCATCCCGTACGTGCGGCAGATGGCCAGCAGGTCCGCCCCGCCGCCACCCATGCTCGCCGTGATCACGATCAGCGCGTGGACGCCCCGCCGTCCGCACTCGGCTGCCACTGCCGGAACGGCCGGCGGCGGGACGGCGATGACGGCTAGGTCCACCCCGAGCGGCAGGTCAGCGGCCGAGGAAAGGCAGGCTAGGCCTTCCATCGACCGGCCGTGCGGGTTGACCGGGTAGACAGGCCCGGCGAAACCCGCCGTGACGATGTTGTGCAGGATCTCCCGGCCGATCGAGCCGCGTTGCCTGCTTGCCCCGATCACCGCCACTGAGGCTGGCTCCAGCAGATGCCGCAAGCTCGCCACGTCCGCTGTGCTTGCCCGGCCGGCCACGGCGTCCAGGTAGTGGTCAAGCCGCCCGCCGTCGTGGCCTGGCAAGGGCATGGTCAGCTCGATCACGCCGTCGGCAAACTGCCGCTCGACCGGTAGGCCGGCGTCGGCGAATACCCGCTGCATGGCTAGGTTCTCGGGCAGTGTCTCGGCGGCGAACGCGGTCAGCCGGCGTTGCCTGGCCAGCGAGACCAGGTGCTCGAGCAGCAAGGTGGCCACCCCGCGTCCGTGCATCTCGTCCGACACGGCAAACGCGATCTCGGCCACTCCCGGCCGCTCAGTCGGCTCGTAGCTGGCGACGCCAATGAGCTCACCGTCTAGCCGCGCCAGCAAGGCGGCATGATCTGGCCCTTCCGGCCGGGCCAGCCGCTGCGCCTCGCGTTCCGGTGCCTGCTGGCTGAAACTGAAGAACCGGAAATAGGCGTTGCCCGGCGACATCTGCTGGTGCATCTGCCTGATGTCGTCGACGTCCTGCGGCCGGGCCGGACTGATCTCGACCGTGCTGCCGTCGGAGAGGAGCGCGTAACTCGCTGCCGCCGGAGTCGTCATCGCCGCACTGCCAGCCTCGTCATGAACGCCAGCCCCGTCTTGCCCGATCGCTTCCATGATCCAGCAGCCTTCCGCACGACGTGGTTCCCGGCCAGCATCGCAGCCAGGCGCAACTGCGGCCACCTGCCGAACGGGCCACCTGACGGGACCTTGGACCGTAGCTGGCCGGTCCCGGGTGGCTACCCCCGTCCCGAACAGTTACGCGGGCCCGGACTGTTGCCTGGTCATGCTGTGATAAACCGCGAGCAGCGCGGCCTTCTGCGTGTCGTCGAGGGCCGCGTCCGTCTTGATGGCGTGTTCCACGCCCGGTTGCTCGCTGGTTGCGGGGCCGTTGCCGCCCTCCGGATCGAGCAGGCCGGCCTGTGCAAGGAGAACATCCGCCGACAGGTGCAGCGCATCGGAGAGCTGCCTGAGCACCCGGACGGATGGCTGGTGCATGCCCCGCTCAAGCTCGCTGAGATAGGGGTTGGACAGGCTGGTGAGCTCCGCTAGCTGGCGGAGAGTGAGATTCGCCAGCTTGCGCTGGCTGCGGATGAAAGCGCCGAAGGCCTCCATCTTTGCGTCCCACTGGCTTGTCACTTCGCTCCTCACTACCCGCCGGCAGGGCCCCCGGCCAGTATGCCGGGCAGCCATCAGCGCGCGACGGACCAGGGCTCGTCGCGCGCCGTGCCCGGCAGTCCTACTGGAGGAGCGGGGCGGTCGCCTTCAGCAGGTCCTCGGCGAACTTCCGCTGACTCGCCAGCAGCCGCTCGGCGAAGTCATACGCGGTCGCGACGACCTCTTGCGGCGCGGGCAGCTTGTCGGCGAACGGCACGTTCACCTGGGGCAGGCCGGGCTTGATCGACTGGACAGCGGATGACCATGTCTCGATCGCGTCCACGATGGCAGCCTGACTCTTCTTGATGGTGTTCAGGACCTCGTTGCTGAGCTCCCGGGCGGTATTGGACTGGGTCATTTCTCTCTTCCTCCTCAGGACTTGTCCGCCGCAGCGTCATTGCTTGCTCACTATAACTAGCAACCGCTCGATCGGTCAAGCGGATTGCGCTACGCGAGCGCCTGCGTTGCGCCGCCGGCGATACATTCATTGCGTGATCATGCGGAAGGAGCGCTGAGGTGACTTGCACCCTGCACGTGTCCTGGGATGAACGGCTGACGGACTATGACTTCGGGCCGCAGCATCCGCTGGCGCCGATCAGGGTGAAGCTCACTATGGAGCTGGCCCGCGCGTTCGGGGTACTCAGCCACGACGAGGTCACGGTCATCCGCGCGACTCCGGCTACTGACGCCGAGCTGCAGCTCGTGCACGATGCCGGTTACATCGATGTCGTCAAGGCGGCAGGTGCCATGGCATCCGAAGCAGGCACGCCGCCGGTCGAGGCCGCGACGCTGCTCCGTCACGGGCTTGGCACCGCAGATGATCCCGTCTTCGGCCACATGCACGAGGCGTCGGCCCTCGTTGCAGGCGCGACGCTCGCTGCCGCCAGAGCAGCCTGGTCCGGTGCCGCCCAGCATGCCGCCAGCATCGCCGGCGGCCTCCATCACGCCATGCGCGGCAACGCCAGCGGCTTCTGCATCTACAACGATCCGGCGATCGCGATCGCCTGGCTGCTCGAGCAGGGTGCTGAGCGCGTTGCCTATGTCGACATTGACGTGCA
Source organism: Streptosporangiaceae bacterium (assembly GCA_036488155.1). Classification (GTDB taxonomy): domain Bacteria; phylum Actinomycetota; class Actinomycetes; order Streptosporangiales; family Streptosporangiaceae; genus JAJYUU01. Next base: position 3,105 of record DASXIA010000093.1, on the reverse strand, counting down.
TCACGGCGACGGGGTTCAGGCGGCCTTCTGGAACGACCCGCGGGTGCTCACGATCAGCTTGCATCAGCACCCGGCTACGTTGTTCCCCGGCACCGGCCGGCCCACGGAAACCGGCGGCGCGGGCGCCGACGGCTCGGCCGTTAACGTAGCGCTCCCGGCTGGCACCAGGGATGCAGGCTGGCTCCGCGCCCTGCACGCTATCGTGCCGCCGCTGGTGCGCCAGTTCCAGCCGCAGATCCTCGTCACTCAGCACGGCTGTGACACGCACTGGAGCGACCCGCTAGCCAACCTCGAGATCACCATCGACGCTCAGCGGGCAGCGCACGCGGCCTTGCACCGGCTCGCCCACGAAGCTGCTGACGGCCGGTGGCTGCTGACCGGCGGGGGCGGCTATCAACTCGTGCAGGTCGTGCCGAGAACCTGGACGCACCTGCTGGCCGAGGCTAGCGGGAATCCCATACAGCCGGAGTCGCCGACGCCCGCGGTGTGGCGGGAGTATGTCGGCTGGGTAGCCGCCGAGCCGGCGCCGGAACTCATGACCGAGGGAGCGGGCGCAGCCTATCCGGACTTCGAGGCCGGCTATGACCCGGCCGACCCGGTGGATCAGGCCATCATCGCAACGCGGAACGCAGTTTTCCCGCTGCTCGGGCTCTTCCCCTAGCGACCGATTACTACCTTCAGCGCACCGGTGTCGGCGGCACGGCCGAAGACGTCGTAGGCCTCCTCGAAATCATCAAAGGCAAACCGGTGCGTGACAAACCGGCCCGCGTCAAGCTGACCGCTCGCCAGAAGCTTCAGCAGCCTGGGCGTCGAGTAAGTGTCCACCAGTCCGGTGCTGATCGTGATGTCGCGGATCCACTGATCCTCCAGGTGCAGGGCGGCGGACTTGCCGTGCACCCCGATGTTCGCGATCCGGGCTCCCGGCCGGGTCAGCCGGACGGCGAGCTCAAAGGTTTCCGGCCGGCCGACAGCTTCGATGGTGACGTCGGCGCCCAGTCCTTCTGTCAGTGACTGGACCGCGTGCAGCGGGTCGGCGATGCCGTTGTTTACCGTCACGTCGGCTCCGAACTCCTTAGCCGCTTCCAGGCGCCGGTCAGCGATGTCGATGGCGACGATGTGACTAGGGCTGAACAGCCTCGCAGCCATGACTGCCGCGAGCCCGACAGGCCCGGAGCCGACAATTGCGACGACATCGCCTGGATGCACGCCAGCCTTCAGCACGCCGACCTCGTAGCCGGTCGGCAAGATATCGGCCAGCATGAGCGCCTGCACGTCGGGGACGCCGGCAGGCAGCCGGTACGTCGACGTATCCGCGAATGGTACCCGGACGTACTCGGCATGCGTGCCGTCGTAGGTGTGCCCTAGTACCCAGCCACCGCCGCCGAGACATTGCCCGTACCTGCTCTCGCGGCAATAGCAGCATGCGCCGCAGGCCGAGATGCAGGACACCAGAACTCGATCGCCCTCCCCCATCGTGTGCACGGCAGCGCCGGCGTCTTCGACGGTGCCCACGGCCTCGTGCCCGAGGATCCTGCCGTCCCGGACGGCGGGCACGTCGCCGCGAAGGATATGCAGGTCGGTCCCGCAGATTGAGGTCATATCAACCCGCACGATGACGTCGCCGTCATCGGTAATCTCGGGGTCTGGCACTTCGGTGAAGGCGTGCTTGCCGGGCCCGTCATAAACAATGGCGCGCATTACTGGCCGTCCTCTCCCCGATGCCGGATTCTCCGGCCGGTGATCCGGGCCGGGGTGATCTCGATGAAGTGCTCACGCTCCCCGCCGGCCCACGGCTCGACGCCGGCCGCAATAGCACCGGCTTGCTCACCCGGATCATCGAGATGATGCGCGGGCCCCTGGATCAGGACGCTCCAGCCTTCATGGGATTCAGCGTCAATCTCATCGACCTCGAACGCCACGCGGTAATCAGCATGCTCGATACCGGTGCGCAAGTCCTCATCAGTCGATCCCGCCGCGACCGTCCGGAACAAGATCGCGCCATCGTGCAGTACGAAGTTAACCGGCAGCACGGTCAGGTCGTAACGCCCGGCGAAGACGAGCCGGCCGATGCCGCCTGGCGAGATCAGCCGAACGCACTCTGCCTCGTCGAGTTTCTCGAGCGTTGCATCGGACACGACGCTCTCCTCTCACACGTCACCTGGGCTTCGGAGGCTCCCTCCCGCGACCTCAATGACACCGCTCCCGTAGCTGGTTACACAGGGTCTTAAGTCCACTGCCGGCCCGGACTTGCGACACCAGCCTGCTACTGGTCGCGATTACCGACGTTGGACCCTACATACCCGCTGGTGACCGAAGTCCCTCTCACCCGACTACGGCGAAGTACGCCGGTCAGCTCATGACCAACGGGGCGCAGGCCGAGATCCTGCCTGCCGAAGGTCGCCACTCGCATTCAGGTGAGCGCTACCTGACTGACGCAGTAACCGGTACGTGAACCCAGTCAGTTCAGGACCAACGTCCCGCCGGCTGGTGACGGTCTTCACTGCTGCGATCGGCTAGGCCGGGACAAGCTCTAGTTGCACTTTTCGCTGCATGAGGTTTAAGTCCGCAAGGAGCTAGACAGATGAGCCTATACGCACTGGCAGATGCTGCCTCGGCCGTCAACCTGGATCATCCCGGCACCTATCTGAGCTGGTCGTTCATCGACATCTCGGTGGCGAACCTGGTCGTGATCGCCGTCATGGTGGTGATTTTCGGTGCCGCCCTGCTAGTCCCGTTCCCGTCCCGGCATGATGGACAGCCTGCGGCGCCCGGCACCGGCACCCTGGCCGGAGCCGGGACCCAGGCACCGGCGGAACCCGGCCCTGCGGCTGACGATCCGGACGCGGACATGTGGACCAACCGCGTGCGGCGCCAGGCGCTGCGGCTGCTGCCGCCTGGCAAGTTGCTGCCTGACCGCCAGCCGGCCTACGTCGCCTCGTGGATTTACACCTTCGGTGTCGCGACGCTGGCCACTCTCGGGCTGGCCATCATTTCCGGGTTCGCACTCGCGCTCGGCGGCCCGGATTGGTACCACTACAACTCGGTCGGCCACTTCTTCAACAGCATCCACCTGTGGAGCGTCGAGCTGTTCATGGCCTTCATGGT
>DASXIA010000134.1:0-10181 GCA_036488155.1 Streptosporangiaceae bacterium | reverse complement strand
GCAGATCCTCGGGTTGCCAGTGGATGGCCGGACCGATCAGTACCAACTCGGCTGCGCTGCCTTCGAGCTGTTGTGCGGGCATCCTCCGTATTCCGGCAAGCAGGGGCCGGCTGCGATGTACTCGCACATGTCTGCGCCGCCTCCTGCCACGACATCCGAGCGGCCGGAACTGCCTGCAGCCGTGGACAGCGTCTTCGCCAGAGTGCTCGCGAAATCTCCTGCGGACCGTTATGAGAGCTGCCAGGAATTCGCTTCCGCGCTGCGCGCTGCCCTGGGCCATCAGTCGTACGTGTCCGAGGGGGACCGGCCCGCGGTCAGGGTCACAGGGCCTGCCGGTGCCGGCACGGACCCGCGCGCCACGTCGCGGCTGACTGCCGGAGGGGGCGCGTCTGCACTGACCCTGCGCTCCCGCAGGGTGCTGGTCGGCGCGGCCATGGCTGTGATCCTGCTGGTCGCAGCTGCTGCGGCGGCAGTTTGGTTCGGCCGCGGGCCCGCACCAGCTCCGGTTGCTCGCCACCGGTTCGCTGCCGAGCGTTACCCCGGCGAGCTGGCGATCACGCAGCTGTGGACCCTGACGGGGTCAGGCGGGTCCTCGCTCAGGGTCAGCATGACGGTCAGCAACCTGTCCGGCAAGGCCGTTACCGCGCAGCTCGCTGAGCCCATCCCGGCGGCAGTCGCGCCCCATGGCAATTCGGTGACATTCACCGGCGCGGCTACCCCGCTGGCTACGAGTCCCCTGGTGGTCTGGGACCTGAACTTGCCGGCCCATGGTGACGGCGTGGTGAGCTACCAGGTGCCCGAGACGCCCAGCGGAGTTAGCGAACAGCGCCTCATGGCGTTTGTCGATGAGTATTTCTCCGTTTCCCCGCAGCAGCAGCTGGAGCTGATCGCCCACCCCGGCCGGGTCTCGAGGATGTGGATCAGCCCGCATGAACTGCGGCTGAATGTCGGCCAAGCGGGCCAGCTCACCGCTCACGGGCTGCTGGTCAACGGCCGGCTCGCCCCGGAGGCCGACCTGATTGGAGCGGTCTGGACGACGGCGAATTCTGCCGTGCTCAAAGTGAACCGCAGCGGACAAGTAACGGGCTTGTCACCCGGCGAGACGCGGGTCTGGGTGCAGATCGGCCGTATCCGTGCCCGCGCGACCGTGGTCGTGAGCGGCGGAAGCCTCGGCGGCCTCGGCGGCCCGGCGCCAGGTAACCAGAGCCAGCCGCCGGTGGAGTCGAGCCCGTCGCCGTCGCCGTCGCCGTCAAGTTCGGGATCGCTGCCGCCGACAAGTTCGCCGCCCGTTTCAGGGTCACCATCACCGACAAGCCCGCCGTCAAGTCCGGGGGCACAGACGTCTGCGCCGTCGGTACCTGCCGCGAATTGAGGTTTGAGCGGAAGGCCGCCCAACGGTAAGTGATCTTGTCCGTTGGGAAGGCAGGTGATGCACCCCGGGACCATCGGCCCTGGCCCGGCGCTGCCGCGGCCGGGAACATGATGACAAGCGGCCGCGACCGCACCGGGCGAGGAGGAATGCGAGGCACTCTCGATGGCCAACGAAGGCGGCATAGCTGAGGGCCGCACAACACCACGCGCCGGCGTGCCGCACGTACTGGTCGGCGTAGGCATGCACTGCGTCAGCAACGCGGCGTGCCCGGTCGTCGTGGTCCGTGGCCGCGCATGACAGCCGCGACGGCTGCCGGGCCGGTCTCGGAGGCCGATACTCAGACGCTGGACCGGTACTGGCGCGCCGCCAACTACCTGGCGGTCGGGCAGATCTACCTGATGGCCAATCCCCTTCTCACCGAGCCGCTGCGACCTGAGCACATCAAGCCGCGGCTGCTCGGGCACTGGGGCACGACGCCGGGCCTCAACTTCATCTGGGCGCATCTGGGCCGCGCGATCCGTGCCCACGACGCCGAGATGATGATCGTGATCGGTCCCGGTCACGGCGGCCCGGCGGCGCTGGCGAACACCTGGCTGGAGGGCTGCTACACCGATACGTACCCGAGCGTGCAGCGTGACACCGCCGGGATGCATCAGCTGTTCCGCCAGTTCTCCTTCCCGGGCGGGGTGCCGAGCCATGTGGCGCCGGAGGTTCCGGGATCCATCCACGAGGGTGGCGAACTTGGCTACTCGCTCACGCACGCGCACGGCGCCGCATTTGACAACCCGGACCTGATCGTCGCCTGCGTCGTGGGCGACGGCGAAGCAGAGACCGGCCCGCTGGCGACGAGCTGGCACAGCCACCGCTTCCTCAATCCAGCCAGCGACGGGGCCGTCTTGCCGATCCTGCACCTCAACGGCTGGAAGATCGCCAACCCGGCCGTGCTGGCGAGGCTGCCCGAGGAAGAGCTTGACGCCCTGCTTCGCGGCTACGGCTACGAGCCTTCGTATGTGACCGGCAGCCACGGCTACGTTCCCCATCTTGAAATGGCTGCCACTCTCGACGCGGCGATCGGGCGGATCCGCGCTATCCAGGACGAGGCCATGACTGGCCACTCACAGCCTGGCGTCCGCTGGCCGATGATCGTGATGCGCACGCCGAAGGGCTGGACCGGGCCCGCCGAGGTGGACGGGCTGCCGGTGGAAGGGACCTGGCGCGCGCATCAGGTACCGCTGGCCGAGGTACGGACGAACCCGTCCCACCTGCGGCAGCTTGACGAGTGGCTGCGGTCCTACCGGCCGGAGGAACTGTTCGCGGCAGACGGCAGTCCGCAGCCCGATCTGCTCGGGCACGTGCCAGCCGGGACGCGCCGGCTCGGTTCGACCCTGCACGCGAACGGCGGCGTGCTGCTGCGGGATCTCGACCTGCCGGACTTCCGCGATTATGCGGTGCCGGTGCAGGCTCCCGGCGCGCGGGAGTCCGAGCCGACCAAGATACTTGGCGCGATGCTGCGCGACGTGCTGCGACGAAACGGCGAGCAGCAGAACTTCCGCATCTTCGGCCCGGACGAAACCGAGTCCAACCGGCTGACCGCTGTGCTCGAGGTGACCGGGAAGACCTGGGAAGAGCAGACGCTGCCAGTGGACCGGAACCTCGCGCCCGATGGCCGGGTGATGGAGATCCTCTCCGAACACACCTGCCAGGGCTGGCTGGAAGGCTACCTGCTGACCGGCAGGCATGGCTGGTTCTCTTGCTACGAGGCGTTCATCCACATCGTGGACTCCATGTTCAACCAGCACGCCAAGTGGCTGAAGGTGGCCAGGCAGCTGCCGTGGCGGCGGCCGGTAGCATCCCTGAACATCCTGCTGACCTCGCACGTGTGGCGGCAGGATCACAATGGCTTCAGCCACCAGGACCCTGGGTTCATCGATCACGTCATGAACAAGAAGGCTGAAGTCATCCGCGTCTACCTGCCGCCGGACGCGAACACGCTGCTGTCGGTCGCCGACCACTGCCTGCGCAGCCGCGATTACGTGAATGTGATCGTGGCCGGCAAGCAGCCGAATCCGGACTGGCTGGACATGGACTCGGCGATACTGCACTGCTCTCGGGGAGCGGGCATCTGGGAGTGGGCGAGTAGCGACGGCGACGGCGCCGAGCCGGACGTCGTGCTGGGCTGCGCTGGCGACGTGCCGACGCTCGAGGTGCTGGCCGCCACCGACATCCTCCGCCGCGAACTGCCGGACCTGCGGGTGCGAGTCGTCAACGTGGTTGACCTGATGCGGCTGCAGCCCGACACCGAGCATCCGCACGGGATGAGCGACGCCGAGTTCAACGCGCTGTTCACCGGAGACCGGCCGGTGATCTTCGCCTACCACGGCTACCCGTGGCTGATCCACCGGCTGACGTACCGGCGAGACGGGCACAACAACTTCCACGTCCGCGGGTACAAGGAGGAAGGCACCACCACAACCCCGTTCGACATGGTGATGATGAACGACATGGACCGGTTCCACCTGGTTATGGACGTCATCGACCGAGTGCCCGGGCTGGCACCCCGGGCGGCGCGGCTGCGCCAGCAGATGACCGACTCGCGGGTAAGGGCGCGCGCCTGGACCAGGGAGTACGGCGACGACCTGCCGGACGTGAGGAACTGGACCTGGTCGGCCCGATGACATCAGCCAGCACGGGGATATCCGGCACGACATCCACACCGGCGGGAACGCCCGCTAGCGTCCTCATCTTGAACGCCGGCTCGAGCAGTCTGAAAGCCAGCCTGCTGGGTCCTGGCGACACGGTGGACGGCGCGCTCGAGCTGCAGGCGTGGGACGGCAGACCGGACCACTCCGAGCTGACGAGGTTCCTGACCTCGGCCGGACCCCGGGCGTCCGTCGTGGCTCACCGGGTGGTCCATGGTGGCAGCGTGTTCCGGCATGCCGTACTGATTGACGACACCGTCATCACCGCCATCTCCGAGCTGACCGACCTGGCTCCCTTGCACCAGCCGCGGGCTCTGGCCGGCATTGAGGCGGCCCGGCGGCTGTTGCCCGGCCTGCCTGGTGTCGCCTGCTTCGACACCGCGTTCCACGCCGGGATGCCCGATGCTGCCGCCCGGTATGCGCTGCCCGCTGGATGGACGACGCGGTTCGGGCTGCGGCGGTTCGGCTTCCACGGCCTGTCGCACGCGTACGCCGCCAGGCGCGCGGCGCGGTTGCTCGGCCGCGAGCCCGCCGAGCTGCGCATCGTCAGCTGTCACCTCGGCGCCGGCGCCTCACTCGCCGCCGTGCTGCACGGCCGGAGCGTCGACACCACGATGGGTTTCACCCCGCTGGAGGGGCTGGTCATGGCGACCAGGAGCGGCAGCGTCGACCCCGGGCTGATCGTCTGGCTGCTGCAACACGGCCAGCTCGGGCTGGACGATCTGTCAGCCGGCCTCGAGAAGCAGTCAGGTCTGGCCGGATTGTCTGGCCTGCCGTCCGGCGACATGCGCGAAGTCCTGCAAGCGGCCGAGTCCGGGGCCCCCGCTGCCCTGCTAGCGATCGAGGTCTACCTGCACCGGCTGCGCCGGGAGATAGCCGCGATGGCAGCCGCGATGAACGGCCTCGACGCGCTTGTCTTCACTGCCGGCATCGGCGAGCACAGCAGCCAGGTCCGCGCGGCCGCTGCGGCCGGCCTTGAGTTCCTCGGCGTGACGCTTGACCCTGACCGGAACCAGGCTGCAGCCGACGCGATCATTAGCGCAGGCAACTCGGCCCCGGCAACGCTCGTCGTTACCGCTCGGGAGGACATCGAGATGGCCCGCCAGGCCCGCCGGGCGCTTGCGGCGTCCTAACGCAGCGGCGGGCCGGGACCGACGTCAGTAGCGACTCTTGCCTTTGGCCCCTACCTACCGGATCGGCGTGCCGCAAAAGTGGGGAGATGAGAGGCAGAGGGGGCTGTCGGATGGGTATTGACCGGGCTACGGACCTGGCTGTCTGCGTGGCGGCCGGTACGCTGGTCGTGCAGGCTCAGCGCACGGACTCTGCGCCGCACGGGCATCAGAGCGAGTTCCGATACGGCCGGTTCGCGCGGCACGTGACGCTACCGGGGGGAGCCGACGTTCGCGATGTTTCGGCTACTTATCGTAATGGGATCCTGACCGTACGAATTGGCATGGCGCCAGGCCATCGCCGGCCGGCGTGTGTCGCAGACGTCGAGATCCAGCAGTAAGCAGCAGCGCAATTCGTGGCAATCAGGGCACGCGGCAACGCGGTCAGGGACGGAGGGCCACCATGGATAACCCGGTCAGCAGCCCGACAATCGTCGCCGGGGTCAGCGGTTCGCCTGCTTCGGCCCGGGCTTTGCGGTGGGCGGCCGACGAAGCGAAGCGCCGCCGCGGCCAGCTCAAGGTCGTGCTGGCCTGGCGGATCCAGCACCGCGCCTTCTATGCGCCCGAGCCAGCTCCGCAGGAACTGGCGGCGCGACAGCAACGCGCCAGGGACGGTCTGGCAGCGACCGTGCGAGCCGTACTCGGTCCGGATCTGGCCGCCGAAGTGAGCACCGAGGTGACCGAGGGCAACCCCGAGCGCGCCCTCGTCGATTCCTCCGCGGGAGCGGATCTGCTCGTACTCGGCGCAGCGTCCGGGCAGCTCGCCGGACGCTCGCTCGGCCCGGTCGTCAGGACGTGCCTGAGCCGAGCCCATTGCCCGGTCGTGGTGGTCGGGCCCGAGGGCCAGGGCCTGCCCGGCAGCGATTCCGCCAGCACGGCGGATCTCGCCGCGAATGCGGGCGAGGGCTGGAAACTCGTGGTGGCCGGAGCAGTGCCCGCCCCGCGAGCGGGCGACTAGCCAAGTGGAGGCCGAAATGGGCCGCAAAGATGTGCACCTAGACGCGATGCTGCGGCATCTGGGTGCGGCTTACTACGATTCGCTGCACGGCCGGGCCACGCAGCCAGACGTCACTAGGGCGGTCAATCAGGTCGCCCGCGAGATGGGCGAGCAGGCAGTCGTCCGGCAGGTCCCTCCTCTCCCTCGTCCCCGGGCTCGCGAGCCGCACCACCAGCCAGCGACACACCATGGCCGCTGGCATAGCCGGGTGCGGGACGTCATGACGACCGATATCGTCGCCGTCGACCGAATTACGCCGTTCAAGCAGATCGCCTGGCAGCTGGTCCAGCATCAGATCAACGGCGTGCCGGTGCTGAGCCTCGGCAGGCGCGTCGCGGGAGTGGTCACCGAAGGTGATCTCATCGCGGCGAGGAACAAGCACGCAGGCCAGCGGAGGCGGTGGACCGGGACGCCGCGTCACGGCTCCGATCGCAGCCGGTACGACCGGCTTACCGGCGAGCACCTGATGACGGCTCCAGCCATCACCATCCACCCAGACACCTCCATCGCGGGCGCCGGGCGGCTCATGACCGACCATCACATCAAGCTGCTCCCAGTCGTCGACCAGGACGGCAAGATCGTCGGCGTGGTGAGCCGGCGCGACCTGCTGAGCGTTTTCCTCGTGCCAGACTCTGAGGTCGCTCGCCAGGTGCGGGAACTGCTCAATGAGATAGCGCTCGGCGAGCCGGACGCGATCAAGGTCGAAGTTCAGTGCGGGATAGTGACGCTAACCGGCCCGCCTGAGCCAGAGCTGCGCAATCAGCTGGCTCCGGCGATCGACGCCGCCTGGGACATCGACGGCGTACTCGACATCATCGATCACCTGGCGAGCCCGCAGCCGGCCTGAGACGTCAGTTGTGCAGGACGGCTGCGCCGCTGAACCGGCCGTGCGCCAGATCAGACAGCGCTTGCGGTGCGCTCGCCATCGGATACGGCACCGTTGTCGGCTTGATGTGCAGCCGCGCGGCCAGCATCAGGAACTCCTCGCCGTCGCCGCGCGTATTGGCGGTGACGCTGCGGACCTGCCGCTCTTCGAAGAGCTCGCTGGCATACGTAATCGACGGAATGTCGGACAGCCAGATCCCGGCGACGGCCAGCGTGCCCCCGCGATCGAGCGCGCGCATCGCGACCGGGACGAGCTCGCCAGCCGGGGCGAACAGGATCGCGCCGTCGAGCGGCTCAGGCGGAGCATCCGCCGCGTCGCCTGCCGAGTCGGCGCCCAGTTCGGCAGCGAGCTTGCGGTTGCCCTCCCCGCGGGTGAGCACGTGGACCCGCAGCCCTTGATGCAGTGCGATTTGTGCGGTGATGTGCGCGCTCCCGCCGAAGCCGTAAATTCCGAGCCGTCCTGCTGCCGGAACCGCAGCGCGCTTCAGCGCCCGGTAGCCGATGATGCCAGCACAGAGCAGCGGCGCGGCGTGCTCGTCGTCCAGTTGCTCCGGCAGCCGGTATGCGTAGGCCTCATCAGCCAGGCATGCATCGGCATAACCACCGTCGACGTCCCAGCCGGTGAATTCCGGGTGCAAGCAGAGATTCTCGTCGCCGCGGCGGCAGAACTTGCACGTTTGGTCAGTTCTGCCGAGCCACGGCACGCCAATCCGGTCGCCGATCGCGAACCGGGTCGCGCCGGGTCCGACCGCATCGACCCGCCCGACGATCTCGTGGCCGACCGTCACCTCCGGCCGCTTCGGCGGCAACTGGCCTTCAGCCAGGTGCAAGTCGGTGCGGCAGACTCCGCAGCAGATAACGCGCACCCGCACCTGACCGGCGGCCGGCATCGGCTCGGCGCGCTCCACCCGGCGGAGCGGCTGCTCGTCGATCGGCGCCGGCCGCTCCACCACCCAGGAATGCACCATGTCCTCCCGCTTACCGCAGCGACGACCAGCGGGGACCAGTAGCTGCCCAGCCCCTTGTCCACTCCGCCATGCGCCGGCGGTTAGCCAGTACCCGGACAACGCAGCCGGCAACCACGAGCAGCGCTGCCAAGCCGATGGGCGCCAGGATGGCCCCGGTAGCCTCCCACTCAAGGACCTGCGCCCTGGTGAGCCGCGGATGCGTGAGCTGACCGGCTGGGGTGACCCAGACGGTCATCCGCTGGCCAGCCTTGGCGTTGAGCGCGACGGCTACGAGACCGTGCCGCACTGCGCCATCAGGCGTGACCCAGCGCGCAGAAACCCAGGATGTGTCGAGGTTGCCGTCCACTCCGACCTGCCCGGCTGCCGCGCTTTGCTCCAGGACAGCTGTCACCGGCTGCCACGCGCGCTCGGCTTGTCGCTCCCGGACGGCTGCCGCCCCTGCCACCTGGACTGCGACGATGCACAGTAACGGCGCGGCGACGAGGAAGGCAACGCCGAGACCAGCCACGATCGCCGACTCGATCCTGTCGACGTGGCGCTGCAGCGGATTCTCCTCGCACGACCGCGCCGGTCGCTGCCACAGCATCTCGGGGCACCTCCGTCCAGGCTCTGTGCCCGACTTTGCGCGACGACTGGCTGCCGCGGCAGGACCGGTAAGCCTGTATGAAGGCAGACTAAAGGCCTAAGCCATCGTTCGTCAGTCCTAAGTTCAGTGTCCGTAGAGTGGACAGCGGACCGCTGCCCGGATTTGTGGAGGGAAAGTGGGCAATGACGCCGAATCTGCCGGAACTGATGTCGGCAGGCGCATCGCCGAGGAGCGCAGCCGGGCCGGCCTGACCATAGCCGAGGCCGCTGAGCGGGCCGGGATGTCTCCGGAGTACCTGGCCTATCTCGAATCGAGCCCGGCACCAAATCCGTCTCAAGCGGCGATGATGCGGCTGGCTGCCGCGCTGGGTACTGCACCGGGCTCGCTGTCTGGCGCGGGGATGAACCTGCCGCCCGGCCAGCGCTCGGCCGCGAAGAGCGCAGTGCTCGACAGTATGACGGTGGCCGAGTGCAGGCAGCACCTGGCCGGCGGCGGCATCGGTCGTTTCCTTTTTGTCGAGCCAGGACGCGGACCCGTCGCGATCCCGGTCAACTTCCGGATGGACGAAGACGATGTCGTCTTTCGAACCGGCAGCGAGGGCAGCGTGGCCGCGGGTGTTCACCAAAGCCCGGTCTCATTCGACGTCGATCATCTTGATGACGCGCTCAGCGAGGGCTGGAGCGTGCTGGTCACCGGTGAGGCGCGGGTCATTACCGACCCAGGCGAGATAGCTCGCGCGGCATCGCTGAACATCGAGCCATGGGCTGGTGGCAACAAGGCGGCCTATGTCCGGCTAACGGCCAGACAGATCACCGGCCGCCGTATCAGAGTCGCCCCCTAGCGAGCCAGCACCGTGCTGGCCGGAACTGGGCTCGCCAGCATTGGGCTGGCCGACGCTGACGTGGTTGCGGACCGCCACGACGCCCTCGACACGCCGAAGTCGGGCCACCAGCGCAAGCGCTGCGCCTGGCTGCTCGACCAGCCCGGAGATCGTCACGATGCCAGACGCCACCGTGACGTCGAAGGCGCTGGCAGTCATGCCGAACTCGGCGGTAATGACAGCGGTCATGATTTCGGTCAGGATGTCGTCGTCCGGGCGCTCATACACACTGAGCACGTCGGAGCGCGTGACGATGCCGATAAGCAGACCGTCATCGCTGACGACCGGCAGCCGCTTGATCCAGCGATCTTGCATCACCTTGGCGGCAACCGCGACGGAGGCGTCCGGCTTAATGGTGACCGCGGGTGAGGTCATGAGGCGGCCCGCTGTCACGGCGTTGGCCTTTGACCCCTCGCCCAGCCTCCACCGCAGCCTGATCAAGCCCGCCGGCACCCTGCCGTTGGCGGCCTCCTTGTAGAGCAGGTCAGCCTCTGATACCACCCCGACCACGTGGCCGGCGTCGTTGATGACCGGGCAGGCGCTGACCCGGAACCGGCGGAGGACCGAGACAATTTGCTTGAAGTCAGCATTCCTCTTCACTGCGACAACGCTGGTGGTCATCACG
>DASXIA010000075.1:0-19165 GCA_036488155.1 Streptosporangiaceae bacterium | reverse complement strand
CGGATGAAACGACTAACCCCTCTGCTGGCAGCGCTAGTCACCGTGACCGGCACTGCGCTCACACTCGGATTCACCGCTGCTGGAGCCAATGCCGCGCCGGTGGCCAGCGCTGGCCAGGCCGGGGAGCACGCCGCCGGGATGCTGCCCGATCAGCTGTCCGCGCCGTACTACGAGACCTACAACACCAGCGGCGACATGGCCGCTCAGGCCCGGCAGTCCGGCAACAAGTTCCTGTCGCTGGCGTTCCTGCAGACCGAGGCAGCTGGCTCGTGCACCGCCTACTGGGATGGCGACACGAGTCAGCCGATCGCTGCCACCAGCTTCGGCAGCGACATCGCCGCGATCCAACGGAGCGGCGGAAACGTCATCCCGTCGTTCGGCGGCTACACCGCGGACACCACCGGCACCGAACTTGCCGACAGCTGCAGCAGCGTCCAGGACATCGCGAAGGTCTACGAGAGCCTGATCACCACCTACCACGCGCCGCGCATCGACCTAGACATCGAGGCGGACTCGCTTAATAACGCGGCAGGTATCGACCGGCGCAACAAGGCCATCGCGATGACCGAAGCGTGGGCCGCAGAGCACCACCTGCAGATCCAGTTCTCCTACACGCTGCCAACGTTCCCGACCGGCCTGACCTCCTCAGGGCTGGCGGTGCTGCAGAACGCGGTCGACGACGGCGCGAAGATCTCCACCGTGAACCTGCTGACCTTCGACTACTACTTCGGCACGCAGCAGGACATGGTCGCCGACACCGAAACCGCCGCGGCCGGCTTGTACAGTCAGCTGCAGTCGCCGTCGCTGTACCCGCAGGCGACGTCGAGTCAGCTATGGCACATGATCGGCATCACCGAGATGCCAGGCATCGACGACTTCGGCCCGGACGAGACGTTCTCGACCGCGGACGCAATCACGATCCTGCACTGGGCGCAGCAGCGGGGGATCGGCCTGCTCTCCTTCTGGGCGCTGCAGCGCGACAACGGCGGCTGCCCGGGCACCAAGGGCGCGGGCACCTGCTCAGGGGTGAGTCAGCCGCCGTGGTACTTCAGCCACGTGTTCGAGCACTTCACCCGCTGATCGCTGGCTCTAGGCCGGCTCGTCGCGCCGTGCGGTCCGCAGAGGCCCCAATAACCGGGCCTGGTCATGGCCGGCCGGTGATCGGCGGGCCGGCCTTCGGCGTCGTGCCGGCCCGGCTGGTCGTGTCGCCAGACGGTGCCGGGCTGGGGCCAGGGACAGATCGCGACGGTGACGGAACTGGGACCGGAACAACCGTCCGGCCGGGCGTTGCCGTCGCGCTCGGCGCCGGGCTCACCCGGTGGATAGCAGGAGGCGCAGGCGGCGGCGGCTTGGGTGCGCCCGCGCCAGTGAGCAGCCCGCCAGCGAGCACCCCGCCGACGACGGCGGCAGCAGCCGCGACGGCAGCCGAGCAGTTGCGGGCGATCCGCCTGCGCCGCCGCCGGTCGCCGAGCCGGATGACCTCCGTCGCGGCCGTCGGCTGGGCCGCGGCTGCCGCCTGATCGGCCAGGCGGCGGAGCTCGTCGTCGAGTTCAGGCATCGGTCACCGCCCGTCCGCTGCTGTCGTGCCGGCGGCCGCGGCCGACTCCCGCAGGAACGGGGCCAGCGCGGCGCGACCGCGCGCCAGCCTGGCCTTCACTGTCCCGGCCGGAGCACCCGTCTCGGCAGCGATCTCGGCAATGGTGCGATCGCACAGGTGGTAGAGCACGACGGCCCGCCGCTGTTCGGCCGGGACTTTGCGTAGCGCATCGATCAGGGCGACGCGGTCTGGGCTTGGCCCGTCCGCCGCTGCCGGTGCGGGCCGCGATCGCATCAGCAAGCTGCCGAGACGTGCGCGGTGCCATCGCGAGACGGCGATGCGCCATGCCGTCGCGCGCACCCAGGCTTCCGGCGAACCATGCACGTCGAGTTTCGCCCGCCGCTCCCAGGCGCGCACGAACGCCTCCTGAACAGCGTCCTGAGCTTCGAGGCTGTCCCCAGTCATGGCATACAACTGGCCGACGAGCCGACGGAAGGAGGCGGCGTAAAACTCGGTGAACTCGTCAGGGCTCACCCGGGATACCGGCTCCTTTCCCCACGCGTAGCTGTGCTTCGCAGGCCGTCCCAACCATAGGCGACTCTGCATGGAGCCCGAGGCACGGCGATTCAACTTTCTGCCGCTTCGATGCAACCGGCGGCTACGGCCAGCGGTACTGACACGTGCTGGCATCTCGGCCAGCCTGAATCGGAGGGTACGAATGAGATTGTCGCGCAGGCAGTGGTGGGTAGCAGCCCCGGCAGCAGCAGTCATCGTCGCCGGGGGCGTCGGTGTGGCACTGGCGGCGCCGTCTGGCCATAGCACTGCGAGTTCTGACACCGAGCGCTCCAGCACGCTGGCGCACAAGCCTAAGCGGGGCCCGGCTCCGGCTCCCGTGGCGAGTGCGCCTGGCCGGTCTCATCGGTCGGCTGGCCCGATCCCGGCTCCCGTGGCGAGTGTGCCCGGTCAGTCTGGTCGGTCGGCTGGCCCTACGGCGTCTCCCGTGCCGAGTGTGCCCGGCCGGTCTCATCGGCCGGCTGGCCCGACTCCGTCTCCATCTCCGAAGCGCGCCTGATCAGTCGTGAGACCAGGTTGTCCCGAGGCGGCAGATACCCCGTCTGGGGCAGCAGCAGGGCGCGCCGGAGCTTGCCGCATGGCGTGCCCTGCTGCTCGGGACCTGCCACTCGGGACCGCTCTGGTCGGATCAACCATCGTGCTGAGATGGCGCCTGGCGTGCGGTTAACAGCAGGGCGTCACTGCATGATGCAGTGCGCGCCCTGCTGCTCGACAGCCTGAGGCAGCCGACAAAAAGGGCACAACGCCGTCAGCTTTGGCGGCGGTTCCCGAAGGCGCGCTCCCACTCCTCGCCGACTACCGCGAGCATCGCGCTCGTTCGTTGCCTGAAGCGATCAAATCGCTCGCTGATCTCCTCGGCCCGGTCGAATCCGATGACTCTGGCGTCCGGGCGACTGCCATCACTGCTGCGCCGGTCGTACTCCCGCCCTGCGCCGCGGTCACCGGCAAACCCGCGCTCCTCTGCCAGCGCTGCTGCTTCGTCCGCCAGTTCCCGCGCCTCGTCAACTAGTTCTCGTGCTTCGTCGGCCAGTTCCTGCGCCTCGTCCGCGCGGTCCTGTTCCTCAACCGCTTCCTCCTGCGCAATGTCGGCCGCCTCCTGAGCGAGGTCGGCGCGCTCCTGCGCTTGGTCGGCCCGTTCCTGCACTCGGTCGGCCCGCGCCCGTGCGCTCTCAGGGTCAGCCTCGCTGGACCAATCCGCGGCATGATCGGCCGCCTCTTGAGCTTCATCCGCCTGCTCCTGGGCGAGGTCGGCCCGTTCCTGCGCTCGGTCGGCAACTTCCTGTGCTCGCTCGGCCTGCCGTTGCGCGCGCTCGGCTTCACGCTGGGTACGTTCGGCGTTCTGCTCTGCTTGGTCGACGGCCGAAGACCTTTCCGGCCAGCCGGGTCGGTTCGGCGAGTGGCCGGACTGAGCTGACGGAGCCGGCGGAACTGGCGGAACTGGCGGAACCGGCGGGACGGGCGGAACCGGCGGGAGCGGAGGGACGCTCCTGCGCACGGCCATCCGCGCGTCCGGAACGAGCGAGTCCGCCATGCCGGCCGGCCCATCCATGCTGGGCGACGGCGGTTGCGGAGCGCGCATCGCCGGAACTTCCGTGTCCAGCCCGGCTGCGGCCGAGCTGGGTGCTGCCGCTGCGGCTGGATCCGGGAAGCTGGCTGGATCTGACAAGACAGCGCGCCTGGCGACGCTGTATGGCTCGCCTGTCTCGGCCATGCGCTGGCGGATGGAGTTCTTGAGTGCCTTATCGCGAGTCATGATCATCTTTTCCCGGCGGATCTGCCCGCGCCTGCCCGCCAAGCTCAATGACATGACAGTGGAAGTGCACCCGAGTCGTGGACCCTTGTCCTCGTCGCTACCGTCGGCGCGGGCTGAGAGTAGCTCGGAAGCGGGCAGGTGATGCGCTGCCGCTGGCAAGATGCTACTCCGCGCCAGGCCGGCAGCGCCAGCCTTGTGGCGCCCGCCCGGAAGCGGCAGCCCCAGGGGACCGCCCTGCTACAAAAAATGCTTGGTCGTCCAACAAAATTGCCCCCGGGTCGTGGCACCGGTCACCGGCGTCGGCTACCCTTCGTTGTGTCATGCGGCGCTTCGTACTCATCCTTAGCAGCCGTAGCGGGACCTGATCAGGGCAGGCCGGCGACCCGCTACGGGGTTGAGGCGCTGGCCGCATGCGAATCCGGGCTTGACTGCCGCCCTGACTGCCCGTCCCGTCGCCATTGATAGCGCGCGGCCCGCGCTGTCTCGCAAGGGACGCGGCACTGGCCGCGCACGCAGGTCCGGGACACAGCGGTTGTGCCTCAGCTGGCCCGCCTCGTTCAAGCCGCAATCTTGCTCGCGAGGAGAAGACCGGAGATGTCCAGGACCAGCCGGACCGCGACGACAGCAACAACCGAATCCGAAGCCTGCGCCCGCCAGCGCGCGCAGGAAGCAGTGCAGGAGGCAATGGACCGCCGGGACAACGGCGGAGACGGCGCCACCGCAACTGACAACTGAATCTCCACGGCCGTGCGGCGCCCCGACGCGACCGGCGGCCCGCCGCCTCTGGCGTCGGGGCGCGGCACGGCCCGTACCTACACCGAACCCTGAGGAGCGTAGCCATGGATGCAAGCCCGAACCCCGATCTTGATTTCGAGATCCGTGCCAGCAATTTCGCAGTCCCCGCAGGCGAGCGGGAGCAGCTGCTGGCGGCTCCGGGGTTCGGCCACGTATTCACCGACCACATGGCAACGATCCGGTGGACCGATGCAGACGGCTGGCATGACGCGCGGATCGAGCCGTACGGGCCGATCGCTCTGGATCCGGCTGCGCAGGTGTTTCACTATGGCCAGGAGATCTTCGAGGGACTGAAGGCATATTCCCAGGCCGATGGCTCCGTTGCCGCGTTCCGGCCGCACGCCAACGCGGCGAGGTTCAACCGCTCTGCTGCCAGGCTGGCCATGCCAGAGCTGCCCGACTCTCTTTTCGTCCGCGCCATTGAGCTGCTCGTCAAGCAGGACCGCGCCTGGGTGCCGACAGCCGAAGGCCACAGCCTCTACGTGCGCCCGTTCATGATCGCCACGCAGATTGGCCTCGGTGTCAACAGGCCATCGTCGTCGTACCTGTTCGCGGTCATCGCGTCTCCAGTCGCCGGCTATTTCAGCGGAGAGATCAAGCCGGTCACGGTTTGGCTGTCGGAGGACTACTCCCGCGCGGCCCCTGGCGGAACCGGCGAAGCGAAGTGCGGCGGCAACTACGCGGCTGCTTTCGCTGGGCAGCAGCAGGCTATTGACCACGGCTGCGACCAGGTTGTGTGGCTCGACGCAGCGGAGCGGAAATTCGTCGAGGAAATGGGCGGGATGAACATCTGGTTCGTCCACGGTTCCGGCGCTCACGCGCGGATCATTACGCCCACTGCGACCGGTACGCTCCTGCACGGCATGACCAGGGACTCGCTCCTGAAGCTCGCGCCTGACCTTGGCATTCCGGCCTTCGAGCGCAGGGTCTCCGTAGCCGAGTGGCGGGACGGCTGCGCGTCGGGCGAGATCACGGAGGTCTTCGCCTGCGGCACCGCCGCCGTGATCACCCCGATTGGCGGCGTGCGCAGCCAGCACACCGACTGGATCGTCGGCGACGGCAAAGCCGGACAGGTCACGAGCTTGCTCAAGGACGAACTCGTCGGCATCCAGTACGGCCGTAAGCCAGACCGCTACGGGTGGATGCACCCGATCGTTTGAGGCAGCCCAGGGATCCGGGAGACTTAAACGCCGCGCTCTAGCGTGCCGGAGTCTCCCGGATCACGGCCGATATGATCGACGCGTGGGTTGCGAGGTTGCATGGTTCGCTCCGCTGTGCGACGAGGACTACGAGTTCCTCGGCGTGCCCGACCCTGCGCTGAAGTCAAGCTGGGAGCACAGCCGTAACGTCGCGCTTCGGGCCGATGAAGCCGGCTACGACAACCTGCTGCTGCCATCGAATTACGCGACCGGGATCGATTCAGTTTCGTTCGCCGCCGGTCTCGCCCCGATACTGCGGCGCCTTCAGCTACTCGTCGCCGTCCGGATGGGTGAGATGTGGCCGCCACAGCTTGCGCGGCAGCTCGCCACCATCGACGAGATGCTCGGCGGCCGGCTCACCATCAACATCATTTCCTCCGACCGCCCCGGTGAGCAGCTAGAGTCCGCACCCCGCTACCGCCGGACCCTCGAGATCATGCGCGTGCTGCGTGACCTGCTGGACGGCAAACCGGTGGACGTGGGCGGTGAGTTCGTCAACCTGACTCTCGACCCGCCCCGGATCCGACCAGTCGGGGGCTGCCCGCCGTTTTACTTCGGCGGGCTGTCCGAGGCAGCCAGGGAAGTCGCCGCCCAGGCCGCCGACGTGTTCCTGATGTGGCCGGACACGATGCCCGAGGTCGAGGCCATCATCGCGGACATGCGGGCGCGGGCTGCTCGCCACGGCCGGGAGCTCAAGTTTGGCTACCGCGTGCACGTGATCGTGCGTGCCACTGAGGCGGAAGCGCGAGTCGCCGCGCGGCGCCTGATCTCCCGGCTCGATGCGGAGACGGGGCAGCGTCTGCGGGACCAGTCACTGCATGTCTCGTCGACCGGCCAGCTACGCCAAGGTGAGCTGCGCGACCTGGCCGACGACGAAGGGTACGTCGAGCCGAACCTCTGGACGGGTATCGGCCGGGCTCGCTCGGGCGCGGGCGCTGCCATCGTTGGCGACCCCGACCAAGTGCTCGCCAAGCTCCGCGCATACGCCGAACTCGGCATGGAGGCGTTCATCCTCTCCGGCTACCCGCACGCCGCTGAGTGCGACCTGTTCGCCAGGCACGTGCTGCCGCGCCTCGAGCACGGGCCGCTGCTGCCGCGCCAGTAACTGCGGCTCCTCAGCTCGGCCGGCGTCAGTCAGCCGTCGGCCGGGCTGATCACGTTCTCGGCTTCCCCTGGGGCGCCGGGTTAAGCTGCTCACGGTCTCGAGCGCCCGCCGGCGGCTGACGGCGGTGCCACCGCCACCCAGGCGCCGGTCGCCGATGGCGCTTTCGAAGAAGGAGGACTGCATGCTATCGACCTACCTGGATTACTCCGGCCGTGACGACGTTGTCAGCGGGGGCGCGAGGAAGATCCCGGTGAGCACCCCGGCTGGCGACTACCAGGTCTGGGTCAAGCGCGTGGGCAACAATCCCGATCTGAAAATGTTGCTGCTGCATGGCGGTCCTGGTTCAACGCACGAGTACCTGGAAGCCTGCGACAGTTACTTGCCGGCCGCGGGGGTGGAGTACTACTACTACGACCAGCTTGGCTCAGGTTTCAGCGACCAGCCCGACGAGCCGTCGTTGTGGGAGGTCGACCGGTTTGTCGAAGAGGTCGAGCAAGTTCGCCGCGCGCTCGGCCTGAGCCGCGACAACTTCGTGCTCTACGGCCAGTCCTGGGGCGGCATCCTCGCGATTGAGTACGCGCTCGCCTACCAGCAGCACCTGCGCGGACTGGTCATCTCCAACATGATGTCGGACGTCCCGGCCTATAACGCCTACGCGGAACAGGTCCTGATGCCGGCCATGGATCAGGCCGCGCTGGCCGAGATCAAGTCGATGGAGGCCAGCGGCGACATCGACAACCCCCGGTACACCGAACTGCTGTACCAGCAGCACTACGTTCACCACGTTCTGCGCATGCCGGTCCAGGACTGGCCTGATCCGGTCCAGCGCGGCTTCGCGCATATCAACCCGGCGATCTATGTATCCATGCAAGGCCCGAGCGAACTGGGCATCAGCGCGGACGCCAAGCTGGCCGCCTGGGACCGAAGTGATGATCTCCCGCTGATCGAGGTGCCGACGCTGGTCATCGGCGCCCGCTACGACACCATGGACCCGGCGCACATGGAGACGATGGCGACAAGCCTGCCGAAGGGGCGGTACCTGTACTGCCCGAAAGGCAGCCACCTGGCCATGTATGACGATCAGGCAACGTATTTCGCTGGCCTGATCGACTTCTTGCAGGACCTGAACAGCGAGCGCTAATCGCCCGCCTGAGGCGCGCCCAGCGGTACCTAGCTCGGGCGCGCCCGGTCACGCAGAGAGATGACGTGCGTGCGGGCGTCAGGTCGGCTCACTCGGGGAAGGGCGTCGTTAGCGGCAACGCAGCAGGCATAAATCGGGGGATTTGTGATGAATAATGACGTCTCCGGGCCGGAGGGCTTCGGAGCAAGCCCGTTCGATGACTTCCTCGCCCGCATCTACGGCGCCGGAGACGGCCCGATGCGGCCGGGTCAGCGGGTGGATATCACCCAGTTGATGAGCGGTCCGGCTCGCGACCTGCTCGCTGCCGCGGCAGCTCAGGCGACGCAGTGGGGCGACGCTGATCTGGACACCGAGCAGTTGCTCTGGGCAGCCAGCACGCTGGAGCCAACGCGGGCGCTGCTCGCGCGTGCGGGCGCGGATCCTGACGGGCTGGCCCGCACCATTGCCAGTCATCTAGACCACCAGCGAAGCCGCACTGGTCCGCCGCAGCTGACGCCGGGAGCTAAGCGGGCGCTTCTGGACGCGCACCAGATTTCCCGAGCGATGGGATCCAGCTACATCGGACCAGAGCACATGCTTTTCGCCCTTGCGGTCAACCCGGAGTCGGTCGCGGGCCAGATGCTAGCTGGCGCTCGCCTGACGCCCGAGGCATTGCAGGCGGCGCTGGTCGGCCATGGCCGCCGGCCGCCGGGGCAGGGCGGCCGGTCGGATACCCCGACGCTGGACGAGTTCGGCCGGGACCTGACCGCGATGGCGCGCGAAGGCCGGATTGACCCCGTCATCGGCCGGGACAACGAGATCGAACAGACAATCGAGGTGCTGTCACGCCGGGGCAAGAACAATCCGGTGCTGATCGGTGAGGCGGGTGTCGGCAAGACCGCCATCGTGGAGGGCCTGGCTCAGCGCATCGTCAACGAGGAAGTCCCACAGACCCTGAGCAGCAAGCGCGTCGTGCAGCTCGAGCTGTCCGGCGTCGTGGCCGGCACCCGGTACCGCGGCGACTTCGAGCAACGGCTCAAGACGATCATCGACGAGATCCGCGAGCACAGCGACCAGCTGATCATCTTCATCGACGAGCTGCACACGCTGGTCGGGGCGGGCGCCGGAGCCGAGGGCGGAGTGGACGCTGGCAACATGGTCAAGCCGGCGCTCGCCCGCGGCGAGTTGCACGTAGCCGGCGCCACGACGCTGGATGAGTTCCGCAAGAACATCGAGAAGGATGCTGCGCTGGCCCGGCGGTTCCAGCCAATCCTGGTGCCGGAGCCCACCGTTGACGACACGGTAGCCATTCTGCGCGGGTTGCGCGACCGCTACGAGGCCCACCACCAGGTCCGATACACCGACGAGGCGCTCCTTGCCGCGGTCGAGCTGTCCGATCGCTACATCACCGACAGGTTCCTGCCGGACAAGGCGATCGATCTCATCGATCAGGCCGGCGCACGGGTGCGGCTGCGGATGAAGACCCCGAGTATCGACCTGCGCGATCTTGAGCGGCAGGCTGAGCAGCTCATCCGGGACAAGGAGCAGGCGGTTGCCAGCGAGCAGTACGAGCAGGCGTCGCGGCTGCGCGACCAGATCGAGGAGCTCCGGAACCGGATCAACCGGCTCAGCCAGGACGAAAGCGTGGTACCGCAAGTCACTGTGGCCGACATCGCCGATGTGGTCTCGCGATCGACCGGGGTGCCGGTGCAGCAGCTGACTGAGGAGGAGAAGGACAGGCTGCTCAGCCTGGAGCGCTACCTGCACGAACGGGTGATCGGGCAGGACGAGGCCGTGACGGCGGTCGCAGAGTCGATCCGGCGGTCCCGGGCCGGGCTCGGCGACCCGAACCGGCCAGTGGGAAGCTTCTTGTTCCTCGGCCCGACCGGTGTGGGCAAGACGGAACTGGCGCGCGCGCTAGCCGAGGCCATGTTCGGATCGGAAGACAGGATGGTCCGGGTGGATATGAGCGAGTTCCAGGAGCGGCATACGGTCAGCCGCCTGGTCGGCGCGCCACCGGGCTACGTCGGTTATGAGGAAGCGGGGCAGCTTACCGAGGCCGTCCGGCGGCGTCCTTACTCCGTCATCCTGCTCGACGAGATCGAGAAAGCCCATCCGGACGTGTTCAACATCCTGCTGCAGGTACTCGAGGACGGCCGCCTCACTGACGGGCAGGGCAGGACTGTCGATTTCAAGAACACCCTCTTGATCATGACCAGCAACCTGGGCTCGGATCTCATCACCCGCCGCGGCGCTGTGCTTGGCTTCGCCGGCGACCGTGCGGCCTCAGAAGCTGGCCAGCAGGATGTGCTGCAGGACCAGCTCATGCACAGGCTCCGCGAGTCGTTCCGCCCAGAGTTCCTGAACCGGATAGACGAGATCATCGTCTTCACCCAGCTGAGCCGCGAGGAGCTGCGGCAGATCACTAGGCTCCAGCTTGAGCGCACTCGCCGCCGCCTGCATGCCCAGGACGTCATCGTCCACTTCACCCAGGCAGCAGTCGACTGGCTCGCCGATCACGGGTATGAGCCGGAGTTCGGGGCCAGGCCGATGCGCCGCACCATCCAGCGTGAAGTGGACAATCCGATGTCCCGGATGTTGCTGGATGGCGAGATCGCAAGCGGCCGGGAACTGACTGTCGACGTCCGCGATGGCCGGCTGGTCTTCGAGCGCAGCGTGCAGCACGCTGGCGCCCGCGCTTGATACTGCAGGGCGGCAGCGGTCACTACCGATTACCCGGAAGGCGGAGTTTGACCCCGGGCGTTCTGGCCGCCCTCTTCCCCGCCCGGTTCCCTGCTGCCCCGGCGGCTGTCCGCCCAGGCTCGCAGCCATGCATCGTGGAACCAGCGCCCGAACAACTGGCCGCCATAGACGGCCCAGCCGGCGCCAATCAGCCAGGACTGCACGATCAAGACGGTGCCCAGCGCGCCGTAGCTGACCGCGTTCCTGACGATCAGCGGCTCGAAGACAAGGCCGGAAAAGACGCGCAGGCCGGCCAGGCACACCACCGTGGCCACTGCGCCCGGCATCGCCGCCAGATAGCTCACCCGGCCGCCGACCAGGAAACAAAGTCCCCACCAGAAGAAGGCGATGCCGAGCAGCGCGGCCACTGCCAGCCGGCCCGCCGTCTCGGCCAGCCCCCGGTGCGTCACTGTGCCCACCGTGGCCTCCGCGTAGATGTAGGCGATCAGGGCGGCCATCCATGCGGCCTGACGCCAGATCTTGTGCCACGGCCCGGCGGGAAGGCCCCAGATCCGCTCGAACCCGGCCTGTACGCTGCCCGCGAACGTCACCCCGGCGACGGCCAGCAAGATGGCACTGAACACGCTCGTCGTGCCCAGCACCCGGGCGGGTGCCGAGAACAGCCGTGTCACCGCGCTGGCGGAGGAGCCGGTCAGGTCCATGCCGTAGACCACCCACCCAGCGAGGCCGCGGTGCGGGGCGGGGCTAGCGGCAGCGACGACGATGAGCAGCGGGATCACCGTGAGGATGGCCAGGGCGGCGAAGCCCAAGGCCCGGTGCATGAGTTCGAACTGTCTGGCGCTCCGGTGGAGGTCCTTGGCCCGGAGGTCGTGCCAGACCCGCTCGGCGCTCCGGAGCACCGCTCGGTGCACCGCCCGGTACGGGCGCTGGCCCGTCTGCCGGTGGAAACGGCCGTCCTGCCGCCGCGTCACGCTATTCCCCTGACCGGACAGCGGCCCGGACCGCGACGGCCGTCGCTCCAGCAACATGATCGTCGCGTCATCACTGAGTTCATTCCCCTGGCGGCCAGGGGATCGCCTGGATCAGCAAGCGGAGCTAGCCGAAGGCGAGTCCCTGACGCATCGGCCCGGATGATGAAATCAGTGAACATAGTGACACCGAACCCGGTGTCACCCGGGCGAGCGGCTTGCCCGGCTGTCTCCTGAGGCGTTCATAGGGCACAATGCGTCCAGAGCACTGCAGAATGCGTGCGCAGCAGCATTCCCAAGGCGCACCAGTCACCGGCAAGATGTGGTGGTGGGAGCTTTCGTCTTAGTGCACAGCCCGGTTACCGGTCCGAGTACCTGGCGCTGGGTCGCTGACGAGCTTGCGGCGCGCGGGCACCGGGTCACTGTTCCGGCTGTCCCGCCGGCCGCCACGGCGCTGGGCTGGCCCGCGTTCGTCGGAGCAGTTGGCGCGCTGTCGGCCGGCATCGACAGTCCTGTGCTCGTCGGCCACAGCGGCGCCGGACCGCTGCTGCCGCGGATCGGCACCCGTATCAGGGCCCGGGCACTGGTATTTGTGGATGCCGACATCCCGCCGGAGGCCGGCGAGACCACGCTTGTGCCGGATGAGTTCCTCGAGTTCCTGCGAGGCCTGGCCAGCGGCGGAGTGCTTCCGCCCTGGTCTGACTGGTTCGGACCGGAGAGCATGCGTGAGCTGATCCCGGATGACCTGGCGCGCCGGATTGTCAGCGCCGAGCTGCCTGCTCTTCCGCTGTCCTATTTCGAGGCCCATGTGCCGGTGCCGGCCGGCTGGACGAGCACACGGTGCGGTTACGTGCTGCTCAGCGAGGCGTATGCGGAGCAGGGAGCACGGGCGGCGGCCAGTGGCTGGCCGGTCGCGAGGCTGCCAGGCGCGCACCTCGACATCGTCACTCGCCCGGCGGCAATCGCGGACGCGATCTTGTCGGTTGCCGGGGAGCCGGTTGCGGGGGAGCCGGCTGCCAGGGCGCCGGTTGCCGGGGAGCCGGCTGCGGACGAGCCAGTCGCAGGCGAGCGGATTGCGGGGGAGCGGATTGCGGCGGGGCAGGTCAGTAGGGAGCCGGTCGCGCCAGAGCTGATCGCGCCAGAGCCAGCAGCGCGCCGCCGTCTCCGCCGGACGCGCCGCTGAGCGCATGCTCGATTGCGATCATGAAATGCGGCGGATGAGCTCAGGCCGGCTGAGTGAGCTCCCGCGTCAGCTCGGCGGCAGCCTCGACGACCGCGGCGCTGAGCTTGCGGCCGGGCGCCTGGCCGAGCCGGCTGACCGGGCCGGACACGCACAAGGCGGCGAGCAGCACCCCGTCACGTAGCACCGGCGCACTGACGCTGGCGACACCGGGCTCCCGCTCGGCCACGCTGGCGGCCCAGCCACGGCCGCGGATAGCGGCGAGCTCGGCCTGCGAGGCAGCCTCCGCACCTCCGGCACCGCCGGTCCCGTCCGCGCCGCCGGGACCGCCGGCCCCTCCCGCTCCGCCGGCCCCTCCCGCTCCGCCGGTACCGTCGGCCATGCCGGGTGACCAGGCAAGCAGCACCTTGCCGCCAGAGCCGGCCTCGAGCGGGAGCAGTGCGCCGACCGGAACGCTGTCGCGCAGGCCGGTGCCGGCGTCCCGGGCGGCGATGCACAGCCGGTGATCACCAGATCGCACGTACAGCTGAACGCTCTCGCCAGTCGCGCTGTGCAGCCGGTCCAGTACCGGCCCGGCCAGGCTGGCCAGGTCGAGCTCGGGGCCGGCCACTGCCGCCAGTTCGGTCAGCCGCGGTCCGAGCCGGAACGCGGACGCGGTCGCCCCGGCGGCGGGGTCCCTGGCCACGAGCCGGTGCGCCTCGAGCGCGACCAGGAGCCGGTGCGCGGTGGGCCGGGGCAGGCTGCTGGCATCGGCCAGCCAGCGCAGCGACCGCGGCCCGCCGGAGAGCAGGTCGAGCAAGGTAACGCAACGGTCGAGCACGCCAACTCCGGTGGTTCGGGTGGTGGCGGGTCCGGCATCCGGTATGCTGTCCATAATCTGAACATGCTATCTCAATATCTGAGACAGCGACAGAGACGAGATCGGGCGAGGGATCGAGACGGACATGACAGCACGCCTGTTTGACAAGGTCTGGGACCGCCACGTCGTGGCCAGCCCTGATGGCCAGCCGCCGCTGCTCTACATCGACTTGCACCTGATACACGAGGTCACCTCGCCTCAGGCCTTCGAGGGCCTCGCGCTCGCGGGCCGCGGGGTACGCCGCCCAGACCTGACTCTCGCCACTATGGATCACGACGTGCCGACGATCGGCCTTGACCCGGTGACCGGCAGCGGCGTGATCGCCGACCCGCTCGCGGCCGAGCAGATCGCCCGGCTGCGGACCAACTGCGCCGAGCACGGGATCACGCTGCACGCGCTCGGCAGCCGGCAGCAGGGCATCGTCCACGTGATCGGCCCGCAACTCGGTCTCACCCAGCCCGGCATGACCGTGGTCTGCGGCGACAGCCACACTTCGACGCACGGGGCTTTCGGCGCACTGGCCTTCGGCATCGGCACCACCGAGGTCGAGCACGTGCTGGCGACTCAGACGCTCCGGCAGGCTAAGCCGAAGGCGATGGCCGTGACCGTCGAGGGCGACCTGCCGGCTGCCTGCACTGCGAAGGACCTGGTGCTCGGCATAATCCGGGCTCTCGGTGTCGGCGGCGGCGCCGGCTCGGTCATCGAATACCGCGGTGACGCGATCCGCGCCCTGTCGATGGAGGGCCGGATGACGGTGTGCAACATGTCCATCGAGGGCGGCGCGCGGGCGGGAATGATCGCCCCGGACGACACCACCTTCGCCTACCTGGAAGGCCGTCCGCACGCCCCGCAGGGCGCGGCCTTCGAGCGGGCGCTCGACGATTGGCGCTCGCTGGTCACCGACGATGGCGCGGAATTCGACCGGGAGATCGTCCTTGACGCCAGCGCGCTGCGGCCAGCGGTGACCTGGGGTACCACGCCAGCCCAGTCTGTCTCGATCGACGACGTCGTGCCTGAGCCGCAAACGGCGGCCACGCCCGCGGCGCAGCAGGCTGCCGAGCGGGCGCTGACCTACATGAACCTCAAGCCGGGCACGGCCATCAGGGACATCTCCGTCGATGCCGTCTTCATCGGCTCGTGCACGAACGGCAGGCTCGAGGACCTGCGCGCGGCCGCCGAGGTGGTCCGCGGCAAGAAAGTGCACCCGGGGGTCCGCGCCCTCGTCGTTCCCGGCTCGGCGCTGGTGAAGGCGCAGGCCGAGGAGGAGGGGCTGGACAAGCATTTCACCCAGGCCGGCTTCGAATGGCGGTCGGCCGGATGCTCGATGTGCCTGGGCATGAACGGCGACATCCTGGCACCCGGCGAGCGCTCTGCCTCGACCAGCAACCGGAACTTCGAAGGCCGTCAGGGCCCGGGCGGCCGCACCCATCTAGTCTCGCCCGCCGTCGCTGCGGCGACGGCGGTAGCCGGGCACTTCGCTACGCCGACAGACCTGTAAGGAAACGGGGATTTCAGATGAGCGGACTTAAGCAGGTCGCCGGCCGCGGGGTGGCCATCCCGCGGAGCGACGTGGACACCGACCAGATCATCCCGGCCGCCTGGCTGAAGCGGGTCGAGCGGACCGGCTTCGGCGCGGGCCTGTTCGAGGCCTGGCGTGCCGACCCGGAGTTCCCGCTGAACCAGCCGGGCGCCGACCAGGCGCGGGTGCTGCTGTCAGGGCCGAACTTCGGCTGCGGCTCGTCCCGTGAGCACGCGGTCTGGGCGCTGCAGGACTACGGCTTCCAGGCCGTGGTGGCGCCGAGCTTCGCCGACATCTTCCGCGGCAACGCGATCAGTTCAGGCCTGGTGCCCGCGCAGGTGACCGAGGAAGCGGCGGTGCGGCTCGGTGCGGCGCTGGCCGCGGAGCCCGACGCAGAGGTCGTGGTGGACGTGGCGGCGCGGACCGTTTCGGTGGGCGCCGGTGTGACCGAGCCATTCGAGCTTGCGGACTACGCGCAGTGGCGGCTGCTCGAGGGCCTGGATGACATCGGCCTGACGTTGCGGCACGAGGAAGAGATCGTTGCCTTCGAGGAACACCGGGGAGAACTTCTGCCGTCAGTAACAGGGTCGGTAAGCAGCTAGTCCCAGCGTGCGGTATGGTATTGACGCGAAGTAACGGCTAGGCCCGCGATGAGGCGGGCGCCCCGCAACGAAGCGGGTCTGTGCAGCGTCGGCCGGGCAGGACCCGGATCAGGCCGCCCGGACGTCGGGAAGCCCCCGAATCAGGAAGCACAGCCAGGCCGCCCCCCGCGTCAGTCGGCCGCAGAGCGGCTGCACAACTTCAGCTACACGACATCAGCCAGACAGGACCAGCAGTGAGCCTCCGCCAGTACCTCGTACTTATTATCACGTAGCGCGAACCCGCTCCGGGCTCGCGCTACCACCTCCTGCCAGACGGCAAGGAGGTTTTTTGTTGGACCGGAAACCAGGCACAAGCAAGAAGGAGTTAGTCGTGCAAGAGCTCACCGGGGCCCAGGCACTCGTTCGCAGCCTCGAGCAACAGGGCGTCGAGGTAGTCTTCGGGCTTCCCGGCGGGACCATCCTGCCGACCTACGACCCGCTGCTTTCCTCATCTGTACGCCATGTCCTGGTCCGGCATGAGCAAGGCGCAGGCCACGCGGCAGAGGGTTACGCGTGGGCGACGGGGCGGCCCGGCGTCTGCATGGCCACCAGCGGACCCGGCGCGACCAACCTGGTCACCGCGCTGTCTGACGCATACATGGACTCGGTTCCGATGGTCGCGATCACCGGCCAGGTCGGGACCAGGCTGATCGGCACCGATGCGTTCCAGGAAGCCGACATCACCGGGATCACGCTGCCGATCACCAAGCACAATGAGCTCGTTACCGATGTCGCGCGGATTCCCGCGGCGGTCGCCGAGGCGTTCCACATCGCCACGACCGGCCGGCCCGGGCCGGTCCTCATCGACGTGCCCAAAGACGTTCAGCAGGCCACCGGGCCGTGGTCCTGGCCGCCGGTCATGGACCTGCCCGGTTACCAGGTGCCGGGCCCGCCGAGCCTGGCAGCGATCCGTGCCGCAGCCAATTTGCTGCTGCAGGCCCGCCGGCCGGTGCTCTACGTCGGCGGCGGCGTGATCAAGTCCGACTCCCACGCGGACCTGCTCCGGCTCGCCGAGCTGAGCAAGGCGCCAGTGACGACCACGCTGATGGCAAGGGGGGCGTTGCCCGACGGCCACCCGCTCGCGCTCGGCATGCCCGGCATGCACGGTACCTATCCAGCGGTAGCCGCACTGCAGGAAGCAGACCTCGTGGTCGCGCTCGGCGCCCGGTTCGACGACCGGGTCACCGGCAAGCTGTCCGACTTCGCGCCGCGGGCCAGGATCGTTCACGCAGATATCGACCCGGCCGAGATCGGCAAGAACCGCAAGCCGGATGTCGCGATCATCGGCGATCTCAGGTTCACACTGGCGGCCCTCGCCGACACGGTGGCCGCGGCCATCAGCTCGGGCGGTGCGCACACCGGCCGCACGGAAACCGCGGACTGGCTGGCCGTACTCGACGGCTGGAAGCGGCAGTTCCCGCTGCGCTACACGCAGGACTCAGACGGGCCGCTGAAGCCGCAGTACGTCACCGAGCGGTTGTCGGCCCTGACCGGCGGTGAGGCAATCATCGTGGCCGGCGTCGGCCAGCACCAGATGCACGCCGCCCAGCACTACGGATTCACCAAGCCGCGCAGCTGGATCAACTCCGGGGGGGCGGGAACGATGGGCTTCGCCGTCCCGGCCGCGATGGGCGCGCAGGTGGGCCGGCCGGGCGAGCTCGTGGTGGCGATCGACGGCGACGGCTGCTTCCAGATGACCGCACAGGAGCTTGCGACCTGCGCCATCGAGAAGATCCCGATCAAGGTGCTGATCTTCAACAACGGTTTCCTCGGCATGGTCAGGCAGTGGCAGGAGCTCTTCTACGACGAGCGCTACTCCTCGGTCGAGCTCGGCACCGCGATCCCGGACTACGTGAAGCTCGCCGAGGCCTACGGCTGCCTCGGGCTGCGCTGCGACCGCGCCGACGAGGTGGACACGGTCCTGGACAAGGCGCTGGCGCCTAGTGACGTGCCCGTGGTGGTGGACTTCCGGACCCACGACCGGGAAGGCGTCTTCCCGATGGTGCCGGCCGGGCTTCCGAATGACGAGATCGTGCTGGGCCCGGAGTTCAGCGCGGAAGAGCAGAGAGCGGCGACGCGCCGGGAGATGGGGATCTGATGACTACGCATACGTTGTCGGTGCTGGCAGAGAACAAGCCCGGAGTGCTCTCGCACATCGCCGGGCTGTTCTCCCGGCGCGCGTTCAACATCTCCTCCCTCGCGGTCGGTCCGACACAGGACGACCGGGTCAGCCGGTTCACGATTGTCGTCGACGGCGCGTCAACCCCGGTCGACCAGGTCAGCAAGCAGCTGGAGAAGCTCGTCCGGGTGCTCAAGGTCGTCGAGCTATCCGACGGCGCGGCGGTGGAGCGCGAGCTCGCGCTCATCAAGGTGCGGGTTGATCCCGCGCTGCGCGGCCAGCTGCTCGAGGTGGCCGGCGTGTTCGGTGCCAGCGTCGTGGACATGAGCCCGACCACGCTCGTGCTCGAAGCGGTCAGCAGCCCGGCCAAGCTGGACGCGCTGCTCGCGATGCTCGACCCCTACGGCACGTGCGAGCTGGTTCGCACGGGACGCATCGCGCTGGCGCGCGGCGCCGACGTGATCACCGATGACGGACCGGCCCTGACCGCAGTTCCCGAGCAGGCCGACACTGCCGCCTGAATCCCCGTTCCCGCCCAGAAGATTGTGATTTGAGAGGACGCCACAACCATGGCCACCGTGTATTACGACACCGACGCAGACCTCAGCCTCATCCAGGCCCGCAAGATTGCCGTGCTCGGCTACGGCTCGCAGGGCCACGCGCACGCGCTCAGCCTGCGCGACTCCGGCTGTGACGTGCGGGTCGGGCTGCCAGAGGGCTCGCGGTCGCGCAAGCGCGCCGAGGCAGCCGGGCTGGAGGTGACCACTCCGGACGAGGCCAGCGCGTGGGCTGACGTGATCATGGTGCTCACTCCGGACACCACCCAGCGCAAGCTCTATGCGGAGGCGATCGAGCCGAACCTGCAGCCGGGCGACGCCCTGTTCTTTGCCCACGGCTTCAACATCCGCTATGGCTACATCACGCCGCCGGACACAGTCGACGTGGCGATGGTCGCGCCGAAGGCCCCTGGCCACCTGGTCCGGCGGCAGTACGAGGAGGGCCACGGCACCCCGGTCCTGGTCGCGGTCGAGCAGGACGCCACCGGAAAGGCCTGGGAGCTCGCGAAGTCGTACGCCGCCGCGATCGGCGGGACG